>CAWCBX010000163.1:0-44238 GCA_963793595.1 uncultured Gammaproteobacteria bacterium | reverse complement strand
TGGCGAATATCTTGGTGCCCGCGACACAGCAGACCACGGTTACCCGTTCGCGCAGACTGGTGGTGTCATCGATCGCCACTATCGGTAACTATGTTTATGGTTTCTTTTCTGCAACTTTTACCTCGACGTACCATTGGCGTCGAAGCTAGGCGACCGGTATTCCGTTTCCTTCAGCGTCGAAAATGGCAAATGCAAGCCCTTACTGGAGGCACATCGGTAACCAGATTGAATCGCATGTGCACCAACATGTGTTCAGTTTTCGTTTCGACATGGCTGTCGATGGCGGAACTCAACTCGGTGAGTGAAATGAATTTCAGAGCCGCGCCCAGCGGCAAGGATAACTCGGATGGCAACGCCATCCTGACGCAGGAAACCCGGTTTACCACGGGAAGACACACGCAACGCGAAATCGATGCCAGTCACGCTACTGGCGGGTGCTGAATCCGAATGTAAAAAACCGTTATGGCGGAGCCGCTACAAACTGCTGCCGGGCGAACAGCTTCCCGCTGCAGCAAGCGGATTCCTCAGTGGGGACAACGCGCCGCATTTATGTACAAACATCTGGGTGACCCGTTACGCCGCCGATGAACTATACCCTGCCGGCTGGTTCGGAAACCAGCCGGCAGGGTACAGTTCGTCGGCGGCGTAACGGGTCACCCAGAGGTGTTTGTACATAAAAGCGGCGCGTTGTCCCACTGAGGAATCCGCTTGCTGCAGCGGGAAGCTGTTCGCGCCCGGCAGCAGTTTGTAGGCCACCGGCTCGCCATAACGGTTTTTTACATTCGGATTCAGCACCCGCCAGTAGCGTGATTGGCGGGCATCGATTTCGCGTTGCGCCTGTTGTTCCGTGGTAAACCGGGTTTCCTCGGTCAGGATGGCATTGCCGTATGGATTATCCTTGCCGCTGGGCGCGGCTCTGAAATTCATTTCACTCACCGAGTTGAGTTCGCCATCGACAGCCATGTCGAAACGAAAACTGAACACATGTTGGTGCACATGCGATTCAATCTGGTTACCGATGTGCCTGCCGTAAGGGCTCGCCTTGTCATTTTCGAGCGCCGACGGAAACGGAATACCGGTCGCCTTGACTTCGACGCCAATCGTACCGTCGAGGTAAAAGTACCAGAAGAAACCGTAAACATAGTTACCGATAGTGGCGATCGATGACACCACCAGTCTGCGCGAACGGGTAACCGTGGTCTGCTGTGTCGCGGGCACCGAGTATTTCCATAAAATGCCGTAATCTTCTTCGTGCATGCAGACCGCGTTGTTGATCAGACGCGGATTACCCTGCCAGTCGTGGGTCCAGACGTCGAAGTAATGTATATGCCCGAGGCAATCGCAGCCCAGCGCCAGCGAGTCCAGCGAAACACCTATCCCATATTCGCCGGTATCAAATGCATTGCGGCGGAAATTTGCACCGCGTGGATCACCATAGGGAACTACCATCTCGGCCATCGAGGCGCGTTTCATCAGCGGACGCAGTCGCCCATTGTCATTGATACCAATGTCGTAAATTACCAGCCCGTCGCGTTGTGAGAAGCCGACCTGCAACTCCCAGTCGTGCCATCTGACGTGGAAGCCATCGACTTCGAAACTGGGGCCATCCGGCTGGGTAATCGAAATTTCGGTTAAATCATCGCGTTGCTGCTGGCGTCGAATCGGTCCTCCATCAGGCGGTATCGGCACGACACCGAAATCGTCGATACGAATAATCTCGCGGCTGCCGAGGTCGAACACCGGGTGCAGGTTGGCGATTGGTCGCGCATAGGGATTATCGCCGGCATCGTTCATCAACCAGCAGTGGGCATAGGCGATGCGCCGATTCTGCTCTTCCGGATTACCGAAATTTCCCGCCGACCAGCTTTCGATCAGAACCTTCGAGGCATCTTCAAGGCCTCGCTTGCGCAATGCTGCGAGAAATCTCTCATCGTTACGCGCCAGTTCACAGGCCATCGTAAATTCATCCGGCACGATGCGCGCCTGCACTCCCTCGAGGTGCTGCCAGTCATGTAACTCGTCGCTTTCGAGCAGAACCAGTCCGCTCAGGGTGCGATTGCCAGAGGGTTCATAACAACATACGTAAACACTGCGTTTATCGGGAAAACGGTCCGATTCATCAAGGCTGATGGTTTCGAACCATGCGCTATCGTCCATGCCTGCATCGCGTTTTACAACGCTTACCGCCTGCCTGATTTCTGCTTCGCTTAATGGTGTCTTCAACGGATTCATTTAAATCTTCACCACCAGCTTGCCGAAATGCCCGGCAGCACGCATTGCGTGGTAGGCTGCGCGCGCATCTTCAAAATTAAACACCTGGTCAATAACCGGATGTACCTGGTTCACGGCAAACGCCGCGTTCATATCTTCGAACATCCGGCGGTTGCCAACGTAGACGCCCTGCAGGCGAATTGATTTTCGCATCACCGCGGTGGGGTCGATCGTCCCACCTGTGAGAACTCCAATCAGGCTGATGGTACCGCCAATCCGGGTGGCTTCAATGGTCTTTTCCAGGGTGCCGCCGCCACCGGTTTCAATGGTCACATCGACCCCGACACCGTCGGTTTTTTCCAGCACCTGGGCTTCCCAGTCTGGAGTCTGGCGATAGTTGATCAGCTCATCTGCTCCAAGGGTCCTGGCACGTTCCAGCTTTTCGTCACTGGATGAGGTGATTATCGCCCGCGCACCAACCATTTTTGCAATCTGCAAACCGGCGATGGATGCGCCGCCGGTGCCAAGAAACAGGGCTGTATTTCCCGCTTTCAGGCCGCCTTGTTCAAGCAGGCAATTCCAGGCTGTCAACGCGGCACAAGGCAGTGTCGCCGCTTCTTCAAAGGACATATGGGCTGGAATATGCACTGCGCCGGCCTCGCTCAACAGCGCTTCTTCGGCGAGCATGCCGTCGATAGCCCCACCCATTGCGCTTGCCATGGCTGCAGCTGAAATTCGACCATCAGACCAGTTCTGGAAGAAACATCCGGCGACACGATCCCCGGTTTTAAAGCTGCTGACGCCGGCACCGACAGCGATTACTTCACCAGCACCGTCGGAATTGGGGATGCGCGGGTACGCAATACCTCGCGAGACTGGATCTTCGATGGTCGTAAGATCGCGATAATTGATTGACGACGCGCGAACCTGGACAAGTATTTCACCCATCCCCGGTTCCGGCGACTGCCTTTCGTTCAGGGCCAACGCATCAACGCCACCGTCAGATACAATTTCATAAGCACGCATCAGAATTCCCCGAAGACCTTTAACCGCAAACAGCGCAAAGTATACCTGTTCCTGCCCGGAAACATATGAGAGCCCGGTTATGGCTGGCCTCAGGATGCTCGGGCGTAGTTCTGATTAGAGGGAAGTTGACCATCAACAATCAACCGAATTAAGTAAATACTTCAATAAATGCCGATCTGGATGCCATGTTACCTTGAAACGGCGTCAGGCCGGTTTATACTTTCGCTGTACTGATTAGAGAGAGATTAAAATTTTGGCAGAACTGCAGCTACTAGTGGATGATGTTGTCATGAAGAGTTTTCCCCTCGATAAAGACACCATTTTGATCGGGCGATCCCCGGATAATAATATTGTTATTGACGAAGAGTCCGTCAGTACCGAGCACGCACGGGTTGATTTGATTCCCAGCCAGCTCATGGATGGGTTAGTTGACATTTTTATTGAGGACCTGGGCAGCACCAACGGAACCTTTGTCAATCATGTGCCGGTAAAGCGTCAACAGTTGCAGAATTTTGATTATATCCGTATCGCGTTTACGGACTTTAAGCTGGTTGCCGACAAGAAAGCGAAACTGGCCAAAACAACTGTCATTCTTCCCGACAGGTAATCATGGCGGGTAGCTTACGCTAACCGTCGATTGCCCTATTGTGATTTTATGTCACCTGCGCTGTTAGCCTTGTCCTGTAACCAGCCCACCCGGTAAGCATCAGCGATGCCAACCAGCCAGCAGACGAGCAGCAAGTAAGTAGCGATATCGGCCAGTTGAGTGCCACCTTCTGCGACCTGTTTCGATACCTCTTCGGTTATCCTGCTTATATCAAGCGGAATTTCACCGCTTTGAATTTTGAGGCTAATTTCCTGAGCCTTTTCCAGGGCGGTGGACAGTAATGCCCAGACGCATAGAATTGAAATTCCAGCCAGCAGGCTGCCATGGACAGGTTTCTTCAGCAGAAAATGGCCGCTCCCGGGAAATATGAAGGCTGAAAACAGTGCTGCTTTCAGTGATTGATTCATAAAGTTCACCCACGTTAAATTTTGCCGACCGAAACACCAGGGTTTAGTCGCAGCCCCCAGAGATACGATTTTTCCTTCAAGCCGAAAGCATATCAGGAACTTAGTTTAGGCATGTTAAAATTTGCCGACGAAATGATTTGAATTATGTAATCTTCCGGGTATTGAAGTTTTGGGAAAGCAAATTATGAAACAGGTAAGCCGATTACTTAAGGTATGTGTATTCACTTCGCTGGTTGTAGCACTGGCGGGCTGCGCAATCGTTAATCACTCCAAGTCCGGTACGACGACGACCATCATTCTTACCCGCCATGCCGACAGAGATCCTCTCGCCACGGAACTAAATGACAAGGGTCGCCAGCGGGCACAGGCCCTTGTCGAAGCCGTAGCCGAGATGAATATTACCGCGATTTATAGCCCTGACCTGAAACGTAACCTGGATACGGCAAGACCATTGGCGGAACACCTGGGAATAGAGGTGCAAGTTATCGGCTCAAGCAAGCACGAAGTGACTAAAACCATTCTTACGAAGCATCCGGGCGAAGTAGTGATATGGATCGGGAATGGTGGAAACCTGACAGAAATTTATGCATTCCTGGGCGGAGAAGGTGCCCCACCCACTGTTTATGGCGATCTCTATATCATGACAATAAAGGACAGCGGGAGACCGGAAGTCATCAAGAAGCGCTATGGGCCATCGTGAACTGCTGCAAACGCAGAAGCCCGCGGTTGTGCCGGCAAACTTGCGCCGGACGTCAATCTCCTTATCTCTGACCCTCCCGGTTCTTCAGGCCAGCAGAATTAATCCGCTGTACACCTGCCTTCTTCACCGGGGCTAATTTTCTGGGTTAGCCAGGATATGGTTTTGCGTCAAGTTTTTACGTTACAGTTTATTGCAGTAATGCACGTTGCGAAGCAAATCAGTCGGTATAAAGTCTGCTTTCCCACTTAGCCGCTGATCGATTTAAGCTTGCTGATTAACGGCTGTAATTGTTGTTCGTATTTAATCCAGGCGGACGAGCTGCCCTGATACATTTTTTTTCTGACCTGCACCTGGCTGGCTGTTTTTACATCTCTTGTTGTAGTGTGGAAATCAAGACACCGCTGCTCCCAGTCCAATCCACAAAAATCCAGTAGCTTGCGGGTTTCGACTTCCTGGTTTTCGGTCAGCGCCTCATAATCCAGATGGTAGATCATGTCGGGAAAGCGAGTTTGCCAGAATTCCATTAAATCGTGATACAGCAGGTAGTATTCAGCGAGCTCGTCCATCTCATAGCCATAACCATTGCCTTCCCCCCTGAAGTTATGCTTAAAAATCGACCAGCAAACTGCTATTGGACTCCGCTGCAAATGAATTATTTTTGCAGAGGGAATCGCTGACAGGATAAATCCCAGGAAAATAAAATTTAACGGCATCTTATCGGTAATGATTTTTTCTGGCCGATTCAAGTTTTTCAGGTAACCCAGATAATCAGAGCGTATTTTATTCTCAATATTGTTTCTTAAAACGGGGTTATTGTCAGGCCTGCCCATTTCTACTGCATTCCTGATCATTGGCCTGATAATCTGCCTCAGCTTGATAAGTTCTCCTGCGCCATATACCTGGGAATGACTAGCAATAATCTGCTCGACCAGAGAAGTTCCAGAACGAGGCATACCAACGATAAAAATCGGGGTCAAAGAGGAATCACCTGCATCCGCCGGTGGCTGAACATCTTCCGTTTTCTCGGGAAATAGCGCCTTAATTTTATTGCAGATATCTTGTTCTCTGGCGAAATCGTAATCGATTTCCTGACGTTTTAAATGATTTCCCTCAAGCAATAAATCGAAATGTCTTTGGTACTCTCCGGAATGTTCATAGGCATTGGCAAGCGCGTAAAGATAATTCTTCAGATCCGGGCCAGCTAAATCTTTCCGCTGTATCTGTCTTTCCATGAAGTCGAGTTCGGCATCACTCACCTGGGCATATTCGCCCAGGCAACTCCGATTAAAATAGGCTTCTGCGTAATCGGGAATTAGCCGGATTGCCTCGTTGTAGCTTTCCAGGGCCTCATTGAACAATCCTAATTCACTCTGCACGTTGCCACGGTTGTAAAAAGCATTTGCGTAATCAGGTTTCAATTGAACTGCCTTGTGGTAACTGGCTAAAGCCGCTTCGGCTTGCCCCGATTCGCTCAATGCATTTCCTCGATTTGCATAGGCCACGGCAAGGTCAGGCTTTAAATGAATCGCCTTGTCGAAATTCGCTATTGCTTTATCGAATTGGCCCGAACGTGATAATAAAACACCGCAGTTGGTATAAGCTTCAAAATAATCTGGTTTTAACTCGATGGCCTTGTTGAAATTTTCCAGAGCCGCTTCGAATTGCCCTGACTCATACAGCACTTTTCCCCGGTTGTAATAAAGCTCCGCATCATCGGGCTTTAACTGTATTGCCTTTTTATGATTCATCTTGCAGGTAAATAAAATTATTCCGTGGGATTTCTCGAAATTAGCGGATCGGCGCAATCGTCGATATTCATTAATCTGATAGCGCATCGACGAAAGCCCGGGGTGCCATCAGATTACAGGTTGACGGCGCAAGCATATCACTGGAAATGGCAGCTATCGATAAAATTTCCTTCTATCAACCCCAACCATGCGCAAGGCGGCACATTTAGACTCATCATAATCTGCATTGAATTTGGCGAGAATCTACAGGCTAGCAAGTGACAGGCTTTTGCATTGCGGATTTTATGCTATTCTGCGCGAGCCTGGTGGAGCAAACCACCCATAACTAGAGGTTATATCATGAACGAGGAAGCCAGCGGCCTTCCCGAGCGTCCGCGTGTTCGACCCGCGGATCCTCGCTTTTCTTCGGGGCCGTGCAAAAAATATCCCGGCTGGGATATCACCCACTTAAACACCGATTTCCTGGGGCGCAGTCATCGCGCCAAACTTCCCAAACAACGTCTGCGCGATGCGATCGATATCTCTCATCGCATGCTGGGCCTGCCGGCTGACTGGAAGCTCGGTATTGTTCCCGGTTCCGACACCGGTGCCTTCGAGATGGCGATGTGGTCGCTGCTCGGATCGAGACCGGTCGATGTGCTGGTCTGGGAAAGTTTTTCCAATGACTGGGCGAAAGATTTACAGGCGCTCGGGATTAGTCAATTGAACCTGTACCAGGCTGAGTATGGCGAGCTTCCTGATCTGGACCAGGTAAACCCGGCGCATGACCTGGTGATGGTTTACAACGGTACCACCAGTGGCGTCTGCCTGCCCGATCTGGAATGGCTGGATAAAGGGCGTGATGGCCTGGTGCTGTGCGATGCGACTTCTGCAGCCTTCGCCATGCCGATCGATTTCGACAAGCTTGATGTGGTCACCTGGTCCTGGCAGAAAGTACTCGGCAGCGAAGGTGCGCATGGCATGCTCGCGCTTAGCCCGAGGGCCGTAGCCAGGCTCGAAACTGTTTTGCCGCGTTACCCGCTGCCAAAGTTATTCCAGCTCACCAGGGACGGGAAACTGGTTGATGGTATTTTCAGCGGAGCCACGATTAATACTCCCAGCATGCTGGCGCTGGAAGATTTACATGCGGCGCTAGCCTGGGCCGAAACTGTGGGCGGAGTCGATGGTTTATGGCGGCGTACCCGCAGCAACTTCGATTGCATCGATGCATGGGTAAGCCAATCGACCTGGATCGACTGGTTACCCACTGATCCGGCGACCCGCTCGCCCACTTCGATGTGTTTGCAGGTAATTGACAGTGATTTTGTTGCGCTATCGCCGCAGGACCAACAACAGGCTATTAACTCCATGCTGGCCAGGCTCGAGCAGGAAAACGTTGCCCTCGACATTGGCAATTATCGCAACGCGCCACCCGGGTTTCGAATCTGGGGTGGCGCCACGGTTGAAACCAGTGATCTGCAGGCATTAACCCCCTGGCTGGACTGGGCGTTTGCGGATTTCAAACAATCAATACAGGAGCAGTAACATGACCAAGCCGAGAGTTTTGATTTCCGACTCGATGTCGAGTCAGGCCGTGGCCGTATTCGAAGAACAGGGTGTCGAGGTGGTGCAGTCGAGCAAACTCAGCGAGGCCGAGTTATTTGAAATGATCGCTGAGTTTGACGGTCTCGCGATTCGTTCTTCCACCAGGGTGACCGCGGAGTTACTCGAGCATGCGAAAAATCTGAAGGTGGTCGGGCGGGCCGGTATCGGTGTCGATAACGTCGATGTCCCGGCCTGCACCAGGCGCGGAATAGTGGTCATGAACACCCCACTGGGTAACGCGATCACCACCGCCGAGCACGCGATGGCGATGATGTTGGCGCTGGCGCGACATATACCGCAGGCGAATAGCTCTACCCGTGCCGGCAAATGGGAAAAGTCCCGTTTTATGGGGGTTGAACTGACCGGTAAATTACTGGGGCTCATCGGAGCCGGTAATATAGGTTCCATCGTCGCCAGTAAGGCAATTGGTTATGGCTTGCACGTGCAGGCTTACGATCCTTATCTGACCGAGGATCGTGCCGCCAGGCTGGGCGTTAAAAAGGTCGACCTGGACACCTTGCTCGGCAGCTCCGATATCATCTCGCTGCATGTGCCCAAAACGCCTGAGACCACCAACATCATCAGCGCCAGCGCGATCAACAAGATGAAGAAAGGTAGTATGCTGATCAATTGCGCACGTGGCGGTCTGGTCGATGAACTGGCTTTGCTGGCTGCACTCAAAAGCGAACATTTGAAAGGTGCCGCACTCGATGTCTACGAAGTCGAGCCGGCGCGAGAAAATCCGCTGTTCGAGCTCGATAATGTGATCTGTACTCCGCATCTCGGTGCTTCCACGATTGAAGCGCAGGAGAAGGTCGCGATCCAGATTGCCGAGCAGATCAGTGACTTTCTGTTGACCGGGGCGATCAACAACGCGATTAACGCGCCTAGTATCAGCGCCGAGGAGGCGCAGTTATTGCACCCCTACCTGCAGCTGGCGCAATGCCTGGGTTCTTTCGTCGGGCAGCTGACGCAGGATCCAATCAAGACGCTGACGGTTACCTATGGCGGCGAAGCGAATGACTTGAATGTATCGCCGTTAACGGTGCAGGTGGTGCAGTCGATCCTCGAGCACCACAGCAGTTACGTTAATTCGGTTAATGCCCGGGAAGTCGCACGGGATCGCAACATCAACGTGATCGAGGCGCACAACGAGGGTCGCGACGAGTATCCTTGCCGGATTACCGTTGGGGTTGAGACCGAAACAAAGTCGCGCAGTATTTGTGGCACGCTGATTCAAAACCGGCCGCGCGTGATCGACGTGAAGGGAATTCCGCTCGAGTCGAAACTTGGCGAACACATGCTTTACATCACTAATGACGACAAGCCTGGTGTTATCGGTGATATCGGTACCTCTACCGCGGAACGCGGCATCAATATTGCGAATATGCACCTCGGTCGTGATGCTCGCAACGGCAAAGCGATGGTGCTGATTGAAATTGACGAGGAGCTGAGTAATGAGGATCTTGGGCATCTGCGTTCGCTGCCAAACATCAATAACGTCCAGTATCTGCATTTCCCGTCCCTGCAATGATTGAAGATACCCCTGCTCAGGCCCCACGATGGTTGGGGCGCAGCGATTCCCGGCAGCCATTCGTGATTACCATTTGCACGATTGGTGAATTTAACGATGCCTTGACGCTGCTTGACGCCGAGCTGGGTGATTTGCAAATTCGTGAACATCGACCGCTGGCGCCCAATGCCTGCGATGTGATTATCGACTGCGACCCCGATACGGCATGGTCTTTGTTGCAATCGTTGCGCGCGAAACTGGTCGCTGCGGATGTCTATATACAGCCACAGAAAGAGCGTGGCAAGCGCCTGCTGATCTGTGATATGGACATGACCATTATTGCCGCGGAAACGCTCGATGAAGTAGCCGCGATGCTTGGCATGGGTGAGCGAATCGCCGCAATTACGACGCGCGCGATGCATGGCGAAATTGATTTTAACGCCGCGTTGTGTGAACGCATTGCGATGTTGGCAGGGCAGCCTGAGCAGGTGTTTCACGATATAGTCGGACAGTTGCGCCTGAACCCGGGGGCAGAGCAGTTGCTCGCCGCGGCACGCGCTGCGGGAGTACATACCATTTTGGTCAGCGGCGGTTTTGCGCAGGTTGCCGAACCCGTCGCCCGGCAGCTCGGGTTTGACGAGGTACATTGCAACTACCTCGAGATTGATGCGGAAAAATTGACGGGAAAGGTACAGCGGCCGATTGTCAATGCCGATTTGAAATGTAGTCTGCTACAGCAACGTGCGCAGGCACTCGGGCTGGCACTTGGCGAATGTTGCGCCATTGGCGATGGTGCCAACGATCTGCCAATGCTCAGGGCGGCCGGTCTTGGCATCGCTTACCATGCCAAGCCGGTCTTGCGCGCAGCGACCAGCTGCCATATTGACGTCACCGATCTGGAGAGCGCGATTTACTTCATGGGACTGGATCGCGCTAGCGACCTCTAGCGCCGTGGCGATTAAAGTTCAAACAGGATGTCGGAGCGAATGATGTACTTGGTGCCCGCTATGATTTTCTGCGAACTATGCATGCAATGCAGCGGATGCATGCCGTGGGGGAAGCACAGGGCGCCACCTATCGGTGTGCGCAGATCAATAATGTCGGCCTCGTCGGGCTGCCGGGCAGGGTGGGCAGGATTGGTCTTACTAACGTAGAACTGGGTTGCACCACCCGCGTAGTTTTCGGTCAGAAACAACAGGAAACTCAATTGACTCCAGCGATCGTTATAGGCGTTGTCGATCAGTTCACCGTCAATGACCCGCGATCCTGGCCATGAACCGTCGGTGTGTGGCGCGAAGTAATCTCCCCGGCCGTAGCGATAGAAACGGAAACGTGAATTGATTCCAAGCGCCGCTTTGCCGGTGTTGAATTCATGATCATCCTGCATCAGGGCCTGGCAGCGTTGCCAGATGATAGCGTTGGTTTCGTCATCGATGACCCAGGTCAGGCTGTCATTGTGGCGGATCGATCGCGGCAACGAAACTGCGGCGTCTTCCACGTAGCCCAGGGTTTCAGTAAGGCTGACCAGTCGCTGACATTCCTCTATCGATAAAATATTCAGCAACTGAAATGCTCCCGGAACTGTGTCTATGTCGACGCGACGCACGGGGCTGGCGTAATCATGCTCGAGATTCGCCGGATTATTGTCCCGACAGGCCCAGGCTGGAATCGAGGGATTCTCGGCGCCCGCTTCGCGTTTGACGATGTAAAAATCAGCTACAGGCATACCCGTTGAAACAACCAGTCTGGAATCGATCGGCAGATTAAACCAGACGCAGCACCTGGCCGCCATGGCTATCTAAAAAACATTGAACATGATCGCTATTTATGACACTTTCGAGATTCCTGGACATGGATAACAAGTTCCGTAGGGTAAAACAGTAAAGAGTCTTATCGAGGTACCAACAAAGTGACCAGCCGAACCGTAGAAATAGAAAAATTCACACCGCTTGCACCCGGTGTTCCGGGGGGCGATGCGATCGAGGCTTATCAACGCGATGGTGTGGTTTGTCTGCGTAACGCGTTCAGTGATGAGTGGGTGGAAAAGGGTCGCCGCGCGGTAGCCGCAGCATTGCGCGCACGTTCGCGGAGTAATCAGTATTCCAGTTATCGCGCGGCTGGCGAAAAGGGTAGATTCTTCTTCGACACCTTTTTGTGGAAACGGCTACCTTCTTTCCGCGAGTTCACTTTTGAATCGCCGGCTGCGGAACTGGCGCGCCGGGTGATGCAGTCGGAATCGCTGCTGTTGTATTTCGACATGGCAATTGTCAAGGAGCCCGGTACCAGTGCGGAAACACCCTGGCATTACGACGAAGCTTACTGGCCCGTATCGGGGACGCAGGTATGCAACCTGTGGATGGCACTGGACCATGTGCCGATTGATACCGCGTTACGCTTTGTCGCCGGCAGCCATAAGCTTGATCGTGATTATCTCGCGGTCGACTTTTTTACCCGTGAAGATATGAAGAATCATCGCGATTCGCGTCCACCGCAATGGGACCAGATCGAGGGTGATCATCGTATCCTGTTGGCGCCGATGGAACCCGGTGATTGCGCGATTCTGAACCTACGCACACATCACAGCGCCCCCGGTAATCTGCAGCGCAAAAACCGGCGGCGCGCGATCTGTACCCACTGGTTTGGCGATGACGCGCGTTTCGCTGACAAATCCTGGGAATGCAATCCGGATGAGCGAGGCGAAAACCTGGTGCATGGTGGCCCGCTAGAGTGCGCTACCTTTCCTCGAATTTGTTAGTAGCGGCAAGACGGGGTGTCATGCCGCAATGATCTGGACTATAACCGAAGGAAGCTGAAACCCGATGAAAGCGATACAGCAAGCCTGGTTTCAGACCCAACGTATTCGTGATGATCTGTATTGTATTACCGAACCGTATTACACCTGGGAAAATCGCGCCAACCTCTGGTTGATCAAGGGGCGTGATGCGGACCTGTTAGTCGATACCGGTCTGGGTGTTTCCAGCCTGAAACTGTACCTGGCCGATCTGTTGGACAAGCCACTAAAAGTGGTCGCCAGTCATGTGCATTTTGACCACAGTGGTGGATGCCACGAGTTCGACGAGGTTTACATCCATCAACATGAACACCACGCCCTGTGCAGTGGAGATCAACAGCTCATATTAAGCGCGCCTGAAATTGGTTTTGTGCCCGACAGTGATTTTGACCGCATCCCCTACCAGGGTTTCAGCGCCAGCAGCTACGAAGTCAGGGCCTGCCCCCATGCCCGCGTGATTCGACATGGAGACATTATAGATTTAGGTGACAAGGCATTTGAAGTTATGCATTTACCCGGCCATTCATCCGGTTCTGTCGGTTTGTATGATCTCGATAAGCAGCATTTTTTCTCGGGAGACGTGGTATATGATGGTGAACTACTGGATGATTTGAAAGATTCGGTGGTGGATGATTACATCAGCTCGATGGAGAAGTTGCTGCAATTAAAAACCGATGAGATAAGACCGGGACATTATCGAAGTTTTGATCGACGCCGGTTACGGCAATTAGTCAGACAGTATATTGAAGCCAAAAAAGCGCCTTTATGTCCTGCCGAAAAGTAGTTTGCTGTTTTTATGAATCTGCGACAAGCTGGCTACGCGCGCGGATGGTAATCGAAGTTAACATTCTGTGCCCACAGCCCGCATATGAATAACTGGAGAAATAGGTGAAGAAATTACTGTTCCTGTCTTTGCTGCTCACTCAGCTGATCGCTTGCTCGGCGGAAGTAGGTAGTGATGAATGGTGTGAAAAGCTGGAGAAGAAACCAAAAGGTGACTGGACGGCTAATGAAGCAACGGATTACGCGAAGCACTGTATTTTTAAATAAGGTCATGCAATCAGATCTCTACCGATTACGCCTGCGTCCTGCTGGTATTCAAAATCAAACAAACTGACATTTTGATTATCGGGGGCGGGCTTAGCGGGCTCGCCGCAACCTGGCAATTACGATCTGCGGCGGTAAACGCAAGCGTGATCGAAGCCCGGAATCGGTTTGGAGGCCGAATTCTGACAGTTGGGAATGATGATGGTGCCGATTGTGATCTTGGTCCTTCCTGGTTCTGGCCCGGGCAACCACTGGTAGCCGGGTTGTTGGAACATTTCAGCATTCCACACTACGCTCAGTTTGCCGACGGCGATCTATTGTTGCAGCGGCCGGGAGGTTATGTCGAGAGAAGCAGGGGTCCGTCGCCAATGACTGGGTCGCGGCGCATCCAGGGCGGTATTAATCGCCTGGTTGATGAAATAGCCAATCAAATTGATACCTCCCATCGTTTTCTGGGTCATATAGCCACGGGGCTTTCGCTCGATGGAGACGTTATTAGCGTCGATTTAGATGGACCATCCGGACAAACCCGGGTACGAGCGCAGCATGTCGCCCTGGCGATACCACCCCGCCTTGCGGCAGGGCTCAAATATTCTCCTGCACTGCCGCTCGAAGTTATGCAAACACTGGTCGCGACACCTACCTGGATGGCAGGGCACGCTAAATTTTTCGCGGTCTATGATGAACCCTTCTGGCGGCAGCAGGGTCTTTGTGGGACCGTCCTCAGCCAATCTGGACCCCTGGCAGAAATTCACGACGCGTCACCAGTTTCAGCAAACAGCTTCAGCCTTTTTGGATTTTCCGCACTGGACCCGCAGAGCCGGGCGAGTCTGGGGCGAGCTGAATTTATAAAGCAGGCAACGGCGCAACTCGTGACCTTGTTCGGAGATCAGGCGAGTAGCCCGAAAGCAGTTTATTTTCAGGATTGGAGTAGCGAAGGGTTTACTGCCAGTGTTGCTGATCACGGGTCGCAAATTCATCATCCACAGTATGGGCTCAATCTTAAACTGGGTAGTGACTGGGATGGCAAGCTCGAGTTTATTTCCACCGAAACATCTTTCAGCAATGGCGGCCTGATTGAGGGTGCATTGGAATCCGGACTAGGGTTTTCCAGGCGGATTACAGGACAAAATACACCCACTCATCGATGACAGGTGTACGCCACATGGCGCAAGCATTGACTGGGGCTGGCTTTGCCGCGGGCGGCAGGCGAATCAGCATGCAGCAGGAAATCCGTGGGTGGCATCAGGAACCTGAAAACATGGTTGCAGATCAAGCGTCGTTTTGGGGGTAAAGGAGAGGGGTGTAATCGATAACCGCCGTTTCACCGCCCCATTTCTTTTTACTTGTAGCTGGGGTTCGCCAAAGGCCTGCGTTCACTGTCGGCGTTTCGTGAATAAACGGTTGCAAGATTCCGCTGCGCGCTTTTGGAGCCGAACTCCACGGCTTTGCGATACATTTCCGACGCCTTTTTTGTATTGCTTTTTGTGCCATATCCATTTTGGTACAGGATGCCGAGACTGTTGTAAGATTCAGCCAGGAACTCTGTGGTTATCTGCAGGCTATGTGGCTGGAAAGCCAGGGGTGTCCGGGTAGCCAGTTCGAAATACTCCATTGCCAGCACATCACTCTGTTGAACCCCTGCACCGGTATAATACATGTAGCCCAGCTTGTATGCGGCCAGTAACGAACCATTATCTGCGGCGGTACTGTAGGCCATTGAAGCCTTAAGATAGTCAGGTGGCGAGCTATTAAAATGTGTCTCGGCAATTTCAAAAAACTGGTGCGCTTCTTTCAATCTCAGTTTGACTTTTGCGCTGGCGGTATCGTCTTCTGCGCGGTCTATACCGGGCAGGCTGAAATCTATTAAATCTAAAAACTCTGCACGCTCCGGCTTCAGGTAAACCAGTGACGAAACGAAAATGAATGCAAATATATATGCCGCTGCACTGGAAGTGCCGGCGTTATTTCTTATCCAGACAATTTTATCCTGATGCTCATCAAATAAACGATTTGCCACGCGGATGACTTTTTGTGCCTTCCTGTAATATAAATAGTTGCCAAACAGTGCAATAAAAATAAAAGGCAGGTAACAAATAGTAGCGATTGGCAGTACGGATAAATAGTCATTGTAGAGTGCCTGCGGAGCATAGGCTTCAAATAATGCGAGGCTCGCCAGGTAAATGGGCCAGAAGAAAAGTGTAACCAGCCACAATTTCCGGTATGCCGTCCAGATAAACATTAATGAAAGTATGCCGAGTGGAATTTGCAGCAGCGTCGCATCAGGCAAAATCTTGTACTCAGATTCCCCGGGATAAAAGTCTATCGCCAGGATCATCGCGGCGAAAAAGAGAATCGAGAAATTAAGGATCCTGATCAATCGCTTGTTGGTGTTTATCAGAGAAAAGGGGTTTAAATTTGCGGTTTGCCTGAACTCGCTGAAAACTACCAGGTAGTAGTCAATGGTGTCCCTCGGGCTCAGGAAAATATTTCGTCTGCCGATGAAGGCCCTTTGTAACTCGGCTTCCAGTCTTTCCTCTTTAAAGGTAGATTTATCGGTACCGTGTTTTCTTTTCCGTCCCGAATTGGCAGCGTAATGAGCGTGAATATTAAAGGCTTTATCCGCAATAATCGCGGCCAGCGTTTGCTGGCAACCGTTTTGAACTAGCTGGCTGGAAATTTGACCCTCGTTTAATCCGGTTTGTGCAAGCTTGATGGCAAAATCCAGCATGGCGTCCCAGAATACTGTATCGGCGAACTCGTCCCCGGAATGGTTTCTGGAAGAGCTGGAGTGCCTGGAATTAGAGTAGTTGTCAGATTGCCCGGAAGCTGAACCTTTATATTGGTACTCCCTTGAGGATTGTCTTTTAGAATTACTGTCTCGATCAGCGGAGTAACTTTCAGATAAGAATTTGTATGCTTCTGCTGCCTGGTGAAATCGCTCCTTCGATTCAGCCGAGTTGTTGCTTCTGTCCGGGTGCCACTTCATGGCTTCCCTGCGGTAGGCTTTTTTTATTTCCTCCAGGGTTGCGTTTTGAGGAATGCCAAGAATAGCGTAGGGATCCATCAGATCTGTCTCGATTGACCTGGCTTATTGTTAATTCTGCTGAATCCTGTTTTTAGCAAAGAAATTACCCGGATAATGTTTACACGAATGAATCTGATGATCAGTGCGCCGCCGATGCAACCACTCGACAGGCCATTTTCGATGTCGACGGCCTGTTTTAAAAAGCACCGGGAAAGGGACCAAACTCAAACACCCCACACCCTCTGGCGATGCAGTTGGTTTTCCATCTGGAACTGAATGTCTGAATAAGCAAAAGAATTATAGTACCAAGTTCTGTAAGGCAGGAATAGAAGCCTCTTTGCAGAACAGGGTTTTTCTACAGATCGTGCCGATAACAGAAAACAGGCTGGAACATGGCCAGCCGAAAGGGGAGGGGCGTTCCCGTTTATTCGCAAATGTAAACCTGTAAATGTCTTGATTAAGTCTTTTTAAGGTTTTCTGTCAATAGCCAATATTTCACCGAATCTATTTACACATATAGCTATACTTACACTCCTTGGTGTTTTTTCATGACTTCAACGATAACGAAAATGATTATGGAAAAACAACTCCAAACCAGTAGCTGTAATGGTTTTTATAGTGATTATAAGTGAGGCGAGTAACGCCGTTGGGGCCACTAGTCATGTCAGAACACAACAGAATCTGCATAGCATAGCTTTCGTTATATGAGAACTCCCCCTGTTTTGAGCCTGCTGTTAATTGCTCTGGGTTACTTCAGCCCGGGCGTTCAGGCGCATGAAAGCTTTCGTGTCCTGGCGATTCACGCGTACAGTCAGGAATACCCCTGGACAAAATCGCAACATCGGGGATTTGTCGAAGAGCTGACCAGGAATTCCCTGATACCCGTTAATATCAGTACCGAGTACCTGGATACAAAGCGACGTGCCTATAACGATGATTACGCGCGCCAGTTCAGGCGTTATCTGCAGGTAAAGTACACCGGATATAAGCCGAATTTAATATATGTCACCGATGACTATGGATACCTGTTTGCCAGAAATTACCTGTTGAAATTATACCCCGATGCCCCCGTCATTTTTTCTGGCGTTAACGACTACAGTATTATTGACGACATCGAGGCATTGCGCATTCGCGGTGTGTTTGAGAAAAAGGATATTTTAAGAAATCTTGATCTAATACACGCCCTCCATAAGAAAGATGCAGCAATTATTATCCTGGGTGACGGGTCCGCTACTTACCGGGTCATTGAAACCGAAATCAGGCAACAGCTGGAGAAATATCCTGATATCCGTGTTGAATTCATCGTTAAGAACAATATGGAGGAAATGATTGAAGTTTTGACCAGTCGCAGCCAGAAATACCTTTTTCTCACAAGCATTGGTGAAATCAAGGGGCATACCGGTCTGTTACTCAATCCGGAGACGGTAGTTGCTGAAATTGTCGAGCTCGATAAGTTTGCAATTTTCACGATGGAGGATTCTTACTTTTTCGAAGGTGTCATTGGAGGTTATGTAACCAGTGGAGAACTGCAGGGCGTGCAAGCTGCCAGACTTACTCTAGGCATGCAAAAGGATAGTGGCATTCATCGAGTCGAAAATATTCTGGACAGCCCTAACACCTATATCTTTGATCAATCAGAGTTAGTGAAGCTGCGCATAGCGTTGCCAGATGCAGTTAATGAAATGGCCATATTTCATAATATTCCACCCACCTTTTATGAAAAAAACCGGACCCTGATACTGATTATCTCCACTTTGGTGATAGTTACATCGATATCAATAGCCGGCCTGGTATTCTTTTTTCGGATCAAGAAAAGAAAAGATAGAAGGAGGCGAGAGGAAAAACGTACGGCTCAACTCGAGCGCTACCAGAACGCAATGATAGCCTGGTCTGAAGCTAGCCATGAAACTATCGAGCACGCCTTCAAAATGGCAACTGAAATCTCGGCAACGACCCTGGATGTCGCGCGTGTCGGCATTTGGCTGTATGACGAAGCTAGAACGAGTATTGAATGTCGAGCCATGTATGTGAGCGGGGAGGGGCATTCAAGTGGCAGTATACTTTTAAAGGCCGATTTTCCGCGTTACTTCGCTACCATGGAAACCGGCAGGCGAATTGTTGTAAGTGACGCCAGAAATGATCCCGCAACCCGTGAACTGACTGAGGCATACCTGTTAGTTAATGATGTTTATTCCTTACTTGGTGCCCCGATATTTTATGACGGCAATATTATTGGCGTGATTTGTTATGAACATATCGGTGATGTGAGGAAATGGACAGTAAACGAACAGGAATTTACCGCGCTGATTGCCAGTGACATCTCCCTGTCACTGGAAGTAGACAAGCGAAAAGTAATCGAGAAAAATCTCGAACATCAGGCATATCACGACTCACTAACCGGACTCCCAAACCGGGCATTGCTATTAGATCGTATCGACCAGGCGATAAGGCATGCAAGACGCAATAAATCACTACTCGCGGTTCTTTTCCTGGACCTGGATAATTTCAAGCAGATTAATGATTCGTTTGGTCACTCGGTTGGCGACACGGTGCTGGTTTCAGTATCTGGTATGCTGAAAGGCGTCCTGCGGGATATGGATACGATCGCGCGTCTGGGTGGGGATGAGTTCACGATTCTGTTGAGCGAGTTTGAAAAGGAAGAAGAAATCAACGAGATCACTACGAAACTGTTTGATATTTTGCGGCGACCACTGGTGATCAAGGGCAGTGAGCTTTTTGTCACTACCAGTATTGGCATAAGTGTTTTTCCAGACGACGGCGTAAGCCCTGAAATCCTGTTACGCAATGCGGATGCGGCAATGTATCGAGCGAAAGAGAAAGGCCGCAATGGATTTGAATTTTACACCCATGACATGACGGAAAGAGCACTGGAGAAAGTGCACATGATTGCAAGTCTGAATCGTGCGCTTGATCACGGTGAATTCGAAGTGTATTACCAGCCACAGTATGATCTTCAGCAAAAACAGCTGACCGGGATGGAAGCATTGATTCGGTGGCATCATCCTGATTTTGGTATGCTTTCTCCCGAGCAATTTCTACCTGCCGCGGAAGAATCCGGATTGATTGTTGCCCTTGATCGATGGACGATGGGTCAGGGCATGCAACAAATGAAGCTTTGGGAAGATGCAGGCGTTGCGGTGGGGCGTCTTTCCCTGAATTTGACTATGCAGCAAATTGATCAGCCGGATTTCCTGGAATTCCTGATGGAGCTGATGCAACAAAATAACTGTGATGGCGCGTCGTTAGGGTTTGAAATAACGGAAGGCCAACTCATGAAAAACCCCGAAAGAACGATTGAGATACTCAAGCGGATCAGTGCATTGGGCATAAAGATTTCGATAGATGATTTTGGAACGGGGTATTCGTCTCTGGCTTATCTGAAGAAGCTCCCGGTAGACACGCTTAAAATCGATAAGGAATTTATTCGAGATATTCCCGGAGATGAAGATGACGTGTCAATCGTGAAATCGATAATCGCGTTGGCAAAAAGCATGAGAATAGAGGTCCTCGCCGAGGGTGTCGAAACCGAAGCTCAAATTGATTTCCTGAGCAAAGAGGGCTGTACGCTTATACAGGGATTTCTATTTTCACATCCAAAATCAGCCTTCGAAATTCCTGATATAGCCAGTTACTGGGTGAAGTCGGCAAACTGGCGATAAGGTTGCGCTTGAAACGATCGCGCGACTGACAATCCGGTTTTTATTCATGGTAAAGTATGCGCAGTCGCAATTCCGAGTAAAGTGAATTATGAGCCAGGCAGCCAACAAAGTAATCGAAGATACCCTCCTGATAGAGAATTTACCCTATGATACTGACGAGGGTATTGCGCGTCGGGCCTCGATCGGACTGATTGTGCTGGCCACCGATTACACCATCGAACATGAATGGCGCCAGGTTTTTGCCGGGCTCGATGGCGTTGCGCTTTATGCGAGCCGGATTCATAACGAGAACAAGATAACCCCGCAAACCCTGCGTGCGATGGAACCACGCATTATCGAATGTGCACGGGTGATAACTCCCGATACCCCGGTGGACGTGATCGCCTATGGATGTACCTCGGCATCGATGGCGATCGGCGAGGAACAGGTTTTCGCCAACATCAGGCAGGCCAAGCCCGCTGCCAGATGCACCACCCCGATTACCGCGGCGTTTGCGGCCTTCGATGCCTTCAAGGCGAAACGCGTCGGTGTTTTGACCCCGTATCCGGCCGACGTCAATAAGATCGTTTCCGACTACATCGCTGCGCGTGGATACCAGGTGCCGGTGTTTGGTTCTTTCAATGCCGACCACGACACCGTGGTTGCGCGTATCACGCCGCAGTCGATTGAGCAAGGCGTGCGCGAAATCATCAGGCATGCTGAAGTTGACGCGGTTTTTGTTTCCTGTACCTCGGTGCGGTTGATGCAGGCTTGCGCCGAACTGGAAAAGAGTCTCGGAATTCCCCTGACCTCGTCAAATCATGCCATGGCCTGGCACGCTTTACGGCTGGCGGGTATCGACGACAAGCTGGGTCAGTTCGGCAGACTGTTTGAACTGGCGCTAGATTCTTAGGTTTTTATCCCGGTTAAATCCGGTTACCCGATGTTACCGCTTGTAACGCCACCCGATAGTATCTGTATCGTCAGGCTTTCAGCCCTGGGCGATGTCACGCATGCGGTTCCGGTGCTGCGCGCAATTCAGCAACAATGGCCGCAAACCCGGGTAACCTGGATTTGTGCGACGCTTGAACACAAGCTATTAGCCGGACTGGATGGTGTGCGCT
Source organism: uncultured Gammaproteobacteria bacterium (assembly GCA_963793595.1). Classification (GTDB taxonomy): domain Bacteria; phylum Pseudomonadota; class Gammaproteobacteria. Next base: position 22,793 of record CAWCBX010000163.1, on the reverse strand, counting down.
TCGTCGTAGTCGATAAGAATGCAGGCTGGATGGGTTATCTGAATCTGCGGCGACAGCTCGCGGATGAGAACTTCGACGTCATGCTGCAGATGCAGACTTCGGCGCGGGCGAATTTTACCGGGGCCTGTGTCAGGGCCCGTATCAAACTGGGTTGGGACAGATATCGGGCACGGGATTTTCATCGCTTTTTCATGACGCACGCGATTCCGGAGACCAGGCAGGAGCACCAGGTTCAGGGGCATTTATCTTTTGCGCGAACCATTGGTCTGGATGTACAGGAGCCGGTATGGAATTTTCCGATTGATGATGAAGCCATGGCTTTCGCGAACTCGGTGTTGCCCGCGGGTAAACGAATTCTGCTGATCTCCCCCTGTTCGAGTCATCCGCGACGCAACTGGAGCGCGCAGCGCTATGCCGCCGTGGCCGATTATGCGGTGGCGCATCATGGCATGGCAGTGGTGTTGTCCGGCGGGCCATCTGCACTGGAGCGCGCCACCGGTGCAGCGATCGAGCAGGCGATGCAGCAACAGGCCATTAACCTGATCGGTAAGGATACCTTGCCGCAACTGGTCGCCCTGCTTAAGCGCGTGGATTTGGTGCTGAGTCCTGACGCAGGACCCGTTCACCTGGCCAATGCGCTGGGCACAGCCGTCATCGGTTTGCATGCCTCCACCTGGTCGCTACGCAGCGGGCCTTACAATTCCCTGCAATTATGTGTCGATAAATTTCCTCAGGCAGCCGAGCGTTTCCGCGGCAAAAGCCCGCAGGAGTTACGTTGGGGTACCCGCATCGAAGATGATGGCGTGATGGATTTAATCGAAATCGACGACGTCATCGAGCGCCTTGATATGGCAGTTGAAAATCTCAAGTCCTGAGCCGTTGGGTGCCAGCGACCCTAGCGACTGTTAACCTGGCTGCTGATGGCCGCCTGTCGCAGAATATTCAGTGGTGCCATTTCAGGCAGGCGGCAATTACTCAACGGAACGATACTGGTGTGGACGAATGCATGTTGACCAGACAGGCAGGCATGGCTAACCATATCGGTAAACACCATCCAGGCAGAAAACGGCGGGAAGCGGAACTCTTCGTGCCCCTGCGTTTCATTTTGAAAAGCAGGCGTGTCTTTCATGTAATTGTGGAACTTTCGCATCACCCGGTCATAAGGTGAAGAATCCAGCACCTTGAATGCCGGCACGGCAGTGGCAAGCATATTAACAAGACCGGTGCGTGCATGATCCATGGGGCCCCTGGTCATATAATCGTCGCCTGCGTTCGCATAGCCAAGTTGAGCCTGCTCGCCATGACGCTGGAATAACTCAGGGAAATTACCCTTGGTCGCCCAGACTCGATCTGCGTCGGGATTCACGTTGATGAAAAACCTCAGAATTCGATCGCCATTGGTCGCCCCGTAAGCGCCGGCATCGATATGTACCAGTTCGTTACTGGCATGGGCGTCCAGTTTTCTGCCATGTTCTTCTATCGGTCTGAAGCTGCAGGTTCCAACCGTCCAGTTCTCGACCAGCCGGGGTGCATTTCTGGTCAGGAAATCGGCAACATTATCGCTAACCTCGACCAGAATGCGTTTTACCCGTGCCGCCAGTTCAGTATCTGCTGCATCCAGTCCGCGGACTCGATCGGCCTCGGGGTGATAACTGATGTTCTTCAGTCGCAGCAGTTCAGGTAACTCCTGGCGGATTAAAAGCAGATCCTCTGCGCACGGAATCGGTACCGGAGACTGCGGAAAAAATACCACCGAACCGTGTTCCAGTGAGTCAGAAATATCATCTGGCTGCAGATGTTGCAGTCGATTTTTATCGAAAGTGTCGAGCATGCTTGCTTTATCCTGGATAAGAATTTAGTGGTATCGGTGCGCGGGATCGAATTCCGCTGCTACCCGAACACTCTTTTTCAACCGTGTATCATACTGCTAACATGGACGGTTCAACAACTGGAACGGAGCCGACACCATGCCCGCCTATCTGAAACCGGCAACCCGCAACCCGCGTAAGATCACGCGCCTTGTAGCGTTAATTTTTTTAATGACCTGGGCAGGCACGATACCAGCGGCCGAAGTTGAGTTGTCTTATGTCAACGCCAGTACTGCGCAGTTGAGTAATCCACACGATCTGAAATTGTCGCCGGATGGCAGGTATTTATTTGTTGCCGATGTAGGCAATGATCGTATCGCGATTCTGGATCCTGAGTCACTCGAACTGTTAGCCGCGTTTGGATCGGATCATCAGTCCGGCACTCACGATGTTGATTTTGACCGGCAGGGGCGCGCCTATGTTGCCGATACGCATAACAATCGGGTCACCATTTACGAGGTGGATGGCACCAGTGCGAAGCTGGTCGATGAACTCAGCGAACGAATCCGCGGACCGGAGGGTATATTGCTGCATCCTGACGGCCGGGTTTATGTCGCCGGGGCCTGGTCGGGTAATGTCGTGGCCTACCGGGACGGAAAGGTCGTCGCCGAGCTGACGGGACTTGCTTCCCCGCATGATCTGGAGTTGACCGGGGACGGTAATATCTGGCTCGCAGATGCCGGCAACAGCCGCATGCTGCTGCTATCTCCGGATCTCGAAATCATGCTTGAACTAGGGCGCGAGCAGTATGGCTTTGACGGGGTTCGTTACCTCGATTTGACCGCCGAGGGTGTCATTATTGCGGCGGATAAAAACAACCACTCGGTCAAGTTTATTGACACCAATGGCAGGCTGTTGCATGTACTCGGTGATGGTAAACCAGGCAAGGGCGTGGGGCGGTTTACGACCCCGGAAGGTGTCGAAGTGAGGGGTACGGAACTGTGGCTGTCTGATTCCGGCAATGACCGTATCGTCAAGTATCGGTTGAAAATAGAGTAACCAGGCAGGAATTTGTCGTTGTTTTTGTCGCCAGGCATCACCCGAGGCAGTTTTTTGTCGCGATGATTCACCTTTAAATAATTGAAACAAATGAATTTATTGCGATTCTATGTGGATCGGGAGCCCGTTTTGACAATCACTTATAGCACTGGCTTGAAATTTGCACTATATATAAAAAAGTAACTTAACCAAGGCGGCATCACCTAATTCTTAACGAGGTGACGCATGAACAGGAAGAGTACCATTTTGTGGCGATTCGCCGTGCTGGGATTATTCGCCAGCCTGATACCACTGGGTATCTACGCGCTCGAAAAGCACGACAAGATCGATACCAACCGGATGCTGGATGTCTCGGTATCCATTCGCAGCATGTCCCATGTTACCGTTGATCGATTTGGTGATTCGGTATGGGAGATCAGTAACGGCTCCGGATTCCTGGTTTCATCACGCAACTGCGAAGTCTGGACCAATCAACACGTTATCGACAACGCGGCTCTCATCGAAGTTTACCCGCGGGGATGGCAAGGCACTGCCGGGATCCCGGCCAGGGTCGTTAATGCTACCCCCAGGTCCGATATTGCGATTTTGCAGCTCGAGGAATGCGATGGTCTTCCCGTGGCTAAGCTTGGTAACTCTGATCTGGTTGAACCCGGCGATGAAACTTTCGCGGTTGGCAATCCGCTGGGACGCAATCCCGATTCAATCAGTCGGGGCATCATTTCACACACCATGCGATACCGTGAAGGCACAACTCCATACCTGCAGACCGATGCCGCGATAAACCCAGGAAATTCCGGTGGTGCACTGTTTGATCGCGCGGGCAACGTGATCGGGATAAACGCCGCTATCGATACATCTCGCTATGGTACCAATGTCGGGGTTGGTTTTGCGGTACCGATCAACCTGGTGATGCAGGTTGTGGCTGATTTACGCCTGGGCCCGCCGAGCTGGGGTGATGCGGGACTCACCGGTATCGTCAGTGCGCTGACGCCGGATGAGGCGGAAGTGTTTAAAGTGCCGCAGGGTGGCGGCGCCCTGGTAGTTACCAGGACGCCGACTGAAGGCCCGAGCGAGGGCAGGATTTTCGCGCATGACGTCATCTACCAGATCAATAATACCAGCGTAATCGATACCGAGCAGGTGGTCAGAATGATTGGTCAGCATCCGGTAGGTGAGACACTTGCATTGGCGCTCATCCGTGATGGCGAACAGCACAGCGTCGAGATCACGCTCGGGGAAGGCTGGCAGGCCGGCGCTGTTCCGCAACCGGACAAGTATGAAGGCTACCTGGGAATGACGCTGGAGATGTGGGATGCGGAGGAAGGCGATCGTGCCCAGTTCAAGCGTCCGGTCATCACCAAGGTTCACAGCATGGGCCCGGCGCACAAGGCGCATATCTCAAGCTCACAGAAATCGGTAGTTATCAACGGACCCTATGTCGTCCCCTACCTGCTCGATGTCAAAACCGTGACTGGTGTGGCGTTCCAGGGCGAGTTTCATACGATCACTTCGGTGGATGAAGTCGAGCAATTTGCGGCCCGGGCTTATCAGGCGGGGGATCCGCTGTTGCTCGAAATCGAGTATTGGGCGCGCTCCAATCCGCGCAACCACAAGACTTCACTGGAGCTTGCAGACACCGCTTTCTTTAAGCTGATGCCGCAGCGGGCGATTGATGAGGTATCAGACCCAACGCTACGTAAAGCCCTCGGACAGGGCAATTCCCGCCCCCCATTTGATATTACCCTGGCCGGTGATAAATCGAAGAACATTTGATTTCAGTCAACCGCCGCACCGCCCTCGGCGCTGCGGCGCTCGATGAAAGCCAGTAATTCCTCTCTGCGCGCCACGTCCATGGTGGGCGCTTCGAACTCCTGCAGAATTTTCTTCCAGATACCATTCGCGCGTTGTGTCGCGGTCTTACTACCATTGTCAGTCCACTGGCCGAAATTGCTCCAGTCTGAAACCAGCGGCTCGTAAAACGCGGTTTGATAGCGTTCCATGGTGTGATCGCAACCGAAAAAATGGCTGCCGGGTTCGACACTGGCTATGGCTTCGAACGCAAGCTCGGCGTCGTCACTGTCAAGCGGATTGAAAATCTCGGCGAAGGTTTGCAGCATCTCGATATCGAGGATAAATTTTTCCATCGAGCCGGTGAGTCCGCCTTCGAGCCAGCCCGCCGCATGCACCATCATGTTTACCCCACCGAGTATGCTACCCCAGGCCGACATTAAAAACTCGTAGACCGATTGTTCGTCCGGGGCATTGGATGCGGTCGCTGCCGAGCCCCGCCAGGGTAACCGGATATGCCTGGCCAGCTGCCCGGCACCAAAGGCGGCCTGTACGAATTCAGGGGTGCCGAAAGCTGGTGAGCCCGATTTCATGTCGACGTTGGAAGTAAACGAACCATAAATGACGGGTGCCCCGGCGCGCACAATTTGCGACAGGACGATACCCGCCAACGCCTCGGCGTGTTGCAGCACCAGTGCACCGGGCATCGTTACCGGCGCCATCGCACCGGCGAGGGTGAACGGGGTAATCACCGCTACCTGGCCGGCCCTGGCAAAATCGATGATGCCCTGGCACATCGGCACGTCGAGCTGGCGTGGCGAGTTGGTGTTGATTATGGTGTAACACCAGGGCCTGGCTTCGAATTCCTGCTGATTCAGACCGTAGGCGATTCGCGTCATTGCAAATGCGTCTGCAACCTGTGCCGACCCACGCGAGTAAATGAAAAACGGTTTCTGACTCAGGCTGAGTTGACTTTCGGTGACCTGGTAGTGACGCAGGTGGACCGGGATATCCTGCGATTCGACGTTGGGTGATTGCAGATGAATGACATCAAAGTGTTCGCACAGTTTGATGATGTTGCGGGTATCTTCGAGGGTCGCGGGCCGCTTGCCATGATCGAGGTCGGATATATGCGGCGCGCCGCCGACGGACACGAAATTGATATTATCCCCACCCATCCTGACGTCATGCGCCGCCGTTCTGCCATGTATCACGAACTCGCTCGGTGCTGATTCGAGAGCAGAGGCTACCAGGGCACGATCGATTTTTACGATGAGTGAATCTTCATCGACACTGGCACCGGCTTGTTTGAAGTATTGGCGGGCCTCGGCGTTGAGTACCTTGATGCCCAGTTCCTCGATAACGCGCAGCGCGGTGTCGTGGATTGCCTCGAGCCGGTCTTCGCTGAACGCGGGTTGCCTGACCAGCGTGTTTTTTAAATTACGGTAGTTGACCTTGCGTTGATGCGAAGTGTCGACCACGCCATGATGCTTGCCGCGTCGGGATCTTCTGCTCATGGCAGTTTATCTCCATAGGTTTCGAGAATGTGTTGGCGGAAATACTCGACATCGATCGCCTTTAGCTGGCGACCGGTAAAGCATTCAAAATAGGCTTCGGTATAACTCAGGCGGGTGTGCAGGGATTCCGTGACTTCGAGCGCGTAAAATCCGATCTGGGAATAATAGAGTACTCGCGCGCGAATCAGCGCCTCGGGCATGTCGTAGCCAAACCGACTGAAAAAATCGCACAATGCCTTGATACGAGCCTCATCTTCGCGATCTACCAGGGTGCGCACTTTTGCCGAGCGACGCGCCCATTCCCTGAGTGCAAGGTCGAGGCGGGGATCGAATCGTGCGGCATCGATACAGGTTTCGAAAAAGCGGAAAATGCCATCGGTGAGATCACCAGCATGGCTGACCGATTCGGTTATGGCCTCGGTGTTCTTGTCTTTCCAGTAGCTGACCAACGTATCGATCAAATCTTCCCGGTTTCTGAAGTGCCAGTAAAAGCTGCCGCGAGTAACACCAAGGTCCTGTGCCAGGCGGGTAATGCGAACCGCGTCTATACCTTCGGCAACGAAGATATCCAGTGCTTTCAGCAACCAGTCGAAACGCTGTAACTGGCTGCGCGGCAGGCTGGAAGTGCCGCGTTCTGCGACTGCGCGAAGCAGGCCGGTGTCAGACATTGTTGCTACCATACAGTTATGTATGTTTAAATATACAGGTATGTACTTTATATGCAACACGGAAAATCGACATGACCGCTGAAAAGGCTGCGCTGCGTATCGAACGATTCGACAATCTCGAATTCTCACCCCGTTTCGAGTACGGCGAGATGGCGCAGGTGGCCGCCGTCTGCGGTGCCGAAGACGGTACCGAACTGGGCGTCGGCTGGGGCAGGTTAAGTCATGCGCGCATTCCATGGACGATTAAATACGACGAAGTTCTAACCGTGTTCGAGGGACTGCTCAAGCTGCATGCCGATGGTGCGGTACACGAGCTAAAACCCCGTGATTCGATCTGGCTGCCCAGTGGTACGCAACTGGTTTACGAGGCGGAATCGGCTTTGCTGCATTTCGCCATACATCCGTCGAACTGGCACGAAGTAACATGAACTCAAATCAGGTATCGCATTTACCGGTTAACGACAACAGCAATGGCTGGAGTCGTATTCTGCCGGAACGTGCGCCCGAAGCGCCGTTGTCAGGTTCGCAAACCGCCGACTGGGTAGTCATCGGCGCCGGTTTCGCCGGCCTGGCCGCGGCGCGTCGTCTCGCCGAAAATCGTCCCGACGATAAAATTGTTTTGCTCGAAGCCGGGGAGGTAGGCGAAAACGCATCCGGGCGGAATTCCGGGTTTGCCATCGATTTACCGCATGTCGTCGGCAGCTCGATGGATGAACTCGAAGGGTCACATCGTTACATGGCGCTGGCGCGCGCCGCTATCGACTATCATGAAACCCAGATCGAGCGTTATGCTATCGACTGCGACTGGAGTCAGCCCGGCAAGTATCAAACCGCAAGCTCTGACCAGGGTGTAAAAGAAATGCTCGAGCCATTCGCACGCGAGCTCGAAGCACTCAACGAACCCTTCACCTGGATCGACAAGGCCGATCTCGACAAACGGCTGGGTACGTCGCATTTCAAGGCGGCGGTTTACACCCCGGGGTGTCGCCTGCTCAACCCGGCGGCGCTGGTGCGCGGGCTCGCTGATAATATGCCGCAAAATGTAGCCCTCTATGAAAACACGCCGGTCACCGGTCTCGAAACAGGCGCTCGTATCAGGACAAGCACAGCCGGGGGCGAAGTCAGTGCATCGCAGTTGATTCTCGGGGTCAACGCCTTCGCCGATAAATTCGGTTTTTACCAACGTCGCCTGCTGCCGTTCGCAGCGAATGCCAGCCTGAGTCGGCAATTGACCGCCGCGGAGCGCGACGCCATCGGTTGCGAGGAAAACTGGGGGGTAACCCCGGCGAATGCGTTTGCATCGATCACGATGCGATACACCAGGGATCACCGTATCTTGATACGCAATAACATTTACTATAACCCGTCGATGCGCGAGAGCGCCGATTACCAGGCTGAAATTGGCCGCCGCCATAAACGACTGTTCGATGAACGCTTTCCGATGCTGCCCGAGGTCAACATGGAATATACCTGGACCGGATTTATCTGCCTGTCACAAAATGGCGCGCCCGGTTTTGGCAAACTGGCGAACAATGTTCATACCTCTGTGTGCCAGAACGCGGTTGGCGTCACCAAGGGTACCGCTGGCGGTATGCTCGCTGCCGACATGGCCTGTGGTGTCGACAATGAACTGATTGGATACATGCAAAGCCTGGGTGAGCCCAGTTTACTGCCGATCAAGCCTTTTCTCGGTCTCGGGGTCAGGGCCAGGCTGGCCTGGGAGCTGTGGAAAGCGCGTAAGGAAGTCTAGCCAACTCCCGCTTTCTGATGATTGCGTTTACGATTACTCGCTGCAAGTCGCTGTAGTGCACACAACCAGGCGCATCCCGAAGCGCTAAATGACAGGTTGGTTCGCCGTTAAGTGGCCACTATAGTCACCGCCTGGCATTCAGAAACCCCGGTTGTTAATATTGCTTCATGCCTGTACGGAGTAAGTAAACAATAAATATTTCAGTAGATGTTCAAATGAGAATATTCGCGTTAGTGCTTTTATCTGTGCTCGCAACGGTCGCGAGCGCCGATCCGTGGTTGTGTATTACGGAGCAATCCACGGGGTTTGTCTTCAAAAACGGTAAGTGGGAACAGGGAAGATTTACTGTCGAAGATAGAAAATATATCTTACGCAAACTCACAAAGAGTGATTTTTATTATAGGGGCAATAATAAATATGGCCTTTTTCTAGTGGGAGCGGATTTGGCAGGGACGCCTTGTGGTGATCCATCGATTTCTGGAAGTATCTTCTGTGAAGACTTTTCCGGGCAGTTTAAGTTTTCCACCAAATCAGGGAGATTCCTGATGACGTATACGGGTGGATATTGGGATAGCTCAGTCGATAAAGAATCCCATACCCCACTTATTTCTATAGGGCGTTGCGCAAAAATATGAAAATGAAATTAAAAGTATTAGCTTTCATCACCATTGCGGCAATGTCCGTTACCAGTCCTGCCAACGCGGGATATTACATGTCTGCAAACAAGTTATTGAGCTTGTGCGAAAGTGATTCGGTCGCCGACCAGAATGTTTGTGTTGGATATGTTTTAGGTGTTGCTGACGCTGCGCAGATGCTGGATTTAGAGACCAGCATGAGGAGATATTGCCTGCCGGAAAATCTGACTAGCAGCCAACTGGAGAAAACTGCCGTTAAGCACATGAACGATCATCCTCAACAACTGGATAAATCGGCTTCCTATTATATCCTGGTGTCATTAAGAAAAGCTTTCCCCTGCGAGTAAAACAGGCCGAAAAATTGCCCAATGCAGACTCTCCTCACCGTTCTTGGCCGCTTTTTACGTAGTCCCTTTGGCCGACTAGCTACTCTTGTCAGGTTTCCCCGTTCGGTATCTTGTATTGAGTGGTTTGATTGAGTTCAGAGCGCAACTATTTATCATTGATCTATTCCTTGAGTTGGATAAGTAGCCTGCCGTCCTTCACCTCGATCTTCTGCACGCCCTCGTTAAGAATCTGCCAAAAACCACCGGCCTCGCCGAATTCCTGGACGAGATCGACATTTTTTAGATTGCCAATCCATGCATTGGGTAGCGGCACACCCCAGACGCTGATGCCCCTGAGTACTGCGCTCGGCTTATTGTCGACTAAGCGTAGCTCCATTCCGCCAGTGACCTTAATTGTCTTGCCTCCCAGGACCGGGAAATCCGGATCAACATCCACCAGCAGCCTCGCACTGACCAGGTTGTCCGAGAGATCGATGGCCAGTTTGTTGGCGAGCGCGGTGTTTTTGGCCAACAAGGCATTGAGTTCCCGTTCGCTGAATTCAACTTCACGGCTGGCGCCGACTTCACTATAGGCTTCGGGTTCAATGGCCTCGTTTTCACTAGATCGCGAGCTCCCGCCGAGTAACTTTATTTTTTTATCCAGGGTTTGCTGTTGTTCCTGATTCAGCACTACCGGCTTGAACTCGGTCGGGAAAAGCCATGTGGTCACGGCCCAATAACCGACAGCTAGCGTCACTGCCATAGTAATCACAATAATGCCAAAGGTTCGCCAGCCATTGTGTTGCTGTCGATCAGGAGGGGGAACAGCCGAAGTGTCTGCAGAAAGTTGCTCAGTAGTCATATGCCCGGGCTGTCCCAAAAGACTTAATTCTAAACTCCCTTTTCGTTTATGGCTCTATCTTTTATCACTACAGACCAGGGATTAGCGATTCATTGAATTGGCCATACTGGCAGCTGGCTGAAATTTAACCGGGCAGGTCATCCGCTAGATGCCAGGACTAATCCTTGCCATCTGGGCATCATCCTGTTCCTGTTGTAATAACTTCTCGACTTCATCGAATGCAACCGGCTTGCTGAAATAATATCCCTGCATCAGATTGCACTTGTGAAGTTTAAGAAAATCGAGCTGTTCTCTAGTTTCCACACCCTCTGCAATCGTTTCAATGCCAAGTGCATTAGCCATATTAATGATCGCAATGGTAATCGACATATCGTCTTTATCCTCGGGAATATCGCGGATAAAAGAACGATCGATCTTCAATGTGGATATGGGGAATTGCTTGAGATAAGCAAGGGATGAGTGTCCCGTACCAAAATCATCGATAGAGATGGCGATACCAAGAGCTGATAGTTCTTTCAATGTCTGACTAACCCGATCCATATCGGACATGAGCATGCTTTCTGTAATCTCGAGGTCGAGCAGGGCTGGCGGATGGCCTGTCTGATCGAGGATCTGCACAAACTTCTGCACCAGGTTTGATTCCATAAGCTGGCGGGCAGACAAGTTAACCGAGATTTTTACTGGTGGCAATCCAGAGGCTTGCAGGAGCAGGTTTTGTTTGCAGGCTTCACGTAAAACCCATTCGCCGATGGGAACTATAAGGCCAGTTTCCTCAGCCAGGTTGATAAATTCGTCCGGAGGTATCAAACCCTTTTCCGGGTGTTGCCAGCGAATCAAAGCTTCCGTACCCACAACGGTATGACTGTTAATATCAACCTGCGGTTGGTAGAACAAAACAAATTCATCGTTACCCAGTGCCTGGCGGAGCTCAATTTGAAGTCCCGTGCGTTCTTCCAGTCGCGTGGTCATTTCATGATTGTAAAATTGATAGTTGTTACGACCGGTTTCTTTAGCGTAGTACATGGCTGCATCGGCATTCTTCAGCAGACTATCCACGCTGCTATCATCCAGTGGATACAGAATAATGCCAATACTCGCGGTAACAAAAAGCTTTTTGTTGACGATGTGAAATGGTTTGGAAAAGCGCTCGATCAGCTTTTCTGCGACCACATTGACATTTTCTATATTCTTTACGTCATTCAGCACCAGGCTAAATTCGTCACCACCCCATCGAGCTACTGTGTCACTCGCGCGTACACAGCTTTGCAGTCGTTGTGCAGCCTCTTTCAGTAAAATGTCGCCTGCATCATGACCCAGGCTGTCGTTGATAGTCTTAAACTGATCGAGATCGATAAACAAGATTGCAACCATGTGATCGTCGCGATCTGCTGCCTTCATCGCTTGTTGCAGCCGGTCAACATATAAACCTCGATTCGGCAGACCGGTAAGATGGTCGTAATAAGCGAGGTAATTCAGACGGTCATCGGTTTTTTTCTTCTCGGTAATATCAAGAATGATGGCAACGTAGACTGGAGGTTTTTCTTCGGGCGAAAACTGTAGTCGCACTTCGACCGGATAGGTAGAGCCATCTTTGCGTTTGTGCACGGTCTCGAATCTTACCTGGTCGCGCTCGCCATTTTGTAATGGCTCGATATAAGATAAAAACTTATCGCGGGTCATTTCCGGCTTCAGATCCAGCGCCGTCATCCGGTATAGTTCTTCAGTGCTATAACCCAGGTTATCGCAACCGCCCTGGTTGACATGTGTGAACTGAAAACTATGTGCATCGAAGATATAGATCTCGTTTGTTGACTTATCCAGTAGCCGCCCAAGCCGGCTGGAAAGGTCGGTAGCTTGTTTATGTTCCTTGTGCTGGCGGGTTAATATCCGGTCTGCATGGGTAACAAATACATACAGAATTGCATACAGCAGGCCAAGAATTATCAGCACAACACCGATAACCTCGAACTGCACGCGATTAATTTCGGAGATTGTCTCGGTAATATCTGAATATATTTCGATTACGCCAATAACTTTGTCATCTGGACCTACCCGAACAGGCAGATAACTGGATAGTACATTCCGGTCATGGGTATAACTGCCATCGATTTTACGGAGCTCGTCTCTTTTCGATATTTTACTGATGACTTCGCCGGTAACCGCAACCAGACTACCAGGGTAATCCACCGGTTTGATTATGCCGGTCTGGGTCGGGTCCGTGGAAAACAGGGTTTTACCTTTGGTATCGAAAATCTTGATCTTGAGTACCGTCAGACCATGTATTATTTTTTCGACATCACCGTGGAGTTGCTCTGATATTGGGTGATTTTTCAACTGGGAGCCTGGCAGTGTTTCAGCTTGCTTCAGGAAATCTGCGGTATCTGGGCAACAGCGAATTCGCGATCGTCTGTGTCAGGGCCTGATAGTTACGTTCTTCTAAGCTGACCAGTTGTTCGATCGTAATGTGCCGATAATAAAGACTCAAAGTCACGGCAGTGGTGACAATAGCTATAAGGCTAACGATAGAAAAATGATACCTGAGTTTAAACAAGGCAGCTCTTACCAGAATGCATTTGTTAAACTATCGGCAGTTGAAATATAAACTTTAAAAAGACATAGCGGTAATCTTGTATTCTGCAAGGCACGAGTCTAAATTCAACAGGGATCATCCCGGTCTCTACCAGCTGCACCAGGTCTACCCGGTTCAGGCTGACGCCGAATCCCGGTCTATGCAAAAATAGTTGCCGCAATGTCCACGAACATCCCCTGACCAGCTAAGGGGTTCGGTGGCCTGGCGTCATGGGTGATCGATGCAGTCCAAGGAGATTTAAATGACATCAAATGACGAGCTTGATAATCAGGCTACAGCCCACCCAATAGAACATTTAATAGCCTGGCCTATCGTTATGCTCTTCATTCTGGCCTATGTTGAAGCTGTCTGCTATCTCGGTTTGTTTCACACGCTCACCGGCTACATCAGCGGAGCCACGATCCTTCTTGCGACCGAATTTTTTCGACCGGACGGTGAAGTCATCACCAAGATTCTCGTACTGGGCGCTTTTGTGCCCAGTACATTTGTCTGGGTCTTTCTAAAAGAGCACTGGTCCGATTGGCGATATTTTACGCCGATGCTATTCATTATCGAAGCCGGCCTGCTGACGCTTTACATGGTCGTTGCCACCAATCTGGTGCCGCTGGCCAGAGCTGATGCGCCAGAGACCCTGCTGATCGTAACCATCTCGGTTTTCGCGATGTCGCTGCATAACGTGCATTCCTTGCAGGTGATGCCGGAGAAGGCACAGATTGCTATAACCGGTCTTTTCGGCAACTTCGCCAGCAGCATGATCCACCTCCTGGCTTTGCTACGGACGGGCCAACCGACTACCGTCGCCACCGTCGCCTTTAAGAAGCTACTCTATCCATTGAGCGCATTTTTTGGTGGGGCCTTTCTGGGTGCGCTGGGATTCGCATCGTTGGGTTTTATGGCGCTTGCCTGTCCGATAGCCACCCTTGTCGTCATGGCCATCTTTAGCCTGACCGGCAAACCGCTACTCACGCAGAGTTAGCAGACGCTGACAAATCTCATATCGGAGGCAATCTTCGGCCATCCTGGTCATTCCGGCGGAAGCCGGAATCCAGAATCCAGTTTATAAACTAATGCAAGACTAGTTATTAATACTGGATTCTGCTGTTGTCGAGCCGCCCGAAATACTGGAGCCCCGGTGGAGTTGGCCGTGCGAGATGCTACTTCGCCCGGTGCCACAACAGCGGGAACCAGTCTTCGCGCATCTTGTCTCCGTGATGCATACCGTGATCGACGTAAGGCGGTGAAATATCTCCCGGGCGTTCACAATAGGTGACGTCATCGCCTAACCAGCGTGTCGAAAATGCGCGCCGCAGGGTTTTGATGGTGGCATCGCCGGTGCCATGCAGGGTACGAAAATCAAATACGATAGTGTCTCCCGGTTCAAGTGACCAGGCCGCGATATCGTACTGATCCCGGTTTGCATCGATGTCAGGTACCGCTTCGAGTATCGAGTCAGGCTGGTCATCGTTGAAACTGCTGCCGTCATCAAACATGCGTGGATAGTAAAGCTTGTTCCAGCGGTGCGATCCCCTGATAAATTGTACCGCGACGTCGGCGTCGGCCTGGTCGAGTGAGACATAGACGCTTGCAGTCTGGTAACCGTCGACGCAGTAATAGGGCAGATCCTGGTGCCACGGGGTGGCGCGCTGTGTGCCCGGCGTTTTGATGAAGGCGTGTTCGTGGAAAAACTGGGCATGATCGCTGTCCATGAACTGACCTGCGATCGACGCGGCGCATGAATGTGAGACAAAGTCGAGGTACTCGGGAATCAGCTGCCAGTTGCAATAACTGTCGAAAAATCTGCCTGCTTCGCCCTCGGGATTGCTTTCACAGGGAAAGGCAAATTGCTGTGGATTGTCCAGGTTGCGTTGTAAACCACTGCGCAGTGTGTCTACCCAGTCCGGGAACACGCCACGCAGTAACACCACACCGTCGCGTCTGAAAGTTTCAATATCGGCGGCCTTGGCAGCATAGTCGGGCAGCTTGCTGACATCGATCTCGATGTTGGACTTTTGCCAGTCTACAGTGAACTGGTTTAACTGCTGGTTCTGTTGCATGGTCTACCCCTCCCCGGCGAAGTGTAGGCCGATGCGATAGCGCTGTAAAATCATGCTCGCGGCAGCAAAACTATTGCTTTGCATTCCGTCGACCTTGAATTAATCTCTGGCAGCATATTTTTGTGCTGAAATGATCAACCAATGCCCGACGCGACCGCCATCAAGATTGAAACACCCAATATCAGCTACCTGAATGGTGTCTTGCTGGTATTGATGGCCGGCGTGTTCTGGTCGAGCATGGGGCTGGGCATTCGCAGCATCGAGGTCGCCAATGTCTGGCAGATCCTGTTCTATCGTTCCTGGGCACTGGGGGCTTTCCTTTTTATCCTGATCACTTTCCGTTCGGGCTACCGACCGATTGCCACGATTAGAAAGGCCGGAGCCGCCGGCGCCATCGGCGGTATGGGGCTGGTGCTGGCATTTGCCGGTGGTATTTACGCTATTCAGACTACGACCGTGGCGAATGCCATGTTTCTGTTCGCCGCAGCGCCGTTCCTGGCAGCCGTGCTCGGCTGGGTCATCCTGCGTGAATCGGTACGCAAGGCGACCTGGGTGGCCATGGTCTTCGCGATGGCCGGTATTGCGATCATGGTTCTGAATGGTATTTCGGCCGGTCGCATGGGTGGTAACATCAGCGCGATTGTTTCCGCCATCGGTTTTGCGATTTTCACCATCGCGCTGCGCTGGGGCAAGCTTGAAGATATGCTGCCTGCGGTTTTTCTCGCCGGCGTGTTTGCGATTATTGTTTCCGCGATCGTTTGCCAGTTCGGCGGATACGGGTTTGATGTGCCCGCGAATGACATAGCGATCGCCCTGTCGATGGGTGTATTTCAGGTCGGACTCGGACTCGCTGTTTACACCATCGGTTCAAAAGTAGTGCCCGCGGCCGAACTCACGCTGTTATCGATGACCGAGGTGTTACTCGGGCCCATCTGGGTATGGTTGTTCATCGGTGAAACCGCGAGTTTTTACACCCTTGTCGGTGGAGCCGTCTTAATGCTTGCGATCGCGGGTAATGCAGTCAGCGGCCTGCGCCGTAAACCGGTTCCGGTGATTTAATGAAGACGAATTTTCTATTTGATGGCCTGCTGGCCGGACGGGCTGCAGATACCGGCCCATTGATGCGGGTTGCCGATGGCAGAACCTGGTCTTATGCCGAGGTCGTTGGACTCAGCGGCAGGCTTGCCAATCTATTACAGGCCCTCGGCGTGCAGGCAGGCGACCGGGTAGCCGTGCAGGTGGACAAATCGGTCGAGGCAATTGCGCTGTACCTGGCGACGATCCGGGCCGGTGCGGTGTTTCTGCCGCTCAATAGCGCCTATACCCGCGCCGAAGTCGGTTACTTCCTCGAAGATGCCGAACCCCGGGTATTTGTCTGCAGCAGCAAGCGTGAAAACGAATTCGAGGATATCGAGGCCGAGTGCGTTACGCTCGATGGCGATGGTGGCGGTAGCCTGATGCAGGCCGCGCAAGCGCAGCCAGAGGAATTCGACAATATCGCGCGCGGGCCGCAGGACCTTGCCGCTATTTTGTATACCTCCGGGACCACCGGCTTGTCGAAAGGCGCCATGCTCAGCCACGATAACCTGCTTTCCAATTCAACAACGCTGGTCGACTACTGGCAGTTCACGGACGACGATGTGCTGCTGCACGCGCTGCCGATTTTTCATACCCATGGCCTGTTCGTGGCCACCAACGTCGCCATGATTGCCGGTGCATCGATGATTTTCCTGGCGCGCTTCAACCTCGATCAGATGATAGAGCATTTGGCTGACGCCACTGTGTTGATGGGTGTGCCGACCTTTTACACCCGCTTGCTTGCCGACGATCGTTTTGACCGCGACCTGGTTGCGCATATGCGCCTGTTTGTCTCTGGCAGCGCACCGATGCTGGCCGAAACCCATGTTGAATTCGAGCAACGCACCGGTCACCGCATTCTTGAACGTTACGGCATGACCGAAACCAACATGAATACCTCCAACCCCTATGTGGGGGAGCGTCGCGCGGGTAGCGTCGGCTTCCCGTTACCTGGCATCGAAATCAGGATCGCTGACCCGGAAACCGGCGTTGCCTTGCCCGCCGGGGAAATTGGCATGATCGAAATACGTGGACCGAATGTATTCCTCGGATACTGGCGCAAGCCTGAAAAAACCGCGCTTGAACTGCGCGACGACGGTTTTTTCATCAGCGGCGACCTGGGCAAGTTCGATGATGACGGTTACCTGCATATCCTGGGTCGTGATAAAGACCTGATCATTTCGGGTGGTTACAACATTTATCCCAAGCAGATCGAAACCGAAATCGATGCCCTCGAAGGGGTGCTCGAATCCGCGGTGTTTGGTATTGCGCACGCTGACCTGGGCGAGGCCGTCGCCGCCGCGGTGGTGCCGATTGACGATGCCGAGCTCGATGGTGAGCAATTGATCAAGGCGCTCGAGCCGGTGCTGGCGCGTTTCAAGCTGCCGCGCAAGGTATTCATTATTGATGAATTACCGAGGAATGCGATGGGCAAGGTGCAGAAAAATATATTGCGCGACAGCTATGCTTGAACTGATTAAAAAAAGCGCCTGCGAAATAGTAGCGCTGTTAACAGCGGGTGAAATCAGCATCGAGGACACGCTCGCCGCGCTCGAGGCGCGTATCGAACAGGTAGATACTGAAATTAACGCGCTGCCGACGCTTTGTTTCGAACGTGCTTACGCCGCAGCGAACCAGGTTGATCACAGTAACACTGTACTGGCAGGCATCCCGGTCGCGATCAAGGATTTAACCGATGTGGCGGGCGTCAGAACGACTTACGGTTCGATGCTGCATGAAAATCATGTGCCCGCGCAATCCGATATTATGGTCGAGCGAATTGAAGCCAACGGTGGCATCGTTTACGCCAAGTCGAATACACCTGAGTTTGGCACTGGTGGCAATACCTTCAACGATGTTTTCGGTGCGACGCGTAACCCGTACGATTTATCGCGTAGCGCCGGGGGTTCCTCCGGGGGCGCGGCAGCTGCACTGGCCAGCGGCACTGCCTGGCTGGCGCAGGGTTCCGATCTCGGCGGGTCGCTGCGTACCCCGGCGAGTTTTTGCGGGGTCACCAGTTTGCGGCCCTCGCCCGGCCTGGTAACTTCTAACCCGGGTATGACGCCGTTCGATGTGTATTCTCAGAAAGGTCCAATGGCGCGCAACATAGCCGACCTGGCCCTGTTCACCGATGCGATGGCGGGTCCTAGCTCGAAGGCAGGGCTATCCAAACCCCACGCTATCGATGAGTTTCGCAATGTGGCGGCACAGCCGGTCAAGCCGTTGAAAATTGCTTTTAGCGAAGACCTCGGGGTGACTGAAACCACGCCGGCAGTGGTCGAGCTTTGTGCCAGGGCAGTGACCAGTCTGGAACAGGAAAACATTGCGGTGGATGTTGCCCATCCCGATCTGAGTATGGCGGATATTGCCTTTAGTGTGCCTCGAGCGCTCGATTACGCACAGTCGTTCGGTGCCGACCTGGCGCAAACGCGCGAAATTTTAAAGCCGGAAGTGGTCTGGAATGTCGAACTGGGGCTGGCCTTGAGTGGCGACGAAATCCGCCAGTCGCAGCTTGCCCAGGGCCAGGTGTTTACCAACGCGTCGACTTTCATGCAGGATTATGATTTGCTGGTTTGCCCGGCGACTGTCATGCCGGCTTACCCGGTCGAGGAACGTTACCCGGGGTATGCAGACGGGCTGGAATACTCCGAGTACTATCGCTGGCTTGCCATCTGCTGTGCGATCACTACGACTACCTTGCCGGTAATTACCTTACCCTGCGGCAAGACTGACGCCGGATTACCGATCGGCCTGCAATTAATCGGCAAGCCGCACGGTGAACTCGAATTGTTTGCCTTCGCAAGCTACATCGAGCAAATCTTCGCCTGGGATCCGACCCAGCTTATTTAATCTCAACGTCGTTGCGTCGGTTACTCTGTCATCCCCACCAGGGGCTCGCGGCTGTGATGTCTCGTTTAAATCGCGGGACCGAGTTCCAGTTTACTGCCATCGCTGAAGCGTGAGAGTCGGAAGCGGGTCAAGTCGTACTCGACACTATTATTCTGGATCAGGTTGGCCATAATCTTGCCGGCCGCGGGACCAATGCCGAAGCCATGACCGCTAAATCCGGTTGAAATCCACAATCCGTCGATCGGGTCGGCTCGATCAAGCACGGGCACCACGTCTGGCAGTGCGTCTATCATCCCTGACCAGGCTTCTACCAGTTCAATGCCCGCCAGGGCCGGTACGCGGTCACCGAGCCTCGCCTTGATGCGCGCCACTGTTTTCGTGCTCGGAATCGGATTCAGGGTACGGTGCCGGGTAAAGTTCCCATTAATCTTTAGTTCCGGTAACCGAATCCTGAGCTTGCCCAGGGAAACACTGATCAAGGGCAGAAAATCCTTCACAAAAGCAAGATGGCTTGCCGACGGGGAGATTTCCAGGTAATCCGATGATGCCACGGTATAGCCGCCATCGAGACGGCGGCGGAACGATATACTGCTGCCCGAGGCATTACCGTTAAAGATCAGCGGTGCCGCTGACGTGCGTGCAACGCTGGCCTTGACGGTAAGTTGCGGCAGGCGTATGCCGCAGCGTTTGAGCAGGAAGGTTGTCCAGGCGCCGCCGGCGCAGAGCACGTTGGGCGCCCTGATTTCGCCATATTCGGTCAGCACCCCGCTGACCTTGCTATTTTCAGTCAATATCTGCAGGACCGCGCAGTTTTCGATAATAGTAACGCCAGCCTTGTGCAGGGCACTGGCCATCGCCGGTACGGCCAGCGATGGTTCGGCGCGTCCATCGTCGGGGGTGTAAAGACCGCTTTGCCAGCGCTGCGGGCAGTCGGTCATCAATTGTTCGAGTTGCCTGCGATTCAAATAGCTGGTGGCCAGGTCATAGGCCGGCGCAAACGACATAAAGCGCTCATGGCGCGCGAGTTCCGCATCGTTTTCGCAAAGGTAAAGACTGCCCTCGCGCTGGTAACCGATACTGCTACCGAGCTGGTCGGAGATTTCCTGCCACAGCCGCATGCTCTCCATGACGATTGGCAGTTCGGCCTGGTCGCGACCCTGCTGGCGTATCCAGCCCCAGTTGCGGCTCGACTGCTCACCGGCGACGACACCCTTTTCGCATACCACCACGCTCAGTCCGGCCCGGTGCAAAAACCAGGCCGCGGAGATGCCGGCGATACCGGCGCCAACGATGATGACATCGGTTGATTCGGGCAGTTCAGAGATTCGGATTTCATCGGTAAGCGCAATCGGGAAAGTGACACAAATACGGCGCAATGATACGATGATTCGAACAGTTCTGCGTGTAATTTCTCAACCGATCCAGGAATACCGGCCTCGTGGAAGTCATACCTCAATCCAGTACCATCGGTGCTGAAGTTCGTGGCCTCGATTTATCCGGCAAGCTCAGCGATGCGACGATCGAACAGGTAAATCAGGCCTTCCTCGATTACCAGGTTATCTTTTTTCGCGATCAGCATTTGTCAGCGCAGCGCTATAACGACTTCGCACTGCGCTTCGGCCCGCTGAAGGATTACATGTTCGCGGATGGTATCGATGGTTTTCCGTACATCACCGAGATCGTCAAAACCGAAACCGAGAGCGAAAGTTTTGGCAGCTTCTGGCATTCGGATTCGGCCTACACCGAGCTGCCACCGAAAATAACCATGCTCTATGCCAGGCAGATACCGGAGCAGGGCGGGGATACGCTGTTCGCCGATATGTATGCTGTCTACGAGGCGCTTTCGCCGGGTATGAAGGCGGCCCTGGAACCATTGCGGGCCATCAATTCTGCCAGCGTGGTGCCTCGCGACGAGAATATATACGCGGCAGTGAAGAGTAAAAACAGCGACAAGAGTGAACAGTTTGCCATTCACCCGGTCATTCGCACACATGATGAAACCGGTAAAAAATCGGTTTATGTGAATAGCATCCACACGCTTGGATTCGAAGATTTTACCCGCGAAGAAAGCCTGCCGTTGCTGACCTGGCTGTACCAGCAGGTAACGCAACCGGAATACAGTTTTCGCCTGCGCTGGCAGCAGAATACGCTGGCGATGTGGGACAATCGCTGTACCCAGCACTATGCACTGAACGATTATCATGGTCATCGCCGGGTGATGCATCGCATCATCGTCGAAGGTGAGTGTCCGGCATAAAGCAGGCAGTCTCGACCTGGATGGCGACAAACGGCGCGTTAGCGCTGTAGACGTCGGCGACAGGGATCTCAGGTATAACGCTTCTGTACTTTGAACTGGCGGTGGGCTACCCCTAGCGCAAGCAGAAAATAAACCAGCGCCAGGCTGATCGGTAATGCATGCGCACCGAAACCGAGCATCGCCCAACCGCCGGACACCGATCCGATGAGTGCGCCGAAGCCCCATACGATGGCAAATGATGCAGAACCGTTGACCAGCTCGATACCGCTGAAACGATTACCGAGCGAGGCCAGCGAGACCGTGTACACCCCGTAACCGGTGGTTCCCATCAGTACCAGTAACGGCCATTTGAATATCGAATCAATGAAAGCGGGCAGCATCATCAGGGTGATCGCGGTGATTAACGCACAACCGGCCAGTACCAGGCGATGGGGAAACCTGTCGCTTAACCAGCCAATCGGGAATTGCAACAGCACGTTGCCGAGGATTAACGCGGTCAGAATGTTAGCCGAAGTGGTGAGATCGAGACCATTCTGAATACCGTATACCGGAAACAACGACAGCGAAGCCGCGTCGAACACCGCAAAAGTTCCGACCGCGGCAAGCAGCATCGGCGCTTTGGGGGCAAAACCGAAAATACCCGAGGCCTGGGTTTCTTCGGGTTCATCGTGGGGGTTCTCGCGAATAAAAATAAACGGGATAACACCTATTGCGACCACGGCTGCACCGATCACGAATGGCGTCCAGCCCTCGATACCGATGAAACTGATTAGTAACGGCCCGGCACCGAAACTAGCCGATAACACGCTGGCGTAAATCGCGACAATCTTGCCGCGATTGTGGTCACCCGCCGAGCCGACGATCCAGGATTCGCTCAATACGAACAGGGTTGAAATCGTCATGCCCTGAACCAGGCGAATCACGAACCAGGCGGCAAGCGTGTCGAAGACTTTGTAGGAGAGCATTACCATTGCCGTCACTATCGCCGCGGTGATGGCAACGTTGCGGGCGCCATAGCGCTTGGCTGCGACCGGAATTACCGACGAAAACAACAGGATTCCGATCGGCATCATCGCCGAGTTGATGCCAATCATGTCGCTCGCTACACCGCGCGATTCGAGAATCAGCGATAGCAGTGGATAAGTCATGCCGAACGCGAAACCGAACACGGTGATCGCCGCACAGGCGGCGATCAGGTTTCTGGTGTCGGCGGGTCGAGGCTCGTTCATGCGCGGATGTTACTCCAGCTTCGGGTCAAAGGCATGTTACTTTTCCGGGTGTAAAAATCCTTTCCCTTGACGCTAATTCCGGCCTAATATTGGCGCAGTTAATAGCGAATGAAAACAATGCCTGAAGAAGTCATAGTCGATCTGCGCAGCGACACTGTAACCCGCCCCGGCGAGGGTATGTACCAGGCAATTCTGGAAGCTGCGGTGGGAGATGACGTATATGGCGAAGACGAGACCGTAAACCGGCTCGAAGCGACCACGGCAAAGCTGCTGGGCAAGGATGCCGGGCTGTTCTTAAGCAGTGCGACCCAGGGTAACCTGGT
>CAWCBX010000162.1:0-5053 GCA_963793595.1 uncultured Gammaproteobacteria bacterium | reverse complement strand
GCATCGATGGTACCGTTTTGCATCGCGCGAAACAGTTCGTCGGTTGGCACCAGCTGATCGGCGTAATAGAGTTCGATCTCCATCCGTCCATGCGCGGCTTTATTGAATTCCTCGATTTGCGGCAGGATGACATGCGCACCGAGTGGCGCACCGGAGTAGGTTTGCAAACGCCACTTGATCGGATTGGTCGCCGAATAGGCATAGGGTGCAGTGCCCGCTGCGAGTATACCCGCGGTTCCGGCACCGACTTTCTTGACAAAACTTCGTCTGCTGTTGTCCGTTGGTTCGGTTGCGTCGGGTTTGGATACTTTTTTATCTTCTTTCATTTTTTAAGGCTCCTAAGGTTTAGGCTTCAGTTAATTTTCCGCAAGACCCCCGTTGAAAATCTCTCGTCGGTTACTTTGAATAAACATAATCAGGTAACCAGAGGGCGATTTGTGGAAAAACCATGACCAGGACCAGTGCGAAGGTCATAACCATGACAAAAGGGATAATTGATCGATAAATATCCATCAATGTGATTTCAGGTGGCGCCATTGCCCGCATCAGGAACAGATTGTATCCAAACGGCGGGGTCATGTAAGCAATCTGGCAGGTGATGGTGTAAAGCACACCGTACCAGATCGGGTCAAACCCGAGCAGTTTTACCAGCGGCACATAAAGCGGTGCGACGATGACCAGCATCGCGGTATCGTCAAGGAACATACCCATAACAAGGTAGGATAGCTGCATCATGATGAGCACTTCCCAGGGGGTTAAATTCCAGTTGGTAATAAACAGCGATTCGATCGCTCGCGCGGCGCCGATGCCGTCAAAGACTGCGCCAAAACAGAGCGCCGCAAGGATTACCCACATGAACATGCAAGATATTCCCAGGGTCTTGCGGATGGTTTCTTCAATGACTTTACGGTTCAGCCGTTTACGCGCCCAGGCGGCTATGGTGGCGGCGGTAGCGCCGACCGCGGAACTTTCCACGAGACTGGTAATGCCCATAATAAACAGGCCGGTCATGAAAAAGAATATCAGGAATGGCGTGATACCGGCGCGCAACAGCTTTAGCTTTTCGGTCATCGGCATATCGCGTTCGGCTTTGGCGACGGTAGGCCCAAGATGCGGCTGGAAGTGGCACCTGACGACAATATATATGATTAGCAGCGAGGCCATCATCAGACCGGGAACCGCGCCCGCCAGCCATAGTTTCCCTACCGGTTGACGTGCGATCATGCCATACAGCACCAGCACTACGCTCGGCGGCACCAGGATGCCGAGTGAACTGCCTGCCTGGACTACCCCGGTGATCATGATCTTGTCATAACCTCGCTTGAGCATTTCCGGTAGTGCGATCGTAGCGCCGATCGCCATGCCTGCCACGCTGAGTCCATTCATTGCCGAGATAACCACCATCAGCAGTATGGTGCCGACCGCAAGGCCACCTTTGAGACCGCCGAACCAGACATGGAACATGGCATACAGGTCATCGGCGATTCCCGATTCGGACAGGATATAGCCCATGTAGATAAACAGTGGCAATGTTAGCAGCGGGTACCAGTTGAATAGTTTGAAGGCGGCGTTGAACGGCATTTCGACTGCGCCGTCACCCCACAGCAACAGTGCTGCCATCGCTGATACGATGCCAATAGCCGCGAAAACCCTCTGCCCGGTCAACATCATCAGCAGCATCGACACGAACATTATGATGGCGATGGCTTCGTAACTCATGAGAGTTCAATCCCTCTGGATTTTGCCACATCCTTGAAAAAGGTTGATATGGCCTGCAACAGCATGAGGAATATTCCAAAAACCATAATTAGCTTGATTGGAATCATTGACGGATTCCATTGCGAAAACTTGCGCTGGTCGTACTCGATGGCGTACATGGTGCTCGAAATCGCACCGATCAACAGGCAGACCAGATACACCACCAGGAAAATAGCGGTAAAACTATCCACTCGGGCTTTCGTCCGCGTCGAAAACTTTGAATAAATGAGGTCCATGCGTACATGGCTGTCCATTTGCATCGAGTAGGGGCCGCCGACAATGTAGTAGGCTGTCATTGTGAACTGGGCCATTTCGATGCACCACGAAAGCGGCAGGTTGATTATATTGCGGGTGAAAGCGTTGACCAGCAAGGTAGCGATCATGACAAAGATCAGGTACATCGCCGCGCGCCCGCACCTGGTCGACAGGTAGTCGATCACCTTGACGTAGTTGACGATAAACTTGGGCACTGTCTTCGCTCTCCCCCGGTTTTGTTGTTTTTCTCAGATAAAGCTGATCTGGTTTTTTAAATTGCCCTTACTCGATTACTGATCTGACATCAGCAGATTACCTCGACCTGTGCGCCATCAAGGGCGCGGGCCAAAGCGCCGCCCGGTGCCTGGTCGCTGACCAGGGTATGGATCCTGTCAAACGGAGCCACTACGAAGGGTGCAACCTGGTCAAACTTGGAAGAATCGACCATTAACAATACCTTGTCGCTGTGCTCGATCATGGCGCTCGCAATCTGCGCCTCGTCATGACTGAAATCCATTACTCCATCCCCGGCTGCAATGGCGCCCGCGGTCAGCAGGGCGATATTACAATGGAAACCCGCAAGCTGTTTTACTGCCATGGTACCGCAGGTTTGCCTGTTATCCCCGATATAATTACCGCCGAGTAAAAACATCTGCACCGTCTTGTTGGCGGAGGTGATTATCCTCGCAATTTCAGCCGAATTGGTTATGACGGTAAGGTCATCAATCGTTGTCAGCTCTTCGGCGATTGCTAATGTAGTCGACCCGGTATCGATGAACAAGCTGTCGCCTGGCGAAACCAGTCGCCGGACCTGCTGCGCAATCAGGAGTTTAGCCTGACTATTCAACAGCATTCTCTGTGCAAACGGCCCTTCACCGAAATTGCGCAGCGCGATGGCACCACCATGAATTTTTTGTATCTTGCCGTTAGCGGCTAAAAACGTCAAATCACGTCGGATGGTTTCGGCCGAAGTATGGAAAGCTTCCACCAGTTGGTCGACGCTAACCTTGCCCTGCGAACGCACCATATCGGTGATTCGCGATTGTCTGTCGCGGGGGCGCATGGGAGCATACTAGCACGAGGATTTATTGCTAAACAATGACTAAATGGGCATGAATAGTGTCTTAAACGCATCTAATATCAATTCAAAATAGTCATTATATAATCATCATTCGGTCAGGCTAATTTGACTATTCGGTCATCTAAAAATATACTCGAATTTGCCTGTTCCAGTCTCGTCAATCTACTCTTGCTGTCGGTGTCAGCACTAAATGCCAGACTATTCAACCAGCACCCGCTTGCCCGCGACGCTATTCGACATCATTGTTGTCGGTACCGGCGTGGTGGGTTGCGCCATGGCGCGCCGCTTTACCCTCGAAGGAGCGAAAGTGCTGGTAATCGAAAAGGCGGTCGATATTCTCGATGGCGCGAGTAAAGCAAACAGTGCGATTTTGCATACCGGTTTCGATGCACCATCACCCGGCTCACAGGAACTGGAATGCATTGTCGACGGTTACAACGAATACCTTGAAATTCATGCGCGCCTAAACCTGCCGCTGCTCGAATGTGGTGCACTGGTGCTCGCCTGGAATGAAGCAGAGGCCGACAGGCTTGCAGCAATTCAGAGGTCTGCGCACGACAATGGCGTAACCCGGGCACGCATCATCAATGCAAAGAAGGCGCGTGCCAGAGAACCGCAGCTTGCGCAAACGGTTGTTGCTGCAGTTGAAGTTCCCGGGGAGTTCGTCATTGATCCCTGGAGCGCTCCGTACGCCTACTTACTGCAGGCGCTTGAAAACGGAGCCTGCCTGGCGCGTAGCTGTGAATTGCTGGATGGTTATTTTGATAATGGCGTGTGGACTCTCGAGACCTCCAGGGGTTCGGTTAAAGGCAGGCAACTGATTAATTGCGCAGGGCTTTACGGTGACCGGCTCAATCAGAAACTGGTCGGCGAATCAAATTTTGAGATCCGTCCGCGCAAGGGCCAGTTCGTCGTGTTTGATAAATCGGCGCGCGGTTTGACGAGTTCGATTCTGTTACCTGTGCCGACGGACATTACCAAGGGCATAGTCGTCTGCCCGACCATATTCGGTAATCTGCTGGTCGGACCGACGGCTGAAGAACAGCGCAGTCGAAATGACGCTGCCGTCGATAGCGAACAGTTGCAGGCTCTTATCGACAAGGGCAGCAGCATACTGCCGGCGTTACGCGAGCATGCGGTGACTGCGACCTATGCCGGACTTCGACCTGCCACCGAGCATAAGGACTACCAGATCAAATGGTACCGGGATCGAAACTATTGTTGTGTCGGTGGCATTCGCTCGACCGGCCTGAGTGCTGCGCTGGGCATCGCGCGCTTCGTGTATCGACAATACGAAGCGACCGGCAACCAGCACAGCGAGTTGCTGGACTGCCATTGGCCCCGGGTGAGTCGGATCTCGGATCCGGGCGAGCGCGACTGGCAGCAGCCTGGTAACGGGGGCATTGTCTGCCATTGCGAACTGGTCACGCGACGGGAAATCCTGCAGGCGCTGGAAGGGCCGATTCCACCCTGCAGCCTGGCAGGTCTGAAACGCAGGACCCGTGTCACCATGGGCAGATGCCAGGGGTTTTACTGCTCTGCTGAACTCAGCGATCTCACCGACGGATGCTTTCAGCAATCGATGGGCAGTCCCCGAAAATGAAGACGCAACATTGCCAGGTGGCAATCATCGGTGCCGGCCCGAGTGGGCTCGCGCTTGCCAGCGAGCTGGCTAAAGCGGACATCGATGTGGTAGTGCTGGAGCGGGAAGGTGAAGCTGGTGGAATCCCGCGACATTGTGGGCACTCACCTTACGGCATGCGCGAGTTTCATCGGCTCATGTCAGGGCCTGCCTATGCCGCCCGACTGGCCCGCGAGGCCGAACAACAGGGTGCGAAAATCTGGCTGAATACGACGGTTACTGAAATCGGGCCCGGCGGCAGTCTGTTATTGTCGACCATTGACGGGATAATGGAATTGCAGGCAGCCAGGGTCGCGATATGTACCGGTAACCGGGAA
>CAWCBX010000161.1:0-23925 GCA_963793595.1 uncultured Gammaproteobacteria bacterium | reverse complement strand
GAAAAAAGTGTATTTTTAAAATAAATTGCTTCAATTGATAATAATTTTCATTAAGTTTTCGTGACGGAGTCGGCAGCCACTTCGAGCAGCATTTCGGACACTTTTTCGAAAATTATTTCAAAAACGGGCAAGGATGGCTAATTCGACGCAGTCGGCGGGAAAGGGACAGGTTTGCCACAAAAGAAATTTACTATGGGTTGGGATCAAAAGGTCACCTGCTCCGCTTTGGCAAGCTGCACCTGCAAGTGGAAGGCTACTCCGAATGGCTCATCTTTGCGCTGGTGATGGTGGCGCTGGGGTGCATTGTGTTTGTGCTTGGTTAGCGCCGGAGTGAAAAACGAAGCAGCCCCCGGCGAATGCCGGGGTCTGCTTGTTGAGTCTGATATCTGGAATTGTAAGTCTGGTCTCTCCAAAAAATCACTTCATCACAATCATGTCCCGCATGATGTTCAGCGTCTCCTGGAGATAAACGTCTTTTTTCACGCCGCCCAGCCACTCGTCGTTGCGGGCTTTTTTGTCGGTCCGCTTCGATATCGGCGACATCGACGGGGAGGTTGCGCACGCCGGTCACCACCTCGGCCTCGAACAGCTTGTCGTAGGCTTCGGTCTGCGTTTTCCGAAGCTTCGTTTTCGAACTGGAAGGCTGCGAGGTCCAAGCGGTGGTTCGTATCGTCCCGCTGTTCTTTCACTTGGCGGGCATGCTCGTACACCTGCTGGAACACCTCGTTCGAACTGATGCGGGCCGCGCTGCGTTCCCGGATTTTCGGGAGGCCGGCCAGTGAGTAAACCCGTCTGCTGGATCACCGGCTCAATCTGCGTCCACTGCATCGGGAAATCTTCCTCCTTCTCGCCGGTCTCGACGTAAGGCCAGGTGTCGGGAATACGATGTCGGGCGTCACTCCTTTCAATTGAGTAGATCCGCCGTTGACCCGGAAAAACTCTTGAACCGTCAATTTCACGTTGCCCAGTGGTTTGAGTTCGGGGTTGCCCCGAACCACCGCGTCGAGGTCGAAGAAGCGCTGCACGGTGCCCTTGCCAAAGGTCGATTTCCAGTACCGACGATGATGGCACGCTCGTAGTCTTGCAAGGCTGCCGCCAAAATTTCAGAGGCAGAGGCGCTGAACTGGTTGACCATCACGATGAGCGGGCCGTTGTACTGCACGCTCGGGTCGTTGTCGGTGAGCACTTCGGGTCTTGCGGCTCCCGGTTTTCACCTGTACGATTGGGCCTTCCTCGATGAAGAAACCGCTCATCGTCACGACATCCCGCAGGGAACCACCGCCGTTGTTGCGAAGGTCGAGAATGATGCCATCCACCCCGGCATTTTTCAGCTTTTCCAGCTCGATGCCATGTCTCAGCACAGCGGCGGCCGTTGCGGTCCTGGAAGTCAGCGTAAGAATTTCGGCAGGCGAATGTAGCCGATGGTCTCCTCGTCCTGCTCGATGAGCAAGGATTTGGCGAAGCCTTCCTCGAGAATCACCACATCACGGATGATGGAAATCTCCTCCACGCTACCATCCGCTTTTTTAACATTCAGGCGAACCTTGGTTCCGGCTTGCCCCGGATCAGTTGCACCACATCGTTGATTACCATGCCGGTGATGTCGGTCCACTCCGGGTCGTCACCCTGGGCTACTTTCATGATCTTATCTTCTGCAGCAGCTCGCCCTTTCCAGGCCGGGCCACCCACAATGATTTCACTCACCTTGGTGTACTCACCATCGGTCTGCAAGCGGGCGCCGATGCCTTCCAAACGACCTGACATTCCGATGTCAAAATTCTGTTTGTCAATTGGCTCGTAGTACTCCGTGTGCGGGTCGAAAATATTGGTAAAAGCATTGAGGTACATGCTCACATGGTCGCTGCGCTTGCGCTTTTCGAGGCGGGTGTACCAATTGTCAAATACTTCAAGCACGTCTTCACGGGCTTCAGCTTCCAGTTCGACTCATCTGTCTTGTCTTTGAAATCCTCATCACCCTTGTCCTTTTTCTCCAGTTTTTCGGCCAGGCGGGTCATGGTTTCCCATTTCAGCGATTGTCTCCCAATATTGGCCCGCAGTTCAGCATCATCTTTGGCAAAAGGTTTTTTCTCGGTATCTGACTTCGATAGGTCTCGTTGCATCGAAAGCGAAATGGCTCGGCCAGAATTTCCCTGTACCAAGCCTTCGTTTTGTCAATGCCTGCTTCCTGTAATTGGATGGCCAGATCGAGGAAAGTAAAAGTTCCTTGCTGGGCTTCGTTGTCGAGTTGGTTGTTCGTAAGCTTCAAGCTGGCATGTCAGCCTTGGGTCAGCCAGCGGCGGCCACCATCGAGACGGTCCATGAAGAGGTCATAGACTTTTTCGGACAGCGCATCATTAATTTCGAGCGGTTTGTAATGGTAGTAGTTGAGTTCGGTCAGGATAGACTGCATGAGCGCTGCTTCCTTCTGGGCGTTGTCCACGGGAGGATAAAAGGCGAAGAACAATGCAGCGGCAACTACCAGTGAAAGCAAAAGGCCTCTGTTTTTCATAATCAATATTTTTATGATGTTAATTGTGTTTTGAAAATTCTGCGATGCCATAGCAAGTGACGGATGCTGGAAGTTGTGTTTGCTCAATTTCGCTTTTCGACTGCCACTTCCAAGGCGTAAGATAAGGAATTGCCACAGGGTCAATGTTTTTCAAATTTGCCCCTGACTGCTGACAAAGTTCAGCATTGGGAGGAATATGTCAAATTCTAAAGCCAAAGGCCAACGGTAGAATACTTTTTTCGACGGAAAATTGTTTGCCGATTATCGACGCACACGGAACATTTAACGGTTTTTTACGGCCATCGGTTCTAAAGACGCAAATTTGCGGGCAGGATTGCATCCCCGGAGATGTTTGGACGAATTGCTCCGTTTTTTGTGCCAAAATGCTTGCCAGAGTGGGGGATGGTGTTGCGGTGACTATGGTGTTATGGTGTATTTGGTCGCTGGCCAAGATCACGGTGCCAAAATACCATAGCACCAGAACACCACAAAGCCATAAAACTCCAACCCAGACATTTTCATGAACAAAAAGAAAAATCCTCAACGACCCCGTCTACGGCTTCATCACCATCCCCGACGAGATGCTGTTCGACCTGGTGGAGCACCCCTATTTACAGCGGCTGCGCCGCATCAAGCAGGTCAGCCTCACGCACTACGTGTACCCCGGGGCGCTGCACACCCGCTTCCACCATGCGCTGGGGGCGCTGCACCTGATGGGCCAGTCCATCGAGGTGCTGCGCTCGAAAGGCGTCGAAATTTCGGAGGAGGAGGCCGTGGCCGTTTCCATTGCCATCCTGCTGCACGACGTGGGGCACGGGCCGTTTTCCCATACGCCTGGAGCACACGCTGGTCAATGTGCACCACGAGGAAATTTCCCTGCTGTTCATGGAGCGGCTCAACGAAGAATTTGGCGGTCGGCTTCTCGCTGGCCATCCAGATTTTCAAGGATGAACACCCGAAAAAATTCCTTCACCAGCTCATTTCCGGCCAGCTGGACATGGACCGCATGGACTACCTCAACCGGGACAGTTTTTTCACCGGTGTACACGAGGGCGTCATCGGTTACGACCGCATCATCAAAATGCTGGACGTACACGACGGCGAACTGGTGGTGGAGGAAAAGGGGATCTATTCCATCGAAAAATTCCTCATCGCCCGGCGGCTGATGTACTGGCAGGTTTACCTGCACAAAACCGTCCTGGCCGCCGAGCAGATGCTCGTGAAAACCCTGCAACGGGCCAAGCAACTCGCCTTGCAGGGCATCCAACTGGACGTGCCCCGCAAGCCTTGCGTTTTTTCTTTATAAAAATTTTGACTTGCAAAATTTCCGCACCGACCCTACCCTGCTCGACCACTTTCGCCCGGCTCGACGACTACGACGTTTTTTGCGTCCGTCAAAAATTTCATGGAAAACGACGACCCAGCTGCTGCGCTACCTCGCCACCTGCATCATCGACCGACGGCTGTTCAAAATCGAACTGCGCAACGAGCCATTTGCCAGAAAACTACGCTGCGCAACAACAAGCGGAATGGCCGCCCACACCGATTGGCCGGCAGAAGAACTGGACTACCTCGTATTCGGTGGGGAAGAAACAAACCATGCCTACAGCACCATCCAAAGACGAGATAAAAATCCTGTTCAAAAACGGGAAGGTACTGCCCATGTCCCAAATCTCGGATTTTGGGATACAGACAAAATTGGTGAAGAAGTATTATTTGTGCTATCCGAAAGGATGAATAGAAGGCAGCGTCCACAGTCGGCAGTCGAGCGTAGCGCTACTCGTCACGCTGCAACTGCGGACTGAACTCACACCCTCTCCAATATCAACGCCGACGCCCCGCCCCCCCATTGCAAATGGCAGCCAAGCCGTACTTGCCGTCGTTCTGGTGCAGCACGTTGTTCAGGGTAGCTCACGATGCGGGCACCGGAAGCGCCCAGCGGGTGACCGAGCGGCACCGCCCCACCAAATACATTGGTCTTGGCGTGGTCGATTTCCATCATTTTTTCAAAAGCCAAAGCCACGACCGAAAATGCCTCATTCACTTCCAAGAAGTCGATATCGGAGCGCTTGTAGGCCCGCCCGTTAAGCGCTTTCGGGTGCGGCGACGGTCGGTGAAGTGGTGAACCACTGCGGGCTCCTGTTCAGCATCAGCGAAGACGGCAATCCGGGCCAACGGTTTGAGGTTCAGTTCCTTAAGCTTCTTCGCACCCACCAGCACCACGGCCGAAGCACCGTCGTTGATGGTGCTGGCGTTGGCGGCGGTCACGGTACCGTCTTTGCGTGAAAGCAGCCCGCAGGCTCGGTATTTTTTCGAACATCACTTTGCGGAACTCCTCGTCCTCGCTCATCAGCTTGGGGTCGCCCTTGCGCTGCGGGATGCTCACCGGGACGATTTCCGAGGCGAACTGCCCAGCCTCGGTGGTAGCTGCCGAGCGCTTGTAACTGTCAATGGCAAAGGCATCCTGCTCTTCCCGGGAAATGTTGTACTTCTCGGCTGCCGTTTTTATCAGCAAAACACCCATTGCACACTGGTCATAAACATCTGTGAGGCCGTCCTTGCAAGGCCCGTCCACGAATTCGCCGTTGCCGTACTTATAGCCCCAGCTGGCTTTCGGCACATAAAACGGATGCTCGACATGTTCTTCCATACCCACCTGCCACCACAATATCGTCTGTAGCCCAGCATAATGCTCTGCGCCCCAAACATGATGGACTTCATGCCGGTGGCACAAACCTTGTTAACGGTGGTGCAGCGACGGGATTGCAACCCGGCCCCGTGAGCCGCCTGCCGGGCGAGGTGCTTGGCCGAGGTTGGCGGACACGACGTTGCCCATGAAAACTTCATCCACCTGGTCGGCAGCGACGCCGCCCCGTTCGAGGGCACCTTTGATGGCCGTGGAGCCAAGAGCTGTTGCGGAAATGGAGGCGAGGGAGCCGCCGAAACTCCCAAGGGGGGTGCGGCACGGCGGAGACGATGAATACTTCTTGCATGGTTCTTATTTTTTAGATTTTAGATTTGGAGACGTTAGATTTTAGATGGAGACCGGGACAAAAAATCTATCGTCTAAAGTCTCCAAATCTATCGTCTGTTTTTCAACACATTTCAAGCACCAAGGTTGCCCGGCATCTGGAATCGGCGCACGATGAGCCCACTGCGGATGCGTGGTTCGAACCAGGTGGACTTGGGCGGCATCACCCCACCCTCGTCCGAGATGGTGAGGAAATCGTCCAGGTGGACCGGGTACAGGCAGAAGGCCAGCCGCTCTTCGCTGCGGAGGGTTTTTTCTTTCAGCAAATCGATGCCCTTGGTGCCCTGGTGGTAGCGCACCCGTTGGTCACGGCGCACGTCGGCGATGCCGAGCACGCCTTGCAGCACCTGCTCGTTGAGGATGCTCACGTCGAGCACGGCCGTTTGTCCTTGGTATTTCTCCAAAACCTCCGGCCGCCAGCGCAGGCGGAACCACTCCCGCTCGAGGAACATGGTCAGTTCGAACTTGGTCGCCGGGCGGGTGGGGCCAGTGAGCAGCTCGATTTCGCAGACCTGCGACAGCTTGGCCATGAAGGCCACGGGCGTCAGGTCGTTCAGTCCTTCGATGATGCGGTTGAAATCGTAAATCTCCAGCTGCGAGGTGGCGTAAAATGCGCAGGGCAGCCAGCGGAACGGGTTGTCCTCCGCATGGTGCTTGGCCATGCGCTGATACATGAGCGCCGTGGCGGAGGTGCGGTGGTGGCCGTCGGAAATGTAGGCTGCATGCACCTTGTCCCGAAAAATGGCCTGCAAACGCTGGATGAGGTCGCCCTCGCTGATTTCCCAAAAACGGTGCAACTCACCCGCTGCCTCAAACTGGGTTTCGAGAAAATGCGGGTGCGACTGGATGTACGCATCGCACAGCTGGTTGATTTCTTCAACTGGCTGGTAGGTGAGCATGATTGGCTTCACCTGCGACGAGCGGCGCAGCAGCAGGTGTACCTGCTCCTGTTCGGAAGCGGCGATGGTCTCTTCGTGCCGCTTGATTTCCCCGTCGAGATAGTCTTGGATGTCCACGCAGGCAATGAGGCCGGTGAAGGCCCGGCTGGCCGTTTCGATGCGGTGCAGGTAGAATCCTTCTTGGGGCAGGCGCCGGTAAAAACCGCTGTCCCAGTAGGCATGGAATTTTTCTTTGACCGTGGCAAAAAAATGGTCGGCCGAGGAAATGAGTTCCATGTCCGGATAAACCGCCTGGAATGGTTGGATGTGCATTGGCTTTGCGGAGGAATCTCCCTGCCTGCGTCTTTTCCAATAGGAAAAGTAGCCTGCGGGAAACACCCTTGGTTAGGCGCAGCAAAGTAAACGAATGCCTATCGAAATGCAAATCCGGTGGTGTGCCGTAGCGGTCTGTTTTTACAAAAAAATGCTGTTGAAATGGTGCCTCAGAGGGAAAGAAAGGAAAGAATCTTACGCAATCCAGCCGCCAACGGGGAAGGTGCTTGGACTGGGTGCTCCCTGAAAAACGCCTCCACATCTTCCCGGAGCAAGACGCCGACCAAATCGCCGTCGATGTCCGTGACGGGCAGCACATCGAACACTTTCGTATCAAAAACTTCCAGCGCATCGCTCATGGTGTTGCGGTCCGACAATTTCACCATTTCCTTCGAAATGAGGTCTTTGGCTAAGAGCGTACCGTCATGGTTGAGCAAGAATTTTTGGAAAAACTCATCCCGCAGGATGACGCCGACGAATTCGAGCCCGCTGACCACGGGCAGGAAGCGGTTGGGAAAGTAATCGAAAATTCCCCGGATGGTCTGGATATCAGCAATGGATTCGACGATGGTGCAGTTCGTCGTCAGGGCATGGGTAATGGGTGTGGTCCTTTTCATACGATTGGGTGTTCAAATTTTTGCCAAAAAAAATAATATCTAACGTGTGTTGTCCAGGTTCTTGTGGTCTGGTTTTCGAGAAGCTTTCTTGAGTATGAGCTGGGAAGAGAGACCGAATTCGATATCTGCAGGGGAGAAAAATGGAGGTAACGATGGAAAAAAGTGTTTTGCAAATTCAATACCAGAATCAATTCAACACCTCACACGCCCCCAAGAAATTTCCCGAACCTATGCCTCGGCCAAGTGTTTCATCCTAACTTCGCCAACAATCCAGCGAACCGTTCCATTGGCCGGTGACTGCGGCGCCGCAATCCCGTCCAATCCACCTAAAATATATTTTCATGACCGCTGAACTTTCTATCGCACAACGTGACCTTCAACGCAACGGCTTCCTCGACCTCGACGTGTGACTCGACACTCGACCTCGTCGCCGAAATTGAGAGGTTGAAAAAGGAGAAAAACGCCGTCATCCTCGCCCACTACTACCAGGACGGCGGAAATCCAGGACATTGCCGACTACATCGGCGACAGCCTGGGCCTCTCGCAGGAGGCAGCCCAGACGGATGCCGACATTATTGTATTTGCCGGTGTACATTTTATGGCCGAGACGGCAAAGATCCTCTCGCCCTCCAAGAAGGTGCTGCTTCCCGATCTCAAAGCCGGCTGCTCGCTGGCCGATTCGTGTCCGCGCACCTCTTCCGGAAATTCAAGGAAAAGCACCCGGACCATGTCGTTGTGAGCTACGTCAATTGTACGGCGGAACTGAAGACGCTGACCGATATCTGCTGCACCTCCACCAATGCCGTGCAGATGATCGAAAGCATTCCCAAAGATCAGCCCATCATTTTTGCGCCTGATCGAAACCTGGGCGCCTACCTCCAAAAGAAAACCGGCCGCGACCTGGTGCTCTGGAACGGCACCTGCATGGTCCACGAGATCTTCTCCAATGAAAAGATCACCAAACTCCTGATCCGTCATCCCGATGCAAAGCTAATCGCTCACCCCGAGTGCGAGGCCAACATCCTGGAAAAAGCGGATTACATCGGTTCTACCACAGGACTGCTGCGCTACACCCAAACCGACGAGGCCACTGAATTCATCGTCGCCACCGAGGCCGGCATCCTCCACCAGATGGAGAAGGCCTCACCGCACAAGACTTTCATCCCGGCGCCGCCCAACAATACCTGTGCCTGCAACGACTGCCCCCACATGAAACGAAATACGCTGGAATACCGGCGATTTTCATGCCATCGGCGCAGCGCATAACCTGCTGTCGGCGCTGATCGATAATCATGTCCAGTGGGATAACAAATCCGGCCTCGACCCGCGCCGCATTACCTGGAAGCGTGTCATGGACATGAATGATCGTACCTTGCGGGATATCACCATTGGCCTCGGTGGTCCGGGTAACGGTACCCCGCGCGAGAGTGGATTCGATATCACGGTCGCCTCCGAAATCATGGCCATTTTCTGCCTTGCCACCGACCTCGACGACCTGAGTCGACGCATCGGCAATATCGTCGTTGGTTATACCCGCGACCAAAAGCCGGTGCATGCGCGTGACGTCAATGCCCCGGGCGCGATGACGGTTTTACTCAAGGATGCGTTCATGCCGAACCTGGTGCAAACCCTGGAAAATAATCCGGCCTTCATTCATGGTGGCCCGTTTGCCAATATTGCACATGGATGTAACTCTGTCATTGCGACCAAAACTGCGCTCAAACTCGCCGACTACGTGGTTACCGAAGCAGGTTTTGGTGCCGATCTCGGCGCCGAGAAATTCTTTGACATCAAGTGCCGCAAGGCTGGCCTGAGCCCGGCTGCAGTCGTGCTGGTTGCTACTGTGCGTGCACTAAAAATGCACGGTGGTGTTGCCAGGGATCAACTTGCGGGCGAAAACGTCGATGCGGTCAGGAAGGGTTGCGAAAATCTCGGTCGCCATATCCGTAACCTGGGCCAGTTCGGCGTGCCGATTACGGTCGCGATGAATCGTTTCTCGGCCGATAGCGAGAGCGAACTGGACGCGGTGCGCGAATTCTGTGACGGGCTCGACGTCAAGGCGTTTGACTGCAATCACTGGGGCGAAGGTAGCAAGGGTACCCAGGAACTGGCAAAACATGTCGCCGAGGTCGCCGACTCCGGTGCAGCCGAGTTCCATACGCTTTACGACGACGACATGCCGTTATGGGAGAAAGCTCGCCATATCGCACGCACGCTCTATGGCGCCGATGACATCATGGCCGACAAGAAAGTTCGCGATCAATTTGCCAAATTTGAAGCTGAGGGATACGGCAGCTTCCCGGTTTGTATGGCGAAGACTCAGTACAGCTTTTCTACCGATCCGACGCTGATGGGCGCACCCAGTGGCCACGAAGTCCCGATTCGCGAAGTTCGCCTGTCAGCCGGAGCCGAGTTTATCGTCGCGGTCTGCGGCGACATCATGACCATGCCTGGTCTGCCGCGAGTGCCCTCGGCGGATAATATACGACTCAATGACCAGGGTCAGGTAGAGGGACTGTTCTAGGTCGCTAATGGAAACCCCCGAGCAATATCAGCGTTTTATTTCCTGGCAGTGTCGGCTGCGCAAGATGAGTATGCGTGAGCTGGGTGGGCAACCCACACCCGGGATGAGCGCCGGGGTTTACTCGATTTCAGGCGGTGATGAACAAAGCCGGATGAACTTCCTCATCGTGAGGAAAGATTCACGCTCGCGCACCGACGAATTTCGCCATATCGTGCGCAAAACGCCGGACTCCAGCCAGTGGGTCAAAAATGGACTGAGTATCCTGTCGGAGCTGCATTACCATGAAGACAGGGAATTCGAAAATCAGCTCACGGCCCTGTTCAGCCTGGAATCGAACCTGGCTTACGCTTTGCTCAAGGCCGGCCAGTGTCGTTTGAAATTTGCCCAGGACAGCGTGGAACACGCCTTCGATTTCGATGTGGTTTCACTGGGTCAGGATGACGAGGCCTTCCAGGCGACCTATTGGCACAATCGACTATTCAATCCGACCCTGCCGGGCAAGGTGCGGGTGCTTGGTTTTATGCCGAGGTTGCAGGCCCTGTCTGAGGCCTAAACGATGCGCTTGAAGTTTTCGTAGAGCAGGGCCGCCAGGCGGTTCATTTCAGGCATATGTTCGCGTGCCGACTGGTCGAAGCTCTCCAGCGCGTCAGCCCCCAGGCTATTTTCCAGTGCCGCTTTGTATTCTGCCACGCAACCCCACTGCATCACCGTATCGCTACGGACTTCGACGTGAAACTGTATCGCGTAGGCGTGCTCGCAGTATTTGAAAATCTGGTAGCGGGTGCTGTCTGAAGATCCCAGCACGGTTACGTCGGGATTGGATTCCAGGCCCTTTACTTCGTAAGAGTGCCATTGCACTGCCTTGATAGTATCGGGGTATCCGCTGAACAACTGGTCCTGTTGCGCTGCCGTCGTCATCTCGATGTCGAGTACGCCGATCTCAGCAGGTTCGGATTTTGCCACTTCGCCACCGAGCACTTCACCCAGCAACTGGCAGCCGAGGCAAAAACCGAGGAATGGTTTACCCATCTCGACGACCCATTCGTGGATGCGCTTTTTCTCCTCGATCAGCCAGGGGTATTCGGCTTCCATCCAGGTATCCATGGGCCCACCCATGCATAGCATCGCATCGTAGCCACTCAGGTCACCCGGTATGGACTCACCCTCATCGAGCTCGATCTGGGTGAGTTGCCAGCCGTCGGCCTCCATCAAGTCCTTGATATAGCCCGGATCCTCGAGCGCGATATGCTGTAAAACCAGTACGTTTTTCATCAGTTTTCCAGGTAGATCGACAATTCCCGATGATGACGTGCGTCATCGTGATCGTCAATCGAAGGGGTTGCCCGAATGTGTTCGACATAGTGTGGCGGGAATTCGTGTTCCAGCGCGCCACGCACCACGTGCTCCTTGTACCAGTGATAAGGCTGCAGCAGGCGATCGATTTCGAGCGCGTAATAGGTAAAGGCGTCGATCGATGCACCGTGCAACGCGGTGACGTTGATTTGCCTGCGCTCGTAGCCGATACCCGCGCCTTCGTAAACGTCGAGCTCCAGCTTCTCGTCGTGCGTCATCTGGTATATGACACCGTAAACCTGGTCTGCCGTGCTGCCGGTAAATTCGATGTCGCACTTCCCCGAACGATCCTTCCCACTTTTGTGCCAGCGTAGCCGGTGCTGGTGCAGGGTGGCGACGCAGTGTTTCGACGCCAGCGGGATGCGTTCCAGCAAGCGCGGACTCGATAGATTGGAGCCAAATGCAAAATAGTTAAGTTTCATTCGCCGCTGATGCCTGCAGGCTGGAATAGAGCTGGTTTACACCCGGCTGGATCAACCAGATGCCGATCGGGAAAATAAACAGCAGGAAAAAGGTATTGCTGAAGATCATGTAATTCGCATCATGACTTTCCAGTAGTGCTTTCAGCTGGCTGGCAGTGTACCAGATGCCGTAGAAGATTCCGGCCAGTGAAAGCATATGCATCGGCAGCATCCACAATGGCGGTTTATCGGGCCCACCGTCTGCAAACTGGGGGATGAACAGGAAGATATACAGCAGCAGGTAGATAATCGGAATGGTGAGACCGGCGCCATACAGAATCGGGCTACGTCGCTTTGCCGCGGCCAGTTGCCGGTTCGACCAGGCACCGATGCTGAACATCCACGCGAACAGGACCAGCATGATGAACAATCCCAGGCTGGCCACCACCAGGGTTCGAACGGCATACCGTAGACCAGGCTGATGATGGTAGGCAGGGCCAGCATCAGGAAGAGTTCCCAATGCCGCAACTTCAGAAAAAATGTCATACGTCTTGTTCCGGCAGGCTCGTTACCGTCCGATTATAATCTCGCGTGGCGCGTAACAAAACTCCCCGATCGGAGGGGTTTAAGCCGCGCTGCTGCGCGATGCGCGCTTGCGTTCGTGTTCGAGCAGCAGTTTCTTGCGGATGCGGACGCTTTTAGGTGTTACCTCCACCAGTTCGTCGTCATCGATGAATTCGAGCGCTTGCTCGAGGGTCATTTTCACCGGTTTGGTCAGGACCAGGTTTTCATCGGTGCCGGCGGCGCGGATGTTGTTGAGCTGTTTGGCTTTGAGCGGATTGACCACGAGGTCGTTGGCACGGCTGTGGATACCGACCACCATGCCCTCGTAAACCGGTTCCGCGTGGCCGATCATCATGCGCCCGCGTTCCTGCAGGTTAAACAGCGCGTAAGCCAGGGCCTTGCCGGTAGCGGAAGAAATCAGCACACCATTCTGGCGTTGTCCTATCATTCCCTCAACTCTCGGGCCGTAATGATCGAATACATGGTAAATCAGGCCAGTGCCAGAGCTCAGGGTCATGAACTCGGACTGAAAGCCGATCAGGCCACGCGACGGGATGACATAATCAAGGCGCACGCGGTCGCGGCCATCGGGGAGAATATCCTTGAGATCGGCCTTGCGCTTGCCGAGTGCCTCCATGATCTGTCCCTGGTATTGTTCTTCGACATCGACAGTCAATTGTTCGTGTGGTTCGCACTCGACGCCATCAATTTCGCGGATGATGACTTCCGGGCGTGAAACCGATAATTCGAAGCCTTCACGTCGCATGTTTTCGATGAGGATGCCCAGGTGCAATTCACCACGGCCGCTGACGCGGAACTTGTCGGAATCACCCAGTTGCTCGACTCGCAGGGAGACGTTGTGCAAACATTCGCGTTTGAGGCGTTCATCGATCTGACGCGAGGTCAGGTACTTGCCGTCCTTGCCGGAGAAGGGTGAACTATTGATGCTGAAGGTCATGCTCACCGTGGGTTCGTCCACACTCAACGGCGGCAGCGCTGCGACGTGATTGCGATCACACAGGGTATCAGAGATAAAAAGTTCTTCGATCCCGGAGAAGACGATGATATCACCGGCCTCGGCGGTTTCGGTTTCGACGCGTTGCAGACCGTTGAAACCGAAAAGCTGCATCATGCGCCCGTCGCGGATCTTGCCGTCGGCGCCGATGATCCTGATCGGCGAGTTGCGCGTGACCCGTCCGCGGCTGATACGCCCGATCCCAAGTACGCCCTTGTAGCTGTCGTAATCCAGGCTTGAAACCTGTAGCTGGAAGGGTCCATCGAGTTCAACTGCGGGTGGGGCGACGTGTTCTATGATGGCCTCGAACAGTGGATCCATGTTACCGCTGCGGTCCTGGTCGTTGCGGCTCGAGTAGCCGTCGAGTGCCGAGGCGTAAATAACCGGAAAATCGAG
Organism: uncultured Gammaproteobacteria bacterium; assembly: GCA_963793595.1. Taxonomy (GTDB): domain Bacteria; phylum Pseudomonadota; class Gammaproteobacteria. The sequence goes on along the minus strand of CAWCBX010000161.1, from coordinate 10,304 downwards.
TTGCTCATCGGTTGCGCCGAGTTGATCGAAAAGGTCGAACACCTGGTCGATAACCCAGTCGGGGCGGGCTCCGTCACGGTCGATCTTGTTGATCACGACGATCGGGGTAAATCCCATGGCGAAGGCTTTCTGCGTGACGAAACGGGTCTGTGGCATTGGCCCTTCAACGGCATCCACCAGCAGCAGCACCGAATCGACCATCGACAGGATACGTTCTACTTCGCCACCGAAGTCGGCGTGTCCGGGAGTATCGACGATATTGATCCGGTAATCCTGGTTTTGCTTTTCGTAGCGCCAGTTGAGCGCAGTATTCTTGGAAAGAATCGTGATTCCACGCTCTTTTTCGAGATCATTCGAATCCATCATGCGATCGCTGATTTCTGCGCGCGCGTCTAGCGTGCCGGACTGGCGCAGCAACTGGTCGACCAGCGTGGTCTTGCCGTGATCGACATGCGCGATGATTGCGATGTTCCGCAGGTTTTCTCGTTGGGTAGTCATAGAGGTAAGCAGGGAGGGTTCAGGCGCGCGATTATAATGATGTAGCGCGATACCACAAGTGCAAAATCCCCTTTTTTTTCAATAAGTTCAGACTGCGCACCAGCTTGCGAGCCAGCACAGTCTTTCCCACCTGCAATTATCGTCATTGCCAATATGCCCTATGGTCAGGCCCGTACGAGCCTGCGTGGCCCGGCGGGAATCTTCCTCGGCCCCTGCTGACGACCTCGAGGAAATCGACTGGAAAAGTTGTCTTTTTTGACTGCGGGTGGACGATGGCAAGATCGTCAAGCCCGGTTACGCGGGTACCGCTGGCGACCGCTAACCGGTCAGGCCAGGTCCTCAACGATTTCGAGTATGGCCTGCGCGTGGCCCTTGGCTTTCACCTTGTAGTTGACCTCGACCAGCTTGCCCTGCTTATCGATGACAAAGGTGGAGCGACCAATTCCCATGTAGGTTCTGCCCATGAACTTGCGTTCACCCCAGGTGCCATAAAGCTCGCAGAGTTCACCATCTGTATCAGCCAGCAAATCGACCTTGAGATCACGTTTCCTGATAAATTTCTGATGTTTTTCACAGCTGTCCTTACTCACGCCGAGCACGACGGTATCGGCAGCGGCGAATTTGTCGATCAGCGCGGTGAATTCGTTGGCCTCGATGGTACAGCCGGGTGTGTCGTCCTTGGGATAGAAGTAGAGCACCACGTTTTTCTGACCCCGATATTGTGCAAGACTGACATCTTCTCCGTCCTGGTTAACCGATGTGAAATCGGGTGCGGTCTGGTTTTTTTCGAGCATTGCGGTTATCCGTTAGAGTAATGGCTAGATAATAAGAGAGGGCTGCGAATACATCAAAGCACAAGTAGTGGGGTTATTGTGACCGCGCTATACGGGGCGGTCAACGAAATCGGCCGGATCTTTCCTGACCTGCAGACCCCGGCCATTGCCGATGGCGAGTATCAGGCAATCGGTGTAATGTAGCCGGATTGCCCAACCCGTAGACAACGAAAAAGATTGGATCCGTTAACTCAGGGTTTGCTCGGTGGTGCGCTGGCGCTGTCGGTCGCAAACAAAAAAGAATCTCGCCTCGCAGCGGCGATCGGTTTTGCTGCCGCACTGCCGGCAGATGCCGATATTCTGATCGGTGCCGGCGATGACCCACTGCTCAACATCGAGTTCCACCGGCATTTCACACACTCGTTGATCTTCATCCCCATCGGGGCGCTGATGGTTGCGTCGATACTCTGGCTGCTGCTACGCAAGCGTATCGGTTTTAAAAGCATCTATTTCTATGCGTTGTTGGGCTATGGCACCAGCGGCCTGCTCGATGCCTGCACCAGTTACGGCACGCATTTGTTGTGGCCCTTCAGCGACGAACGGGTTGCGTGGAGCATCATTGCGATCATCGATCCTGTGTTTACGCTGGTGCTGCTGATCGCGCTGATCCTCGGTTTCAAGTACTACAAACCGGGCTCGGCCCGCGTCGGCCTGGCGCTCGCCGGCAGCTACCTGCTGCTTGGCCTGTGGCAGCATCAAAACGCGCTCGAATTCGCGCGGGAACTCGCCGCGCAGCGCGGCCACGACGTGCAACGAATCCTGGTCAAGCCGACGCTGGCGAACCTGATCCTGTGGCGCTCGGTCTACCACAGCGGCGATGTGTTTTACGTCGACGCGATTCGGGTCGGGCCAGGCTCGAACCGATTTTACCCCGGCGGCTCGGCACGCATGTTTGTACCCGCGCGGGATCTTCCCGACCTGCCGCGGGACAGCGTGCTCGCACGCGACATCGAACGGTTTTACCGGCTTTCCAATGACTTTGTGGCACCTGACCCCGGGCGTGACAACGTCCTGATCGACATTCGTTATTCGATGTTGCCAACCAGCGTCACACCGATGTGGGGCATAGACCTCAACCTGGCGTCGCCCACACAACACGCGAAGTTCAGGATTTATCGAGATCGATCTGAAGACATGCGGGAGACGTTCGTCGCCATGCTACTGGGCCGTGATCTGCCGGAGTGACGCAATTGCGATAACTGTCACCATGCCGGCATAATGCTCCCGTCCTGCCTAGTAACGCAGGCGAAATCGTTTGTCGAAGATATCGGCATCGTCGAAATGCCGCCGACCGACAAATGCCGTTGCCTGTGTGCCCGACTGGCGCATCGCGCCCGCACTAGCGACCCCCATCGGCCAGAACAGAAAACGCTCACCCCGTTCGGTTCCCTCGATCAAGCCGTCAGGTCCGAAAATGCTGCGGGAACCCCCTCCCGGTAATGGCAAAGTGCGCAATTCGTTATATTCGGCAAACCGGTATTCTCCACCTGCGGCCGATTCGCTAAGCGACACATTGCGCAAGTAGTGCGTGCGCGCCTGCACGACAACGCGCAGGCGGCCTGCCTCCGGGATTGCGGGCAGGGTCGTCGGCGTGAAAGACCATTCCAGAATGTGTTGCGGGGCTGGCAGGGGTTTCAGGCGAGGTGTCGGGAAAAACATGTGGTAGCAACCGCAGGGGTGAATGCTGTCGAACAACACCGGCTCGCCGTCGGGCGCCAGAGTCACGCGCCACACGATACCGTCGAGATGACCGCCAAGCAGGTCGAGGCTGCCTTCCCGGGGGCGCTCCGGCATCCAGGCCGTATAGATCAACTGCAGCAGCGTGCGATTCTCAACCCGGGTGTAGCCAAGCCTGCGGTAGACCACCGAGCTTGATACGTCGACCTGTGGCGTAGCTGCCGACGACCAGAATAGACGACCTATCCGGTCCCAGTCTGCGCTGGTTTCTATTTCGAATACCGGCGCGTAGGTAGCGAACAGGCGATCCCGCTCCCGGTCGGTTAGTTGCGGCAGGCCCAGGGGATGTTTGCTCGCGCGGGCCAGGATCTTGCTGACCTCTGTGCGCGTGTACACGGGAATAGCCGGAGGTACGTAGCGCAGCACCGGGTGAGCCGGCGGTTTGCCCTGGCGCGCGTCAGCGAATGTCTGGCTAGCCTGGTCCTGCCAGGCCCGAACGCCGGCGTAGAAAGGTAGTCGAGTCAGTTCGTAGAGACCGAGCGCTCGCCTGGGCGTGCTGTAATCATCGGCGACGAAGGCGCGCCGATAGAGCTCGGCTGCGGCAACAGGGTTGGAGGAGTCGGCGGAGAGTAAAATCTCGGCGCAATCCTGCGAACGCAAAACAACCTCATCGCGGCCGCCAGCAGCTATGTCGTCGATCCCCGTGGCTGGCAAATTCGCGATCTCGACTCGACGGCCGTCCGCGTCCAGCGCGCGCATTCTCTCTATCCAGGCCTGGTAAACCTGTCGATCGCTTTGTGCGGTATCTTTCATCGCGGCGAGGAAGCGGTCGATTCGTAAATAGGGGAATCCCACCACCCGCCGGGCGGCGATGTCGGTAACGCCGTCGCGCGACACGACCTCGTCCAGCGCCGCGAACCAGCGCGCGCACTCCGCCAGCCGGACGTCGCTTGAGTCGAGATGATCGCGCTGCGGTGGCTGGATAGTCGCGCAACCCGTTGCTCCTAACAGGAACACCAGTGCTAACGACCGAAGCGGGAGGGTGAAATCTGCGCTCATGATAAACTCGGACAACTTAACCCGCTTCGAATTCCATGCGGTGAGTGAAATCGCCAAAGTCTAATGAATAAACTGTTGAAAATTTTGTTAACTCACGAAATTAATCGAGGCAATGATTCCGCCTCGGGGATTCGGGACGAGATCGAGTGACCGGCCCTGGTGATCGCATATCAATCTGCAAACACACAAACCGACTGCGTAAACCTGACTGTGTAGTCCGCGCAACCTGAAATCTAATAGATAAGGCAAAATCGAGCTGGCGTCCGCAAGCGCTAACTTCGATCCATTAAAACCGATGGTTATCATGCCTGTTATCCGCCAGATGTATCGAGCATCGAATATACGCGTTGAACTCGTCGCCTGGCAAATGGTCTTAACGACTGTTTCCGAGGTATTGTTAATGAAAAATCTATTGTTGGCGGCGCTGGTCGCGATCCTGGCCGCAATCGGCCAACCCGCTTTTGCCGCAAGAGCGGTACTCGCGGGTGGCTGTTTCTGGTGCATGGAGTCCGATTTTGAAAAGCTCGACGGGGTAAGCGATGTGGTTTCGGGATTTACTGGAGGCTCGCATCCGGACCCGACCTATAAAGGAGATCATAGCGGGCATTACGAAGCGGTGGAGATCACCTACGATCCTGAAATTGTCGACTACCAGGGAATTCTTGATCATTTCTGGGTCAACCACGATCCCTTCGATGCGCGCGGGCAGTTTTGCGATAAGGGACCTAGCTATCTCGCCGCGATATTTGTTGCCGACGAAGCGGAACTCGCGATCGCGGAAAAGTCCAGGCAACGGGTCGTTGAAATGTTTCCGGACCAGGTCGTGGTAACGCCGATTCTGCCACAGACGACCTTCTTCCCGATCAAGGGCGATGAGTCGTACCACCAGGATTATTACAAGAAAAGCCCGGTGCGCTACAAGTATTACCGCTGGGGCTGTGGCCGTGATCAGCGTCTTACCGAAATCTGGGGCGACAAAGCGACCCACTAGCTTCGCTAGGGGGTCGTCCCCGCGAAAGCGGGGACCTCATTAGTAACGCCACCGTTGCAAGATTCCCGCTTGCGCGGGAATGACCGGGTCTTGGTCATCCCGGCCCCGAACCAGGATGATCGCCATGGAAGCCGCGGTCCGACGCCTCGGGCTCCAAGCGATCCCAGGGATGTGCCAAACGGCGCATTTTGCCGTTTGGAAGCGCCTTTTGCGGACTTAGGTCTGAGGTAGCCTAAAACAGCTGGTGAGATGCATGACTCCGCAAGGGGCTTTACGCCACAGGCCGGGGCGGTGGTAGAATCACTGTTTTTCGACGAGCAAGGAATACCTGCCATGGGCTGTCAATACTTCGATCCCTGCGATCACGGTGCCGATACTTTTACCATTGCCATTCCCAAAGTGACCTTTGGTCGTGGTTGCCTGCATGAAGCCGGCGCCCGCGCCCGCGGCCTGGGGATGACTCGAGTCGCAGTTTTCACCGACCCTTTTTTACGTGATAGCGCTTACGTTGCCACCGTGCTGGACTCGTTAAAGCAAGCCGGGCTCGACGCCGCGGTATTCGACGAGATTACGATCGAGGCCGATGACGCCAGCGTCGCCCGCGGCGCCGATTTCATCGCTACGGGTGATTTCGACGGGGTCGTTTCGGTGGGCGGTGGTTCGGTCATGGACACGGCCAAGGCGGCAATGGTCTATGGACTTTATCCGACCGGGGATTTTCTCGATTATTTCGCACCACCGCTGGGCGCGGGTAAAGCGATTCCCGGTCGACTGTTAACCCATCTCGCCTGTCCTACCACTTCCGGCACCGGCTCGGAATGCACGTCGTTGTCGGTATTACGTATTAACAGCTTAAGCACCAAGTTTGTGCTGGGTAATCCGGTATTGTTGCCGCAGGAAGCCCTGATCGACCCCGTTTGTTGCGCTACGCTGCCGGCGATGGTGGTCGCGTCCACCGGTTTTGACCTGTTATGCCATGCGCTGGAATGTTATACCGCCAGGGCCTACACCCGCTGGGATAAAGTGGACGATCCGGGGAAACGACCACTGATCCAGGGCGCCAATCCATGGAGCGATCTGGCCGCGCGCAAGGCGCTGGAAATTGTCGGTGAGTACATGGACCGCGGGGTTAACAATGCCGACGATCACGAGGCACGTGATCAGTTGATGTGGGGTGCGTCGCTCGCCGGAATGGCTTTTGGCAATACCGGCACTCATCTCGGGCATGCGCTTTCCTACGGGGTGACTCACCTGATGCACGATGTCACTACCGAGGGATATGCCGTTAAATCACCGTTTGTGCCGCATGGCATCAGTGTCGTGGTGTCGGCGCCGGCGATATTCCGCTATACCGCTGAAGCCGCGCCCGAGAGGCATTTCGAGGCCGCCGGTTACCTGCAGGCCGATTTGCAGGGAGCGGGTAGTGCAGACTCCGGCGAAGCGCTGGCCAAACGCATCATCGAGTTGATGCAAAAAAGCGGAGTTCCGAACGGGCTAAATGGAGTTGGATTTGGTCCCGCTGACGTGCCGGCGCTGGCAGCTTCCACCGCGCGCCAGGTGCGCGCGATCGCTAATTCACCGCGCGAAACCAATCTGGTAGATATCGAAAATATCTACGCGTCGGCGATGAGTTACTAGCGCCAGCTTTGAGTTCGGCTACCAGCGGCACCAGAAACACGAAGCAGGCGACCAGGAAAAGCGTGCCACCCATCAGGCTGACCGGGTCATCGGCGCGAATGCTCGATGCCATGAAAAAAATGGCGGAACCGATAAACAGTATCCAGCCCCAGAGTTGATAGCGATGTTGAGCATGTTGCGACATGGGACATACCTGTATTGGACTATATTAATCAGATAATAAAGACTTATGCATACTGTCGTAAAATGATGAATAATATGCCAAATAGATAAGTATTTATTATGTATTGATTTGTAATTTCGCCCCGGTCGATCGAGAAATATCATGTTACTTTATCGGCTTACTGGTGCTAGCATTCCCCGTTTCACCCAGTTATTTTCCGGAAACTCAAATGTTTGAAAACAGTTTAATGAACCAGATCCGCGAGCGTTTTTGTCACGTGGATACCTGTCCTTACTCGGGGCCGCGCATCTTTTTTGAAAACGCCGGCGGTGGCTTGACGCTGAAATCGGTAGTCGAAGTGAACACCGAGCTCGCCGGAATTCCGGACAACCAGGGTCGCGATAACCCGGCTTCACACGAGCTGGTGCGTATCATCGCCGAGGCGCGTGACAATATGCGTTGCTTTCTCGGTGTCGAGGAGGGACCGATTTTTACCGGCGAAAGCGGCACCGAGCTTATATTCCGCATGGTGCGTGCGGCCGCGCTGGGCTCCGCCGAGGGTGGCAATATGATCGGCAGCACGCTCGAACACCCGGCAACCGTCAGCGCAAGCAAGCGCTGGTCCAAAATTGCCGGTAAGGAATACCGCGCCGCGGTGCACAGTAACGACAGCGCGACGATTACTGCCGAAGATTATGCCGGGGTGGTCGATGCCGACACCCGTGTGGCGACGATTATCCATACCAGTCCGGTTACCGGCATGACGGTAGATATCCCCGCGGTGGTTAAAACCATCCGTGCGGCTTCACCTGAGTGCATTATCATTCTCGACGGTATCCAGCATGCCGCACATGGTGGCCTCTCGATCGACGCCTACGATATCGATGGTTACGCGGTCTCCGCCTACAAGGTATTTTCCCGCCACAACTATGGTTTCGCGTGGTTATCGCCACGCCTGGCGACCTTGCCGCATGATCACCTCGACGGCACTCCCGATGACTTCTGGGAAATGGGTACACGGGATACCTCGGCGTTTGCCTGTACCAGCAAGGTGGTCGAGTATTTCGACTGGCTCGGTGCGCATTTCACCGATTCCGCTGATCGACGCGACCGCATCCTGGCGGCGGGAAAAGCCATCGGCGAGCATGAACACGACCTGATCGATTTGATGATCAACGGCGATGGTGAGCAGTCCGGGTTACGCGATATGCCCGAGGTTTATGTGATCGGTGGGCACGACAATGCTGCCCGCGAAGGCATGGTGTCGATAATTGTCGAAGGTAAACCCTGCGCCGAGGTGGTTGCCGAACTCAATGCCAGGGGAATTCGCACCCACGTGCGTAAAGCGGATTATTTTTCCGGCAACATCCTGGAACCCCTGGGCAGACCTACCTGTATCCGGGTTTCCATGTGCCATTACAATACCGATCGCGAAGTACTGACTTTTCTGCGTGAACTGGAAGCTATCATCGCCGCGCATAACGAATCAGGAGTAAACGCGGCCTGAGGCAGCGCATGCAAACCGTCTTCGCTATCCCCGTGCAGGCGGAGATTATGCAATGACCGCATCGTTACCGGATTTCAGCAGCTGCGGTAATGACCGTATGCTGCAGGTAATCGGTGCCGGGCCCGCGGGCATGAGCCTGGTGCTCGCGCTGTGCAACCGGATTGCAGCGGCAAGCGGTGATGCCGTGCGGGAGCAGCACGTGCTGGATAAGCTGATCATGTTCGAAGCAGGCAGCAGACCCGGTGGCAAAATGGGGCATTACCATGTCAACGCGAACACCAGCGCACACGATGTGGTGCGGGGGATCGGTGATGGCACCCCCTTCGTGGCGGTACGCGATCACTACCTCGAACATCCACAGACCCAGTCTGAACTTATCCCGCTACGCACCATAAATGCGCTGATGGTCGAACCGCTGGTGCAAGCCATGGGTGAATTCCTGGGCCACCGCTTGCAGTGCGATATCAAGGTAGCGCGTATCGAGATTACTGATGGGGGGTATGCCAGCTATGATAATGAGAATCGATTGCTGGCCCGTAGCAAAAATCTGCTGTTTTGTTGTGGGGCTGACGAAACCCCTCTAGCCGAATTGCGGCCTTACCGGGATCGCTGGGAAGGTTCGGCAAAATTCCTCTTGCGCGACCACCTCGATGGCCTGGCCGAATGCAAGCGTCCTGTAATTGTAATTGGCGCTTCGCATAGTGCCTTTTCCTGTGTCTGGCGCCTGCTATACGATCCATTGTTTGCCGGGTTCGCCAGCGGCAGGGAAATCATCATGTTGCAACGCCGAGAGCGTATCAAACTGCGCTGTACGCCCGAGTTCGCCAACGAGCATCGAATTGACTATGATCCGGAAACTGATGTTTGCCCGACAACAGGGTTGGTATTTCGCAATGCCGGTCTGCGCAAGGATGCGAAAACCCTGTATCTTAAAATTCGTGATGGGCAGGAAAACAGGGTCAGACTGGTGCAGATGAGCGGGCTCGCTGAGCAGCAACATTTACTCGAGCAGGCTGGACTGATCCTGCAGGCGACCGGGTTCGTCAGCAAGCTGCCGATGATCGAGCAGCAGGGCCGTACGATCAGGGTCGGCAACCCGACCAGTGACGGCGAGCTGCGCGATCTCGACAGCGAAGCAACGATACCGGGATTGTTCGGTATGGGGCTTGGGTTGAATATCCTGCCGCCAGGCGCACCGCGGGGCGAGCCGAGTTTTTATGGCGGTATCCATGGGTTTCAGTCTTACCCCCTGTCGATAGCGCCGCGTATTATCAATCGTTTGCTGAAGGACATACCGACGGAGATGAGCAATTGAAAACACATGCACAGGCAGTGGTTATCGGTGGTGGACTGGTGGGCTGCTCGATTCTTTACCATCTCACCAAACTCGGCTGGACCGATGTCATGCTGCTCGAACGAGATGAGCTGACCTCGGGTTCGACCTGGCATGCGGCAGCCGGCATTCATGGTTTGCACGACCACAACAATATTTCCAGGCTGCAGTATTACACCATGCAACTTTACGCGGAGCTGGAACAGGAGACCGGGCAGGGCTGTGGCATCGTGCAGCCGGGGTCGCTGTACCTGGCGCAGACGCGTGATCGCGAACACCAGCTGCGCATGCAGGCGGCGAAGGCGAAGTACTTCCAGGTCGAGTTTCATGAATTGTCGCGTGACGAGGCCGAGCGCATGCATCCGCTCGCCAATTTCGACGGTATCCGTTGCATCATGTACGAGCCCGACGGCGGTAACGTCGACCCATCCGGGGTGACTTACGCGTATGCCAAGGGCGCGCGTCAGCGCGGTGCCGAAGTGCATCGCTTTACACCGGTTGTTGCGACTACCCAGCGCAGCGATGGCAGCTGGGATGTCGAAACCGACAAGGGTAGTATCCATGCCGATGTGGTGATTAATGCGGGCGGATTATGGGGATGCGTT
>CAWCBX010000160.1:0-5481 GCA_963793595.1 uncultured Gammaproteobacteria bacterium | reverse complement strand
TGAAGCACACCGCACATGGTGGTGAAGCAATCTATACCGTGCGTGCCGGAACACAGCGCATTCTCGACGTTTTCACGCTGCGCAAACTTTGCGATATCGGTGACGAGTACGCCGAGGGTTATGTTCGCTTTACGATTCGCAGCAATATCGAGTACATGGTTGCCGATGGCAGCAAGGTCGAGCCCCTGATCGCAGCCCTGGAAAAGGAAGGCTTCGTCGTCGGCGGCACCAAGAATTCGGTGGCGATGATTTCGCATACCCAGGGGTGGCTGCATTGCGACATCCCCGGGACCGATGCATCGGGTGTGGTCAAGTCGATGATGGACGAATTAATCGAGGAATTCAAAAACTGGAACATGCCGAACCGCGTCCATATCACAACCTCCTGCTGCCAGATCAACTGTGGCGGCCAGGGTGATATCGCGATCAACGTCCAGCATACCAAGCCACCCAAGATCAATCATGACCTGGTCGCCAATATCTGTGAGCGGCCGTCGGTGGTGGCACGCTGCCCGGTAGCGGCGATCCGTCCAGCGCTGGTAAACGGTAAACCTTCGCTTGAAGTCGACGAAAAGAAATGTATTTGCTGCGGCGCCTGTTACCCGCCCTGTACACCGATGCAAATCAACGACCCCGAGCACACCAAGCTGGCGATCTGGGTGGGCGGCAACCACTCCAATGCACGTAGCAAGCCGAGCTTCCAGAAACTGGTTGCTGCAGGTATTCCCAACAATGCGCCACGCTGGCCCGAGGCGACTGCAATCGTCAAGAAAATCCTGCAGACCTACAAGGATAACGCGCGCGACTGGGAACGCCTCAATGACTGGATCGAACGTATCGGCTGGCCGCAGTTCTTCGAACTCACCGAGTTGCCATTCACCAAGTTTCACGTCGATAACTGGCGCGGGGCGCGGCGTACACTTAATGCTTCAACTCATATTCGATTCTAACGGAGTAGCCAGGTGAAGTTTGCAATACTAGTCAACGAGGGTCCCTATACCCACCAGGCGTCGGATTCGGCCTATAACTTCACCGCAGCCGTGCTGCGTGCCGGGCATGAAATCGTGCGCGTTTTCTTTTATCACGACGGCGTCTATAACGGCACCCGACTTAGCGTTCCGCCCCAGGATGACCGCAATGTCAGCGATCGCTGGGCGGCACTGGCGCAACAACACGAGGTCGAGTTAATCCTGTGCGTGGCGGCGGCGCAACGTCGCGGATTACTGGATGACGATGAGGCCAAGCGCGCCGGCAAAGACAGCAGTAATATGGCAGAGGGCTTTCAGATCTCCGGTTTGGGCCAATTGATCGATGCCGGAATTCAGGCAGATCGTTTAATCGTGTTTGGTGATTAGTCATGGCATCGAAGAAATTTTTATATATTAACCGCAGAGCGCCACATGGCAGTATCTATGCGCACGAGTCGCTCGAAGTCGTACTGATTGGAGCGGCATTCGAGCAGGCTGTAACCCTCGCCTTTATCGATGACGGGGTTTACCAGTTGATGCAAAACCAGGATACCGGTGGCATTGGAGTGAAGAATTTCGCACCAACCTTCAGGGCCCTCGGTGACTACGATGTCAACCAGATCTACGTGGAACAGGAATCGCTGGAGCTGCGCGGCCTGAGCAAGGATGACCTGATACCTTTGACTTATGAAGATGAAGACGACGACTGGGCGGAGAAGGATTCAATCCATGTCGTCAGCAGCGCCGAACTGGCTGACATCATCGAACAACAGGATGTAATCCTTAATTTTTAAACGGAAGCGAAATGTCTGTATTGCATATTGTCAACAAATCACCCTACGAGCGCAATTCGTTCGATACCTGCCTGCGCCTGGCGAAGGCGGATAGCGCTATTTTATTGATCGAGGACGGCATCTACGCGGTGCAAAAGAATTCCGCCACCTCGAGCAAAATGGAACAGGCACTGGGTAATCACCCGGTATACGCACTGCAACCCGATCTCCAGGCCAGGGGCGTCAACCCGGACAATATGATCGACGGAATTTCGCTGGTTGATTACGACGGTTTTGTGAAACTCACCACTGAATACGACAGGCTGCAGTCATGGTTATGACTGTAATCGATAACATTTAACATAGCAGAGGCAGAAAATGGCTATTGAACTAGAAGGCAAATCATACGAAACCGACGAAGAAGGCTATCTCGTTAATTTAAGCGACTGGAATGACCAGCTCGCTAATGAAATGGCCAAGGCCGACGGTGCGGTACTCGACGAAAATCACTGGGAAGTGATCAACTTCCTGCGCGATTACTACGAGGAGTATCAGATTGCGCCGGCAGTGCGCGTGTTGACCAAGGCAGTCGGTAAAAAGCTGGGCAAAGACAAGGGCACCAGCAAGTATCTTTACGAACTGTTTCCTTATGGGCCAGCCAAACAGGCCTGTAAATATGCGGGTCTGCCCAAGCCCACCGGCTGCGTCTAACCCCTGTTCAGGGTCTATCTCGTCAGGCAGGGGACACACCCTTGCCTGACGTAGCAAGCCGGGAGATGACGCTGCCATGTCGTTGCTGACTATCGCATTCACGTTATTGTTTTATTTTGCAACCGCGACGATTGTCGTGGGCCTGGTGTATCGTATCAGGCTGTATGCAAAGACCCCTGCCCCGCTAAGGATTCCGACCACCCCGGCGCCCACAACTCAGGCCGGCGTCGTCAAACGCATGTTTTTCGAAATCACGCTGTTCAATAGTCTGTTCAAGTCAAACAAGTGGATCTGGCTGTTTGGCTGGGTGTTTCATGCCGCCCTGCTGTTCGTGTTACTGCGTCACCTGCGCTACTTCACCGATCCGGTCTGGTCCTGGGTTGCGTTGATTCAGCCACTCGGCGCCTATGCCGCTTTCGCGATGGTCGCAGGTCTCGCGGGTCTGTGGGCGCGGCGTTTCCTGGTCGACCGGGTGCGTTATATTTCGTCGCCTTCCGATCATTTAATGCTGGCCCTGCTGATCGCTATCGGCCTCACCGGTCTCGGTATGAAATACGTCGCGCACACCGACATTGTTGCCGTAAAGGCATTTTTCCTCGGCCTGATGTATTTCGACTGGCAGCCGCTGCCGGCCGACCCGCTGCTGAACCTGCACCTGCTGCTGGTCGCATTACTGATGATTATTTTCCCGTTCAGCAAGTTACTGCACGCACCGGGTGTTTTCTTCAGTCCGACCCGCAATCAAATCGATAATCCGCGCGAAAAGAGACACCTGCCGACGCACCCGTCGGCCGCCGCGAAACAGTCGGCCTGAATCAGGACATATCCGTGGCCGACTTCGATACCCCAACCCTCAAACCCTATCCCGAGATCCCGCCGATCGAAATCGGGGTGATGGCGCATAGCAAGCCTTATGTCGCCAAGGAAGATATACAGCAAAAAATCGGCTTTCCCGGTGAGCTGGTCGATAACTGGCAGCAGATCGCGATCGATAAAATGGGCGACCTGGTCAACAACTCCCGGGCACTGCGCGTATTTCTCGATAGCTGTGTCAAATGTGGCGCCTGTACCGATAAATGTCACTACTACCTCGGCACCTCCGACCCCAACAATATGCCGGTCGCACGTCAGGACCTGTTCCGCTCGGTTTATCGACGTTATTACACCCTGGCGGGCAAGCATTTCCCTGGCCTGGTCGGCGCCCGCGACATGGACCAGAGCGTTATCGACGAATGGTATAGCTATTTTCATCAGTGCTCGCAATGCCGGCGCTGTTCGGTTTACTGCCCTTATGGCATCGATACCGCGGAAATCTCGATGGCTGCGCGCGAAATTATGGACACCATCGGCGTCGGTCAGAAATACTGCAACGAGATTATCGGCAAGGCGCAAACCATCGGTAATAACCTCGGCCTGCCCGAACCGGCCCTGGCGAATACGCTCGAAGGCCTGGAAGAGGATATCGAAGACGAGACCGGCGTCACCGTGCGCATGCCGCTCGATGAAAAAGGCGCCGACATCCTGCTGATTACACCCTCGGCCGATTTCTTTGCCGAACCCCATGTCGACGGCCTGATCGGTTATGCCAAGGTTTTTCACCAGGCTGGGCTGAGCTGGACGCTTTCCAGTTATGCCAGCGAGGCGGCCAATTTCGGTATGTTCATCGGCTCCTATGAAAATATGCAGGTACTGGCGTTGCGTATCCGCGAGGCCGCACTGGAACTCGGCGTCAAACGCATTGTTTTCGGTGAATGCGGACACGCCTGGCGGGTTGCGTATAACTTTCTCAATACGCTGGCTGGACCCTTCGATTTTCTCGACTCGCGTTATCCTGTGCCGCAGCATATCTGCGAAGTAACCTACGATTTACTGCAGCGCAATGCGCTCAAAATGGACAAGTCGGCCAACGACGACATGGTGCTGACCTTCCACGATTCCTGCAATGTAGCGCGCGGTTCACGCATGGGTGATTTCGAGGGCGGCCAATTTGTTATTCCGCGCGAGGTCATCAAGGCGAGCTGCAATCATTTTGTCGATATGCCCGCAGATACCACCAAAGAGGCCACTTTCTGTTGTGGTGGTGGTGGCGGCCTGTTGACCGACGACCTGATCGAATTGCGCGTCAAGGGCGCGCTACCGCGAATGGAAGCGCTCAAGCAGGTAGTGGACGATCACGGCGTCACCCACCTGGCCGCGATCTGCGCAATTTGCAAGAGCCAGTTCAGCAAGATCCTGCCCTATTACGGGTTCGAGATGGACCAGGTCGTCAGTATCCACCAGTTAGTCAGCAACGCCATCCAGTTGGGCGGCGAGCAATAGATTTAGAATTTTATCCGGAGAAACAACATGGCAGCGTCAGAAAAGGAAGTGAATCAAAAGCTCACCTTCAGAATATACGAGGATGGCGTGCATCGCTGGGGTTCGCAGGGTGAGAATATTTTCAACGAAGATACCTCGTACAAGTGCCCGACCTACGTCCATCGCACCCCGCCCTGCCAGGGCAGCTGTCCTTCCGGTGAAGACGTCCGTGGCTGGTTGAACATCGTGCGCGGTATCGAACTCCCGCCCGCAGATGTCAGCATGCAGGAATACGCGTTTCGCCGCTCTACCGACGCCAATCCGTTCCCGTCGATGATGGGACGTGTCTGCCCGGCTCCCTGCGAACAGGGTTGCAATCGCAATAACGTCGATGATTTTGTCGGCATCAATGCGGTCGAACAATACATCGGTGATTCCGCCAGGGCCGAAGGCTTCAAATTCGGCGATCTGCCCGCAATGGGTAAACACCGGGTCGCCATCATCGGTGGTGGACCCGCGGGTCTTGCCGGGGCTTACCAGTTGCGACGCAAAGGTATCGCCAGCACAATTTTCGACGATCACGACGAACTTGGCGGTATGTTCCGTTATGGCATTCCCGGTTATCGTACGCCGCGCGAATTTCTGGATCATGAAATCAACCGCATCCTGGAGATGGGTCATATCGATACCCGCATGGCCACTCGTGTCGGTCGTGACGAGCAATACGTGGC
>CAWCBX010000159.1:0-24829 GCA_963793595.1 uncultured Gammaproteobacteria bacterium | reverse complement strand
GCTGGGCTGCATCGAAATATTGCTGTTTGGCTAATTCCTTAGCGAGTTTGAAGGCTTCCGAGGGTTTGATCGCCTCTCCGCGGCGGATATCGTTCGCTTGCTGTAAGAGATCGTTACTCATTGTTGATATGCCTCCCAACCGTCAAGTTAAGGATCCATGTTAGCCGATGACCGGGGCCTGTGCTAGCCGGCAGGTGTTGATTGCAACCTGTTTTCCAAAAGGTGTTTGCTGGACGCCCGCACGCCAGGTAAGTTTAACTGGATTGGCCGTGGTACTGCCTGGCTGGACTTGGAGTAAAAGGGCTTTTATTCTTCCTGTATACTCTTTCGAAAGCCGCAGATGATGATTCCGATCCATTCCATTGCTGCCGAATTGTCGATACGGCCCGGGTAAACTAATGACAGCGAGACAGAAATACCTCAAGCGCGCACAGGGTGAGGTCATTGCGGTTCAGCTCGATCTGGACACCGACGGTTTCACTTACCGCAAGTGGGGCGGCGAGCAGCACTGTAAGCCGGGCGACTGGATCGTCAACAACGACGGTAACGTGTATACGGTGGATCGCGCCAGCTTCGCCAGCACATATCGTGCCGAGAGCCCGGGCCTCTACCGCAAGGTGGCGCCGGTATGGGCCGAACTAACCGATCGCGACGGCTCGATCAAAACCAGGGAAGGCGTCACCCACTACGAAGCAGGTGCCTACCTCGTCTTCAACGATGAGGAGGGGAACGACGGCTACGCGGTAGAAGCGCCCGCGTTCGAAGCGATGTACGAGCCGGCGGAATGAGGCGATCGATAGTTAAGACGGTTCCGCTTGTACGAATTACATAATCGACTGTTGTGATAGAACCGCACTATTCTCTGGGAACTCGACTTCAAATCAAATGCTTTCTACCCCGCTTTTCCGACACGGTTTTCCGTATTCCTTTACGAGAAAAGGGGTCAGAGCCCCTTAGCACAGAGTGTCTTTTATTGTTTTCCCGGTTGTTTTTTTGGTTTGAATTCAGAGATTGTTTTCAGCTTGAACCGACCTCCGGGGTCTCTTCTGCCTTTGGCTAATGGTGGCCAGGTAAACAGTGTGCCAGGGAGCCTGTTTAGTTTTTGCGCGTGCTCTTCATAACGAGATAACCAGTTTTTGCGCGCGGTGCCCTGAGTCGGCGCTGTGCTTGCTGCAATAGGCCGTAATGAGGAAATATCTTCCTGTCCCGAATAGCTGTAGCTTTGCAGCAAGCGTAAAAAATCCATGTCTGTTCCATCTACGATTACCAGGGGTTCGTGACTGATACCTGCTCTTTGCAGTTCCTTATCCACCCAAAGTGAACCTAAAGAATGGCGAGACAGGTATATTGCGAACGCATCACAATCCTGGATAGCCGTGCGGACTCCGTCGATGATGCCCTCGCCAGGTTGTATTTCATGTTCGAAAACCCACACACCAATATTCTCGTCAGCCAGTATTCGGCGTAATTCCATTGCGCGGTGGGCATCGCGATAGTTATGCGACAAGAATACAAAAGGTGCATCCTCCGGAAGGTCGACAGGCTCAGTATCCTCCAGAGTATCCATACGTTCGAGATCAGGGAGAAATTGTTGACGGCCAACAATGTCTATGTGACCCCATAAAATGTCCAGTGTTTTGCGGCTTGGATAATAGCTATAGCGAATCCCGCAATCCTGTGAGGATTCCATGGCATGGATTAGCAACTCTTCCACTTCCACTGCGGTTGTGTCCAGGCTCCTTTCGTTAGTCAAGTAGCGTGCAAGCGCCTGCGCTGTCATCCAGCGCCTGGGTTCCCTGAGAGAGACTAAACGATCAGCAACTGCATTTAAAATGGCCTGGTGCCGTGATTTTTGGTTCATACAAATTCCATGCGATCATCTTTGATAACTGCTCGCTGATGCCTGTCAGTTTACTCTGGTTGTAATTCAAATTCTGTTCGGTGTAACAGAAATCAACTGCTGGTGTCTGGTCCGCCACCAGGGTCAGATACCGTCTTGAAAATCAAGTCCCGATATTTCTTCGGGAATGGTTCTGTTAGTGCTTCGTTAGACTAAAAGGGAAGCGCTGTATTCCGTATTGAACTTCGCCGCTTATCAGCCGGCCGTCAGGGGTTATCGTTCCTCTCCCGGTCCCGTAACCGTAATCGATGCGTTGGAGCGAGAACTGGATCTGGTTTCCTTCGATGGAACCCGTACCTTGGCCGATTACCTGACCATACGCATCGTATGCCATCATTTGAAGAGTGTCGCCGCTATGGGTCATCTGGAAGGCTTCACCCTCGGTGTCGAACCAGTTCCCTGAAAGACTCGGTATTGACACCTGTTTTACGCCGGCAGTTTCGAGTTTCTCCAGGTTGAGATATTCTGCCAGGTCATCGATGAATTCACCTACCTCGGTTTTCCAGTGCCTGGGGTGGATGGTGGTGAATTGAAACTCTAATAACTCGCCCAGGGAATCCGGCAGATCAGACGCCTCAGGCTTTAACGCCCCTTCGACCAGCACAGGTGCTATTTCGATTTGTCGCTCGAGCCCAATTTCCAGCTCGCGTCGCACCCAGTCATCGTCCCTGTGCAGGTCCTTGATCCGGCTTATCCAGGTCGGACCGATCACCGCAATAATTATTTTGCACGACTCGACCTGGTGGATCAGCTGATCTTTAAAACGCCCGAACTTCAGCCCTTTTTCGTCTCGAAATACCGTTTCTTCTCCGAGCGCTGCCCGCAAGTCGTCCGCCAGGCGCAGCGAACTCGGCTTGTCTTCACCCTGTTTGCGATAGCTGAAAAAAATACTGGCCATGGTTCTGGTTACGTTTACGCTTTTGTCCCTGAAGGTTCAAAGTATAAGAAATATGGGTCAGAGAGCAATTGTTTCCAATTTTCGAGCTGTCTACACCTCTGGGTTTCTGGTCAGAATTTGGTTCTGACAAACAGTTAGGTGTGGACGAGCCAGTTAAATCGATCGCATGCTTGTTGAAGAATTTATACTCACTTAGTTTCCTTCGGGGCCCGATAAATATTTGCATTGACGCGGCCCCTGGGCTTAGTATCTTCCGCTAAGAAATCTAATTTCGATGGGAGGCTACAGTTCTCGGAGTGGCATTTATGGTTACGGTCGATTTGCATTTTTACTTCCTGAACTGATTGTCTTTTTCGCCATCGCTTTCGATTAGCCTGCACAAAGACATTGGGAAATGGGACGTTACGTAGACGCATCATAGATTTAAGGAGGAGCAGTTCATGCCAAAACATGTCTTATTTTTAGTTCACGGAATGGGCGACACCGTGCCCGGCTGGTCGACTCCGGTTCAGGAACTGATAAAGCAAAAATATCAGCTTTACAAAATCTCAAAAATCAAAAAGTTCGATAACAATTTTGTTTTCAAGGAGTTGAACTACAACTATGTTTTTGAGGGACATATCGAAAAGTGGAAAGAAAGCGCATCGGCTGTAACCAATATACTCGAAGCGTCGGGAATCGAAAGCGAATTGCTGTCCACGTTGGAGGGTTTCTCAAGCAAGGCCGCACGCAAGGAATTTGCTAGTACGCATTTGCTTGATGTTGTGTTGTACAGGTTCATGAAGGGCATCAAATCGCAGGTCATCAGTCATATTTCGGAACAGTTGGTAGGCAAGCTAAACGAAACCTCCACGGTACCGACCTATTCGATCATTTGCCACTCTCTCGGCACCGCAGTCATGCATGACGTCATGCAGGCAAACCTGACTACAGACCATTTCCCGTTATCGACCGCCCATGGTGTGCCTGAGGTTTACATGACCCTGGCTAATGTGAGTCGTGTCCTCGAGGATTCGGACACCAATGTTTATACTTCCGCGGTGCGACCACGGCTGAAAGATAAGAATCGCTTGTGTGGTTGCAACCAGTTTATTAATGTCGCACATAAACTGGATCCGTTTACCATGGTGAGAACCTTTAATCCAGCCTGGAAGAAAGGTTCAGCCAAGCCACTTAACAACTTAAAATACGACAGCTACCAGCAGCTAAGTATCTCCGGTATTACTGGCGCCAATCCGCACGATTTTGAACATTACCTGGAGCACCCCGGGACGCACGTACCGTTGTTTAGAAACCTGATTTCCAAAGGTGCTGTCAAAGATACGGAATTTAAAGCGCAACTGGACGCGCATAAGCAAGCCACCGTGGGCGGCCAGTTCGATACGGTTAAAGCTGCCGTTAAGAACATACAGTTAAGCGATGAATCAAGTCTCAGTAGCGCGATTAAGGCCTGGACTGATTATCAATTGCTGATCAAGAGCCTCACACCACAAACCTGAGCTTTCCCGGAGAAACTACATGAAATGGAATAAAGCAGGTTTTGCCTTTGTTATTCTGGTCAGTTGCTTATTTTTTAGCTCGGCATCGCAAGCAAACGAATGCGAAGTTACAACATACGGGGACTTTGACTACTTAACTGCGATCGAAAGTATGATGACGTCATGTTTCGAGCTGGAAAATAATACCACTGCGCTCGGACTAGAGGTAAAGGATATTCTGGATGCAAGTGCAGGTGACGATCGCAGCCGTGCACTACTGGCACTGAACGCTATACAGGAGCATCTCAGGGTAACTTATATCGACCGGGTGACATCGCAATCAGAAAATGCCGTGGCTCTGTATGAGGCTATTCGGATACTCATGCAAGGTATCCAGCAAAATCCCGAAAAACCGGTGAAGGGCCTCAAGGATGGCTGGAAAGTCGGCAAACTGGAAAAGTTACCTTTTGAGCTCAGAAAAATGAATTTTAAGAGGTCTCCGTTTATCGAGGAGTGCGACATCAGCACTGGCAGTTGCGATAATGAATTCAATCTCGTCGCGGATATCGTCAGTTCAATAACCCTGGCAAATGCTGCAATTGACAGATACACCAAGAACTACCGGGCCGAAGCCCTGCATGTTCGCAAACTAAGAAGAACTAGTTGGGACAGCTACTACGATGATCTGACTTATCAATATCCATGGGAGCTATGGACCAACAGCCTACTGCTGGAAGCAACCGATAATCGGGCACTAGTGGACGGTAACAAGATAGGCTTCAGGGCGTTACCCGAAAGTAAACTCGTGCTTTTGCATCCGGATGTAAATCTGGTGTACGTGGACAATGCTGATGATGAATACGAAGTAACCGTAACCGTGGAAATGATGGGTTATGAGGCTTTTGACTTTGACAGCTCGGGGAAAATAAAAAATCCATGGGGAGTTTCGTTACTCGCTGCTTATCTCGATCGCACTGATCGTAACGACTCCGGTTGGACCGGGGGACTGCTGTTCAAGTACAACGGTTACTCAGTCGGAGTAACCGATAATCACGGCGATGCTGGCATCGTATTTAATTTCAATCTCTCTCAACGACTGTTCGAAGTAAAACAGGAGAGTCGCCGTTACTATGACGAATACAAAGGAAACATCGAAACCTTCAAGCAAAGCCTGGAGTAAGCAAACCGAAACAGCGGATTGACAAAATAAAGATAGGTGTGAGGCAACTAATAAAAAGTATCTCCCCAAATGATCAGGAATAACACCCAAATCGAGGTCAGGCTTTTGCCGTTCGAGTCGGCCGGCATCGACTGACCAATCACTGCCCGACTCTCAATTTATCACAGACAACTCCTATGGCCGTTCGATCGGAACTGGGTATCTAAACTCGGCATTGTTGTGTCGTTTGTACTGCTGTCTTATCTACCAGGCAAAACGCTAGCGTCACTTGTGGGATAGAAAAATAACAAGGGGCAGACCGGTTTTTAACAACAGACTTCAACTGTCGTTTGAGAACAAAAAAACAAGCTCCTTCTATGTCGAAAAATACTTCTATGATTCGTTCTTTAATTTCGAAAGCTTTGATATTTTGATGTAAGTCATAAGAAAGACCCCTGTCTAGCACTATGCTTTAGTTTTTTATCAATGGGGAAGCCAATGCCGGATCCAGATTTTGATCTATGGAAGAAAGTTGCGCAGCTTGAGGCAGAGAACCAGAGCCTCAGCTCCCGACTGGCAGAATTGACTGAGGCACAAAAGTCAAAGGCATCTGATGAAATCTTCCAGGTAGCTAAGAGGAGGATGATTACATGGGTTGCAGGAGTAACTATCATATTTACAGTATTTGGCATCGTTTCCATCAATCAAATCATTGATGGACTCAAAAAGGTAATTGTCGATAAGGGGGAGGAGCAAGTTGTAGGGCAGGTAGTCGACAATTTTGAGAAAAAATATAAGGACCAGATGTCTGAACTCGTGATCATTAGGTTGAGGCCTGAAATTAAAAAAGATATCGACAAAATAACTGATGAGCTTACCTCGGGCACAGGACAGCTAGTGACGAAAGAAGTAGAACGTCGCATACGTGAAAAAATGATTGAGCTTGGAAGCTTGCTCGAGAAGGAGGAGGACTCTGAAAATGGAGAGGTTCAAGAAAAAGCCCTGTCGTCTGCAATTCAAAAATCATACGAAGGGAAACGATACGCAGTTATCGCGGCTTCATCAGTCAGACGTCAAGATGTCGAAAATGAACTAGAACGTGTAAAGCGTAAAGTTGGATCGAGATTCGACGAGCAATTTCCAGATGCGAGTATTTGGGTACCCTATCCGGGCACCAGTCATTATCCCCTCATCCTCGGAGGTGGGCTGACATACCAGGCAGCAGAATCGCTGAGGCGGCAAGCAATTGAAGCAGGTTTTCGCGAGGACACTTTTTTGTGGCTCGAGAAATCTTTCTAGCCCCCAATTGAATAAAATCTCTTTGTTCCTTCGATTAAAAATAGTTTGAGTGACGACAACACCAATCTTGATGACGGCATTCAGTATATGAACTATTTTTTAATGGTGCATCGTCAAATCCCCGAAATTGTTCCTGCAAAATGGCAGGTTGCCGGTGTTTGAAGTGCCCCGGGTTGGTATTTGAATCTGATTGGGACGCGATCAGCCTGGCCGGCCGACCTGTATAGCAAGCAGGTAACGGAAGATGGATAAGGCCGCTTACGGCGAAAATGAGTTTAGAGGGGCGCCATCTGTGGATTCACGGGATGTAATTGATCTGGCAGTCTCGGCATAAACCGATTAAACTCTCCGGCCCATGAAGCCCTTGTCCCTGCTCAAATCACGCTGGTTCAGAATTGTCTCTATCACCGCCATTCTATGCCTCGTCGTGCTGCTCGGTACGCCGCTTCTTGCCAGGTACCTGGCGCAACAATGGCTGCTGGAAAATGGCGGCGAGCAGGTCCTCTTTGAAGATGTCGATTTAAATCTCTTCACCGGCCATCTGGTCCTACAAGGCCTCGAGGTCAAGGTCGATAACGAAACCACGCTGGTTTTTGATACTGTTGGTCTGGATCTGGAATGGTGGCCGCTGCAGAGCAAGCAGGTCGATGTACAATCCCTGCAGTTGACAGGGTTGCGGCTGATTATCGATAACATGGATCCAGAGGCGATGCGCGTCGGGGGTATCCGCTTACCCACTACCGCTCCTGACGACGAGCCGCCAGCAAAAGCGTCGAGCGCCTGGCTATCCGGTATTGAGGCGTTGACCTTGCAGGATTTCCATATACTCATCCGGGATCCCAAATTCGAACTGGATGTCACCCTTGATTACCTGCGCTTGACGAGGATGGCGCAATGGGCTCCGGAGCAAGCGGCCGTGCTTGAACTCGCCGGCAGGATCAATGATGCCCCCGTTCAAATAAGCGGCCAGCTCGCCCCTTTTGCCGAGCAGCCCCGCTACGATCTTGACCTGTCGGTTGAAAAGCTGCAGTTGGGCGCGTTCCGTAAACTGGCCTCACCCCCGATCGATCAGTTGTCCGGCCTGTTGTCCTATGCCGGCAAGCTGAACTTGGAACAGTCGGAGGCTACGCTCAAGTTGAGCCAGGCCGGTAAAATCGCGGTCGAGTCGCTGCGCCTGGCGCTCAGTGACCCGGGGCTGGAAACCTCGATCGAGCAGTTCTCCCACGATGGTAAGTTTGGATTCGAACAGTCAGGCGCCGTACTCATGTTGAACGAGGAGGGGGATATCGCGGTCGAGTCGCTGCGCCTGGCCATGAGCGAAGCGGGAGTAGAAACCTCTATCGACCGGTTTTCTCATAGCGGCCAGCTGACCTTCGAGCAGTTGGAGACCGCGCTAAAGTTGAGTCAGGCTGGTAAGACTGCGGTCGAATCACTAAGTCTGGCGCTTAGGGAGCAGGGGCTGGAAACCTCGATCGAGCAGTTCTCCCACGAGGGTAAGTTTGGATTCGAACAGTCAGGCGCCGTACTCATGTTGAACGAGGAGGGGGATATCGCGGTCGAGTCGCTGCGCCTGGCCATGAGCGAAGCGGGAGTAGAAACCTCTATCGACCGGTTTTCTCATAGCGGCCAGCTGACCTTCGAGCAGTTGGAGACCGCGCTAAAGTTGAGTCAGGCCGGTAAGACTGCGGTCGAATCACTAAGTCTGGCGCTGAGGGAGCAGGGGCTGGAAACTTCGATCGGGCAGTTTTCCCACAATGGTAAGCTTGGATTCGAGCAATCGGGCGCTGCGCTCACGGTGAGCGAGGGCGGGGAAATCGCAGTTGCGGCGCTGCGCCTGGTCATGACTGAGCCGGGGCTGGAAACCTCCATCGGCGAGTTTTCTCATAACGGAGAGCTGGTATTCGGCCAGTCCGGCGAGAATGTTTCGCTTGAGCAGGACGGAGCCGTCAGCCTTGGTCTACTGGACCTCAATGTCCGACAGCCCGCCCTCGATATTCATAACGACAAACTGGATTTGACGGCGCGTCTCAAGTACTCCGCTTCTCCTTCCGGCGTCGAAATGCAGTTGGCTTCGGACATTACCCTGGAAAATCTCGATGTCGAAGCAAGCGAGCGCAAAGTCAGCCTGGTCAGTGTCGAGGCATTGAGGATCGACGAGCTCCTGTTCCAGGCTGCTGACCAGCTCTCGATCAAGGCGATTGGCCTCGAGCAGATCCAGGTCGGAAAAGTGTCGGACGTGGACGCAGAAAAACCGCAATCGCTTGTGCGCAGTGACAAGCTGCAGATTGCGGGGTTGTCACGTGCCGGGAACCTGGTCGCCATCGACAGCGTGGCCTATGAGGGTTTCCACAATCGCATCGTTCGAGACAAGGATGGCAATCTGGATGTCCTGCGCTTTATCGATATGATCGAAAATCTCAACGCACCGGCTGCAACCACCGAGCCAGCCGATGAGGCTGCGTTGAAAAAGCAGGCTGAGGGAGAGCAGGCGGAACCCATCGGCCTGGTGATTGGTAGTATCCAGGCTGCGGAGGGGAGTAGCGTCACCTTCATCGACGAGAAGGTAAAACCTTCCTTTGCTACGACTGCGACATTCAAGGTAATTTCGCTCGAACAACTCGATACCCGCAAACCCGAGCAGAAAAGCCCGTTGCGACTCGAGGGCGCGGTCGGCAAGCACGCCCGGATTTTGCTCAGCGGCGACGTGAAACCCTTCCTCAAGCCAGTGAGCGTGGACCTGGTCGGGACAAATACAGGCCATCGATCTGCCTGCACTCTCCTCCTATACCCGGGAAAGCCTGGGCCTGCTGGTGGACAGTGGTACGCTGGATATCGATATGAAACTTGTCAGCAAAGACGAAGTCCTGGACGGTAAGGTAGACCTTATATTGCGCCAGCTGGAGCTGGGCAAGGTCGACAGCCAGTCCGGTCTGCAAAGCCAGATTCCGGTGCCGCTGGATACTGCACTGAATACCCTGCGCGACAAGAACAATACCATCAAGCTGACTATTCCCATCGAGGGAAATATGAATGATCCGAAGTTTGATGTCCGCGATGCCATCAACCAGGTTCTGGCAACAGCCCTCAAGACTGGAGCGCTAAGTTACCTCCAGCATGCCCTGCAGCCCTTTGGCGCGTTGATAGCCGCAGCCCAGTATGCGGGCGAAGCCGTCAGCAGGGTGCGGCTGAATCCCCGTGGAATTCGAGGCAGGTCAGGCGACGTTGACCGCGACTGGCGAGGAGTACCTGGCGAAGGTCGCGAAAGTTATGCAGGAACGCCCTGAAATCAATATCAAACTCTGCGGAGTGGCCGTTCAGCAGGATCAACAGTTTTCTCCAGGATCAGCAGGATCAGCAGGCAACAGCAGGATCACCGGATCAGACTGCTGTAGGCGATATCACCACCGCACAGCCGTCTGCGCAAGCTCCAGCGATAGACGAGCAGAGGCTCACCGACCTCGCCACGCTGCGCGCAGCCGGGGTCAAGGACTACCTGATCGAACAGCATCAGGTTTCCGCCAGCCGCCTGGTTGGCTGCCGGGAACGCATCGAACTCGATCCGCCAGACGCGAAACCACGTACTGACCTGCTTATCTGATTGAACAGGAATCCGGTTGCAGGGATGCCCGGGTCAAATGGCATGTCGGCGATTGCGGAAGTCGATTGGTGTTTCGCAATACGCAGGTGTTGGCGCAGGTTTGCATTATTTACTCTGGATTAGCGCATACCGGGATTCAGGTGGCTGTCATACCAGCTGCAGTAATCAGGCTGGGTTTCAATGGTGGCGCCATATTGACAGAAATTATTCGTTCCGGGTTTGCCGCCGCACATAAAGGCCAACCTGAAGCAGCACTTTCGGTCGGTATGACACCGATAAAAAGCTTTCGCTGCGTCATCCTGCCCCAGGCCATGCGCATCATCCTGCCACCACTGCTCAATATGCTGATTATCCGGCTCAAGGACACTTCCATTTGCTCGTTGATCTCGACACCCGAACTCATGTTGCGCACGAGGGATCTGGCATGGATGTCTTTTCTACCCATGCACCTTTTCCTTCTGGCCGCGTTGATGTATTTTCTGATGTCCTGGCCGCTTTCGATTATGACGCGTCGAATTGAGTTGCTTATGCAGCTCAGCAAAAAAAGCCTGAAACCCTGATTAAAGTAGGTTAGACACATTGAAAATTACAGAAGTCCGCACGCGACCTTTGCTGGTGCCCTATACCAGTCCCTACCACTGGGCCCAGGGCGTCATCGATGGTGCCATGGTTATCCTGGTGGAGGTTGAAACGGATGAGGGACTCACGGGTTATGGCGAGTCGATCGGCACGCCATCAGCCGAGGGTATCCAGTCGTTTATCAACCTGGCGGGTGCGATTTGTGTCGGACGCAGTCCATTTGAAAACGCCCAGCTCATGGCGGAGGCCTACCATGCCCTGTTCCAGGCGCTGGGCACCTGTAGCTCGCCACGCTTTGGCGGTCAGGTTCTGGCAGGCCTCGAGATGGCTTTATGGGACCTGGCGGGTAAAGCAACCGGGCTTGCGGTGCACGAGCTAATGGGTGGCGCGGTGCGAGATGAAATCCAGTATTTCGGTTTTGCTCAGGGTGAGACAGCTGCGCAAATTGCGGCTGAAGCAAAAATACTGGCAGAGTCTGGATGTGAGGTTATTTACTTCAAGGTGGGTCGTGGCGACGCGCTGGATATCGCCATCGCGCGGCAGGTTCGTGCAGCGATTGGCCCGCACAAGCGATTGCGCATGGACCCGAACGAGCACTGGAGCCCGGTGCATGCCGCTCGCATGATCCGCAGGATGTCCGATTTCGATGTAGAGTTCATCGAGCAACCGACGAATTGCGAGAGTGTAGCGGCGCTGGCGCAGGTGCGTGCCAACAGCCCGGTTGCGATCGCTGCCGATCAACTCGTGTTTACCCCCTACGATGCCTACAATGTGTGCCGCGAAAACGCTGCGGATCTTATTGTACTGGGCTTGCATGAAACCGGTGGATTGCTGCGCTTCAGCAAGGTTGCGCATATTGCAGAGGCTGCCGGAATCGACATTTGCATCCATGGGCTTTACGAGACCGGCATCACCACCTGTGCTGCGAACCAGGTGGCAGCGACTATACCCAATCTCGATGATGGCAATCAGTATATGAACCATTTCCTTGAATGGGACATCGTCAAATCCCCGGACCTGTCCCTGCAAAATGGCAGGTTGCCGGTGTTGAAGGGGCCGGGGTTGGGCTTCGAACTTGATTGGGACGCGATAAACCAGGCCAGCGATCTTTACAACAAGCAGCTGGCAAAAGATGGATAAGCCGTTTACGGCGAAAATGAGTTTCGAAGGGCTTACAGCCCTGGCCCCGGGTGCCAGCGAGCAGGTTGGCTATATTACGGGTCATATTTTAGGTATCGACAGTGGTTTCCTGGCAGCCGGGATAACGCATAAAAACCAAGTTGTTAACGACAGTATCTAAACGTCGCCTCCGGGTTGGGGCTGCGCAGGAACTGTTCGGCGGAACCTTTGAGCAATATTCTGCAGTCGTAATAACCTTTTTGATTTAGCAGACCCCGGGGCAACACTACCTGTCCGAGACCCTGCAATCAGTCTTCACCAGGGAATACTATTGCCGTTAAACTCGATGAACTGCCCGCTCTGTGCTAGCCCTGCCGACTGAAGAATACTCTTTAACCCGGATACGCTTTCGTCCGTGCTGATTTCCGCGTTGGGACCACCCATTTCCGTTTGAACCCAACCAGGGTGCAGGCTTATGACGCTGATGTCACGGTCGGACAAGTCGATGGAAAGACTTTTAACAACCTGGTTTACCGCGGTCTTGGAGCTACGGTAAATGTAGCTGCCGCCACTGCTGTTATCCGCAATACTGCCTACTTTGCTGCTGATCACCGCCACCAGTTTTTGCTGACTGGCCGCCACCTGCTCGACGAACGCCTGTACCAGCATGAGCGGTGCAATCGTGTTGACTTCTAGCACCTGCCGCCATTCTTCCGCTTCAATTTCACCAAAACTGGCGCCTTTGGAACCATAGATGCCCGCATTACTTAGCAATATGTCTATCGGTCGGTTAGCAAGCTGGTCTGACAGGGTCGCCATCTGTACATAATCAGTGACATCCAGGGCATGTAATTCAATGGCCAGGCCCCGTTCGCTTAGCGCTTGCAATTGCCCGGCATCAGCCGGGTTTCTGCAACAGGCGAGCACCTGCCATCCATCCTCCGCAAACTGTTCGCTTAACTCCAGACCAATACCACGATTGGCACCAGTGATCAAAATAGTGCGACTTGCCATGAAAATATCCTCTGTTTATCTACGATTTATCAAAAATACGGTGTGAGTTAACTTAATTCATTCTGCAGACTGATAGCAGCGTTCAATCGAAATGAGATCTCCAACAAATTCCGGGAACACCGCTTAATGGTATACTGTCTCGATAATTACTCAAATAGCCAGGGCCTGTGGTGGTTTCACGGGATAAACAACGGTTGATCGGTAAGGACAGGTGCAGCGTTATGAAATTGACTAACACTTTGATATTCCTTTTGTTTGTGCTGTCCCTTTCACCTGTATTTGCCGCCGAAGAAGTCAAAACCCTCAACATTGGTAGCGCAAAGGTATCCTACAATTACCAGCCAACCGATACGGGTGTGGCGACCCTGACACTGGTGGCACTGGTTTCTGAAACCAACAATTCGCTGCGCGGGCTGAAAAATATGGATCAGCGCCGCTTAAGCAAACTGGGGCAATTGATCTACCAGTGTAAACTGATGCTGTACAAGACCGATAAGAGTAGTCGCGCTATCGATGCAAAAGCCCCCATCCTTATCTCCAAGAACTACAGTTTGTTTACCGGCGTGGATTTACTATTAGCCGCCGATGAGCGCGTGAGCATCCAGGCCGAGGCGCTGCAAACCGTAGATGAAGATAGTCTATTCAGCCCTGCTCTGGGCGACGGGAACACGTTCGAGAAGAAGTGGGAAACCATGGGTGGGGGTTCCGCTACTAATCTGAAACAGTTCAATGTCAATGTTTTGAGTGAAACCGATTTGATCTCGACTGCTGAAAGTATCGATATCGTTGCTCGTTTCCCGATATTCCAACTGGAAAAGCCCGTGTCTCAATGGAGTTATAACTTTAACCTGAAAGACTTCAAACAGGCGATTCGGCATATTGATAAAAACTGTACGCCGACCAGGTTCGTGGAGTTGATCAACTAGAAAGCCTGAAAGAACCGCAAACTGGTAAAAAATACAGGTTGCCGGGTCTTAGCCCTCCAGGCGGCGCAAGCGCGCGCGCAGTTGCTCCAGTTCTTCGAGCAGATCCAGCGCCAGTGCGGCGCCAGGTGTGTTGACGCCGAGTTCCTGCTGCAGGTTGCGCGTAATGCGGACCCGGCGCAGGCAGACGGCATGAAAGCGCCAGGTCGTGGGCTTGTGTCCCACGGGATCGATGATGCCCTCGTCGACAAGTTTGACGATCTCTGCCTCGCTGAGCTCACAGGCGCGGCACAGTTGGGCGAGGCTCATCTCCGCTTCTTCTTCCAGTAACTCGCCGGAGAGCATGTTCAGTTTTTCACTTTTCATAACGGCCTAGACCCCCAGCTTGCTACGTGGATTGAAATCGAGTGTTTGCTCGAACTCGCGATATGCCTGTTTCGCGGCTTCCGTGTCGGCGGGCGGCAGCGCGACCTGCAGCACCACGTACAGGTCGCCCGCCTGCTTCGCCGGGATGCCCCGACCCTTGAGGCGCAACTTACGGCCAGAGACCGAATTCTCGGGTATTTTCAGATCGACCGCGCCAGTGGGCGTGGGTGCTTTTATCCTGGCGCCGAGTGCCGCTTCCCACGGAGTCACCGGCAAGTCGAGGTAAACGTCCGTGCCTTCGACATGATAAAACGGGTGCCGGGCAAACTCGATTTCCAGGTAAAGGTCGCCTTCGCCACCTTCGCCGATACCGGCGCCGCCCTGTTTCGCGAGGCGAATGTGCTGACCCTGGTGCACGCCTTTCGGAATGCGGACATTCAGGGTGCGCTCTTTAATCACCGGCCGTCCATCCGCGCCCAGTTCGGAATGTTTCAGCGTGAGTGTGCGGTTGCCGCCGTGGTAGGCGTCTTCGAGATCAATCTGAACCCTGGCGTGGCTGTCCATGCCTCGAGCGTGAAAATCGCGTTGGCCGTGCGCGTGTTGCGCTCCGCCATGTCCGCGCTGCCCGAACAGGCTTTCGAAGAAGTCGCTGAAATCTGCGTCCGTAACACCGTCACCTCTGAATTCGAAGCCCTGGTCCCAGTCGGGCGGAGGCCGAAAATCCTGCCCCTGCCTGCCAGTTGGCGCCGAGCTGATCGTAGGCTGCACGTTTTTCCGTGTCCTTGAGCACCTCGTAGGCTTCACCCACCTGCTTGAAGTGCATCTCGGCATCCGTTTCCTTGCTGACGTCGGGATGATACTTGCGCGCCAGCTTGCGATAGGCGCGCTTGATTTCGTCCTGGGTAGCATCCCGTTTGATTTCGAGCGTGTCGTAATAGTCTCTAAACTCCATCGATTACTCCGCGCCGGGCAGGGCGGTTGGAGCCGCCGCTTCGATTACGCTGGCATGGGTGGTTTGACGTTTTGTGCGGATTTTCATTTACGGGTCGCTCCTCACTGATCCAGGCGTTGCAATCTGCCTGTCGGATAAACTCTTCGTGGTATCTGTAAAGCGTCCGTTATTATGCAGTCCATTGACGCAAAGCGGAACAAGACATTATTGATCCACATCAATGCGGAGTGAACCAGATTCACCAACCAGTTTGGTATTAATCAATTATTGATCCCGGGGCTGTTGCTGGATCACGCGACTGATCCAAATTAGTAACCCGGCCGTATAAAGACCCTAATCAAGCCCTACACACAACTGAAACGAATATGAATAACGCGCTGCTGGAAAGTTTTAAAGACAACTTCAAGGATTTACAACAAGCTGACTGGAGTCAGCTTGGTAAAATCTACGCCGACGATATTGTTTTCAAGGACCCGGTACACGAACTTCGTGGGCTGGTGACACTTGAGGACTATTTCACCGAGCTATGTGCAGATCTGATCGATTGCCGGTTCGAGTACCTCGACCAGGTGGTATCCGACAATTCTGCTTACCTTAAATGGATAATGCATTTCCGGCATCCCCGGCTCGGTAACGATGCAATCGATGTACGTGGTGTCAGTCATCTCCGCTGGAGTGACAAGATCGACTTCCATGAGGATTTCTATGATATGGGGGCGATGTTGTATGAACGGCTGCCGGTGCTCGGCAACGTGACTCGCTGGCTTAGATTGCGACTGGCGAGCTAGAACCATGACTCAATCAAAAACAACCAGCGGGAATGCAGGCAAGGTGATCTGGGTCACCGGGGCAAGCAGCGGACTGGGGCGAAGCCTGGCGCTGGCGCTGGCGGCGCAAGGGCATCGTGTCATTGCCAGCGCGCGCAACGAGGAGTCCCTGGTATCACTGGAGAAACTAAATCCGTCGATTATTGCGCTGCCCTGCGATATCACCGATGAAAACAGCTTGCAGGCGGCGCAGGCAAAAATATCAACCAACTTTGCAAGTCTGGACCAGGTTATATTGAATGCAGGCAACTGCGAGTATCTCGAGTTCCCCGAGCCCGACTGGAGCGCTGTGCGGCGGGTAATGGAGGTCAATTATTTCGGCAGCATAAACTGTCTGCAGGTTGCGCTACCTTTGCTGCGAAAGAGCGCTGTTGACCGACCGCATATTGTCGTGGTTGCTTCACAGGTGACCAACGCACCCTTCGCAAAGGCGGAAGCCTATGGGGCGTCCAAGGCAGCCTTGCAGTATTTCTTCAATAGCCTGCGTATCGACCTGGCCCCCGAAAATATCGACGTTAGCGTTGTCAATCCCGGGTTCGTCGATACGCCGCTAACCCGTAAAAATGATTTTGAAATGCCATTTTTAATGGATGTCGACGATGCCGCGCAACGCATCATCAAGCAGATCGCATCGAGACCCCGGAACTATAGCTTTCCAAAAAGGCTGCAGGCGTTACTACTAATTTCCAAATTGATGCCCGGGACCTGGCAGAAAATGGTTTCTCGCGATATCAGCAAGCCAACACCGAAAACACAACCCAGTCAGGATAGCAAACTATGAAAATCGCCATTATAGGGGCAGGAATTTCCGGCCTGACCGCGGCTTATTATTTAAGGCGGAATCACCAGGTAAGCGTGTTTGAAGTCGCCGATAGAATCGGCGGTCATACCGCCACGGTCGATGTCAGTCACCAGGGGCGCGATTATGCGATCGATACCGGCTTCATCGTGTTTAACGACTGGACTTATCCCAACTTCATCGAGTTGATGAATGAGTTGGGCGTTGACTCCGAGCCCACCGAGATGAGCTTCAGCGTGCGCTGCGAAAGCACGGGTATCGAATACGGTGGCAATAACCTCAATGCAATGTTTGCGCAACGCCGTAACCTGTTGCGTCCATCCTTTCACAAAATGTTAAGAGACATCCTGAAATTCAACCGCGAGGCAATTCGTGATCTCGATAACGGTGATATCTCCCGCGAGGCAACCCTGGGCGAATACCTGCGCGCGAACCGGTACGGCGAAGCTTTTATCTACCAGTACATATTACCGATGGGTTGTGCGATCTGGTCGGCGTCAACCGATCGAATGATCGATTTCCCGCTGCGCTTCTTCGTGCAGTTTTTTAAGAACCATGGTCTGCTCAGCGTAAATAATCGTCCGCAGTGGCGAGTGATCAAGGGCGGTTCGAGAAGTTACCTGGGTCCTTTGACTGAAGGGTTCAGTAAATCTATTATGCTTAACGCCAACATCAATCGTATTCGTCGCCTCGGCGACACGGTGGAATTAATCATGTCCGATGGACGGGTTTTAGCCTATGACCATGTCGTGCTGGCCTGCCATAGCGACCAGGCCCTGTCCCTGCTGGGCGATGCATCTCTCGCGGAGCGCAGTGCCCTCAAGGCAATACCTTATCAGCAAAACGAGGTAGTATTGCATACCGACGAAAATCTTTTGCCGCGCAGGCGGGTTGCCTGGTCAAGCTGGAATTACCTGCTGCGCAACAGGTTTCAGGAACGTGCGATACTGACCTACAACATGAACATACTGCAGGGCATCAAATCCGATTCGGCATTTTGCGTTACCCTGAATGCCACTGAATCGATTTCTCCGGCAAAAATAATCGACCGCTTCAACTACAGTCACCCCGTTTTTTCACTGGATTCGGTGCAGGCGACCAGACTTATCGAGCAGATCAACGGTAACAACAATACCTGGTTTGCGGGCGCTTACCTGGGTAATGGATTTCATGAAGACGGTGTAGTAAGTGGGCGCCAGGTGGCAACTGCGATCAACCGCTTGCCGGGATTGGCGTTATCACCGGATAACCTGACTTCGGCCCTGGAAGTTGCCCGTGCATAGTGCCATTTACAAGGGCAGTTTAAGGCATCGGCGGTTCTATCCGCTGGAGCACAAGTTCACTTACCAGGTCTTTATGATGTATCTCGACCTGGGCGAACTCGAGGCAATATTGAAGCTGTCACCCTGGTGGTCGGAAAAGCCCTGGCGTCCTGCTCGATTCGAACGCAGCGACTTTCTTGGTGATCCTGGTATTCCCCTCGACGAAGCGGTACGCAAGCGGATTTTTCAGGAAACCGGTGAATGGCACACCGGGCCAGTGCGCATGCTGGCAAACCTGAGGTATTTCGGGTTCAACATGAATCCAATCACCTGCTACTACTGTTTTGACGAAAACGAAAACCTGACAACCATCGTTTCCGAAGTTACCAACACACCCTGGAAAGAGCGCCAAAGCTATGTACTGAAATGTGATCCGGACAAGCGTATACAGCGTATAGACTTCCTGAAAGAGATGCATGTATCGCCGTTTAATCCGATGGATATGACTTACCGTTGGAGCAGTAACAATCCATCGAAAATATTGAGCCTGAATCTCGAAACGGAATATCAGGGCAAGAAGCATGTGGATGCGACCATGGCGCTCAAACGTCGTGAGATCGATGCGCGAAGCCTGGCGGGTATTCTGGTCGAACATCCATGGATGACTGCAAAGGTGCTGACCTCTATTTACTGGCAGGCACTTAAGTTGGGGCTTAAAAAAGCTCCGTTCCATAATCACCCGAAGTATCTCGAATCGAGTAACGAGCAACAATCGACAATCAAAAGCTAAAGACCTGAGTTATGACATCTTTAAATCAATCGAATATCGCAATCAACCATCAGCCGGGGTTCCTGCAAAACTTTGCCCAGTCCCAGCTGGAAAAGCGCTTGAACAAAATTCCCCATGGCGTTCTTGTTATCGAGGACGGTGGCGAGGTGAAAAGTTTTGGTAATAAGAATTCACTCACCGATGTCAGCGCCAAAATAGTTATTCACGACCCCAGCGCCTATCGCGACATTGCGTTTGGTGGATCGATCGGTGGTGCCGAAGCTTACATGCTTGGCAAGTGGTCTTCTCCCAACCTCGTGGACCTGGTTCGATTAATGTCGATCAATATCGATTTTCTAAATGTTATGGATGACTCGAAACCATTGACCCATCGGTTGTTCGATAAGGCCTACCACTTGTTCAATCGCAACACGGCCGACAAAGCCAGAAAAAATATTTCTGCTCATTATGATCTGAGCAACGAGTTTTTTGCCCTGTTTCTCGATCCTGAAATGATGTACTCGTCGGCGATGTTTCCGCGCGCAGACGTGGGATTAGACGAAGCCGCGGTTTACAAGCTCGATGTGATTTGCCAGAAACTGGATTTGCAGGCCTCCGATCATTTACTCGAAATTGGTACCGGCTGGGGTGGCATGGCGATTCATGCGGCAAAGAATTATGGTTGCCGGGTAACGACCACCACAATATCCAGCGAGCAGTATGAAACCGCTTGCCAACGCGTCCATGGAGGCCGGACTTGAAGACCTGGTTACCGTTATTTTTGAAGATTATCGTGATCTCGAGGGAAGCTTCGACAAGCTGGTATCAATCGAAATGGTCGAAGCCGTGGGGCATGAATTCTACAAGCAGTACTTCGGTGGATGTGCCTCGCTGTTGAAGCCCGATGGTCTCATGTTGATACAGGCCATCACTATTCCGGATCAGCGTTATCGCTATGCGCGCAATTCTGTCGATTTTATCCAGCGCTATATTTTTCCAGGCGGTTCGTTGCCGGGGCACGAAGTGGTCATGTCATCCATCAGGAAGCATACCGATATGCAAATGATCGGCATGGAGGAAATAGGTGAGGACTATGCGAAAACCCTCGCAGTCTGGCGCCAGCGTTTCCTGTCCAGGCTGGATGAGGTTAAAGCCCTGGGTTTCGATGACGTATTCATACGCATGTGGGATTTCTATCTATGCTATTGCCAGGGTGCGTTTGAAGAGCGGGTCATTGGTACATCGCAAATTCTTTTTGCCAAGCCAGAGTGGCGGCAGAAAGGCTGCCAGTAAAACAGACCCGTTTAGTCCGGAAATGAAAAAGACTTTACTAAACCTGGCTATTTTTCAGGTTGGCTGGCTGGTGTGTGTTGTTGGCGGAAACTTGTATGCAGTTGCCTATACCGCGATAGCGCTACTCGTCCATCACCGGTTCGTGCTCGAAAAGAATTCCGAATGGCAACTTATCGCAATTGTGACTGTGGTTGGCAGCTTCTGGGATATTCTGATGACGCTTGGCGGCATGGTCTATTACGCGGATTCCGGTTTACTCGGCATTCCCCTCTGGTTGATTTGCCTGTGGGTTCTGTTCGCAACAACCTTCATGCATGCGCTGTCCTGGTTAAGCCGTTACTTATGGATTGCGGCCGTTTTTGCAGCCGTCATGGGACCGGCCAGTTACTGGTTTGGTAGCGAGTTAAGCGATGCCTATTTCGGCACACCCATTCTGACCTCCCTGCTGGTTATGGCCGTTGGCTGGTCGACCCTGTTCCCGGCCGGCATCTATCTCACCCGAAGGTATCAATAATGAACATGATGCAAAAATACCTGTCGAGCCTGGTCGCGATGACCGCTCTGGTCGCGCTGCCTGCGATGCAGGGTGCAGTCGCGAATCAATCTGCCGAGCACGTTATCGGCGACGCATTTGGATTGAAAAGCAACGATCTTTTGTATAGTGAAACCTACTGCAGGATTCAAGACGAGCTTGCCAGTGAAGTCATTTATCAGCACCGCGATGGAACTTTGCTTGCCCATAAAGTACTCGACTATCAGTCCGGGCCCACGACACCCTCATTTGTTCAGCACAATATCCAGGCAAAGGAAAAGATTAAGGTCAGCTTCGATCAGCAAGAAGTATCGATGTCTGTTACCGCTTCCGGTAACGCGGAACTCGAAGATAAATATCCGGTTATCGATATCGAAAGTACGCCTCTCGTGATTGATGCCGGGTTTGATGTATTTATTCAGGATAACTGGGACAAGCTGGTTTCGGGGAAGACGATGGAGTTTCAATTCCCGCTCGCGTCCCGCTCCAGTCTGGTTTCCCTGCAGGTTAAATCCTCGGTTTGCAGTTACGAAACTGAAACGGATCAATGCTTTAAGCTGGAACCGGCGAACTGGTTTTTCCGTATGCTGGCGTCAACGATTGAACTCGGGTACGACGCGAACCTGGCCAGGTTGACCCGCTATCGTGGGTTGTCAAATATTAACGATGAAAGTGGTAAAGGCCTGATCGTCGATATCAAGTATCGTTACCAGGCAACCCCCGGCACTGCCTGTAGTATCGATCGCCTGCTTTTGGGCCCCCAACCATCATGAAAGCCCTGGCACGTTTATCGATTGTTTTGTTGAGCCTGGGTATGCTCTCGTCCTGTTCCAGCGTTCCCGTCAGTGAATATGCCGGCAATACGCCTGTCATGGTGGTGGAGGAATTTTTTAATGGTTCACTTCGCGCCCACGGTATTGTCAAAGATCGTGGTGGGAAAGTTACCCGTTATTTCAATGCCAGCATCAACGCCTACTGGGTAGATGGTGTCGGAACACTCGATGAAGTTTTCATATTTGACGATGGTGAAGAACAAAGGCGTATCTGGAAGCTGGTCAAGGATGATGCCGGAAACTATGTCGGCAGCGCCAATGACGTTGTTGGAACCTCCACACTCAAGGTCGCCGGCAACAGCCTGTTTCTGGATTACGTGCTGCGAATTCCCTACGATGATGGAACCCTGGATCTGCATATCGATGACAGAATGTACCTGGTGTCAGACCGGGTACTGATCAACGAATCTGTCATGACCAAGTGGGGCTTCGACGTGGGACAGATCACCCTCGTCATAGAAAAAGATGAATGAAATCAGCAAGTCCTTCAAATTTGATTTCAATCATCCGGTAGACCAGCTCTGGTCGATCGTTGCCGATACACCTCGTTGGGGTGAGGCATCCGGGTTTCCCAGGTACCAGTCCACCGAGCAGTTGCAGGCAGATGGCACGATAAAGGTATTCGGCGAGGTGACTATTGCCGGCATGAATCTTTCCTGGGAAGAGCCACCCGCGAACTGGATAGAAGGACTCTGGTTTGAGCAGTTGCGATTATTCAATAACGGTCCCTTCGACAGCATGGCGACTCGCGCCGAACTGGTCGACAAAAACCCGCAGAGTAGCCTCAGTATAGAAATCAGTTTTGTACCCAGAAACCTGCTGGGGTATTTCCTGGCACGCCGGCTGATCGCCGCTTTTCGGGGAAAAGTCCAGCAGCTGCTCGACACCGCCGACCAATTGATCAAAGCTGAACAGCCCGATTTGTTCGAAACCGACTTCCAGTTATCGCCATCCGCGAAGGAACGAGTTAAGAAAGTAAAACAGGCTATCGATCAGACTGAGTACGGCCATGGATTGACAGACAAGCTGCTCGAATATATTACCGGGAAGCAGGAGGTGGATCTCTGGACGATGCGTCCCCTGGCGCTTGCCCATCGTTG
This sequence comes from uncultured Gammaproteobacteria bacterium, assembly GCA_963793595.1. Classification (GTDB taxonomy): domain Bacteria; phylum Pseudomonadota; class Gammaproteobacteria. The sequence continues at coordinate 2,129 of CAWCBX010000159.1, read as the reverse complement.
GCAGGTTGAACCCCGGTTTGCCATCGAACTGTTCTTACAGTCGGTTCGCGAGGGATTGCTCGAGTCTCGCTGGGATGTATTGTGCCCCCGCTGTCGTGTCTCAAAAGCAAAAACCGACAACATCGGCGAATTGCCGGGTAAGGTTCATTGCCATGCCTGCAACATCGATTTCGAGGCTAATTTCGCGCGTAATGTAGAACTCAGTTTCAGCCCCAGCCCGTCGGTACGGGCAGTAGAGTATGGTTATTATTGTCGCTCGGGGCCGGGCTTTACGCCGCACATCAAGGGGCAGTGTACGCTTGATCCAGGCGAATCCCGCGCCTTGCCTGCGAGGCTGTCCCCGGGGGAATATCGTATTCGTACGCTGGAAGCTGGTGACGAATTGATCTTCACGCATGATGCTAACCTGCTGCCCGAGATAAACCTTCTGCAGGGCCAGTTGAAACTGGGTGGTAATTCTCCCGATGGCGAGATCCTGTTGCACAATAACAGCCCGGTTCAACGCACCATTGTGATAGAAGATCGAAGCTGGCTGAGTGAAGTATTGACCGCGGAACGGGTTACCACCATGCAGGCCTTCCGTGATCTGTTTTCAGACCAGGTACTGCGGCCGGGCGATGAAATTACTATCCGTAATATCTCTTTTGTATTTACCGACCTGGTCGATTCGACGAAACTTTTTGCCGACATCGGGGATGCCGCGGCCTACCAGCTGGTACGTGAGCACTACGCGATATTGGGAGAGGTAGTGCGCAAACATGACGGGACTATTGTGAAAACGCGTGGCGATGGAATTCATGCCGCTTTCCTGACACCTGATGCCGCATTACTGGCTTCAATAGAAATGCAGCAAGCGATCAGGCAGTTTCGCAATGCAAGCCGTAGCGACCCGATCAGCATTAGAATTGGCATTAACTCTGGCAGTAGTATTTCAGTGAATCTGAACGATCGCCTGGATTACTATGGCAAAACAGTCAATTTTGCGGCTCGCCTCGAGAGCCAGGGCAGGGCTGGTGATATCAGCATGTCGCGGCAATTCGTCGAAGACCCCGCCGTTGCCGAAATTCTTCGGGATTACAATCTGCACGAGCACGAGGCCGTGTTCAAGGGCTCTATAGAACCCGTGGCAATATATCAGATTGCCCCCTGATCCCGAAGTTAGTCCCATACATCAGCGTGGATGAAATATGGTTACTGCCGCCATCGTTTGCCAAGAGTTGAAAAGTATAAGAACGATTAATTTTGATCCGAACGCCCTTGCCCTGCGTAAAAACTGATTAATCCAGGCGTAAATGGGAAGTCCTGTAACGATACAATGAAAAGCTCGCTGCTTATCACCCGCCTTGCGGTACTTATTCTTGTTACTGCGCTCGGCGGTTGTGTTACCCATGAACGCAACCCCGTAGCAAGCCCAGCACCAATTGAGCGTTACCAGGTTGCCCAAATTCTGACAGGTGTTGTTTTTACCGGGCCCGACCGGAAAGAACCGTTAAAGGCCGATTTATACCTGCCACGTAAAGCAGATAAACACGCAGTAGTTTTGATGGTGCATGGCGGAGGCTGGGCATCGAGGGATCGGGAAGACATGGCTGAAATCAGCGAGAAACTGACACAGCATGGTTACGCAGTGTTGAATGTGAGTTACCGTTTCGCCCCCGCACATACCTATCCGGCGCAGTTGCTGGATCTTCGGCAGGCCTTGAAATGGCTGGCTGTGAATGCCGATCGTTACAACATGGACCTGGAGCGCATTAACGTCTGGGGATACTCCTCGGGAGCGCATCTGGGCGCTTTGCTCGCGAGTTATGATTTTGATGAGACAGGGCTAATAGAAGGCTATCCGGAGGTACCCGGAATCAGGGCGGTCGTGGCCGGCGGCACCCCGGCCGATTTGAGCAAGTACAGTAGAAGCCCTGTCGTGATGCGCTTCCTCGGCGGTTCGCGCGCAGAGCTCCCGGATTTGTATGCCGAAGCATCGCCTATATCTCATGTCAGCGCAGATGATCCGCCGGTTTTCCTGTATCACGGTAAACTGGATCTGATGGTAACTGTGGATCAGGCAACGGATTACTACGCGGCCTTGCGCGCCAACGGTGTCGAAGCCGAACTCTATGTAAACCCCTGGCTGG
>CAWCBX010000158.1:0-4573 GCA_963793595.1 uncultured Gammaproteobacteria bacterium | reverse complement strand
TTTTTATGCCGGGTAAAGCGTTCAGTTACATATTCTACTGTCTCCCGCCAATGCCGTGATCGGTGTTACCCGGGGTACCATGACCCGCTTGAGTCGTGATGAACTGCAGGGCGTCATCGCGCATGAGTTCAGTCATATCGCCAACGGCGACATGCGGCTCAATATCCGGCTGATCGGCATATTGCACGGCATATTGCTGATTGGTCTGATTGGCGGTTTCCTGTTGCGCTCGATGCGCTTTAGCGGGCGCTCGAGGAGCAGCCGTAAAGGTGGCGGCGGTATCGCCGCAATTGCCGCGCTGGGGCTGGGCTTGCTGATTATCGGCTACGCCGGGTCGTTTTTCGGCAACTGGATCAAGTCGATTGTCAGCCGGCAACGCGAATTTCTGGCCGATTCCTCCGCGGTGCAGTTTACCCGCAACAAGGATGGCATTGCGGGTGCGCTGAAAAAAATCGGCGGTAGCGCCGGTTCCTACCTCGATTCACCGGCGGCAGCGCAATACAGCCATGCCTTTTTTGCCGAGGGTGTCGGCTTTCTGCTGCAATCGTTTTTTGCCACCCATCCGCCCCTGGAAGAGCGCATCCGCAGGATAGAGCCCAGGTGGGATGGAGAGTTCCTGCAGTCACAGGTCAGTACCACCGTGGCACCTGAACCGGTTGAAGCGTCAACTTCAGCGGCCGCGCAGCTGGCGGTAACCGCAGCCATCCTGACTTCGGCGGAACAGGCGATCAGCCAGGTAGGCACCCTGAACGAGGAAAACATCGAGTATGTGCGTGAACTCATTATTGCGATGCCGGCCCTGCTCAGGGAAGCGGCGCAGGACGCCTATACCGCCCGCGCGCTCATATATGCTGTCCTGATCGACCTGCAAAAAGATAAAGCCGCGGCCACGGCGGCATTGCATCGATATGCTGATCCGCATATGCATGCTTTATGCGATCAGTTACTACCCGATTTGAAGCATCTGCACGATAAATTCAAACTGCCGTTACTGGAGCTCAGTATCAATGCGCTGCGGGATTTGTCACCCAACCAGTTTGTTCAGTTCAAGCAGGCGGTGCATCACCTTATCGTCTCGGATAAATCGGTCAATCTGAAAGAATGGGTGATCCAGCGTTTACTGATACAGCAACTGGATGAGCATTTCGGCTTCCGCAAACCACCGCGTGGGAAATACAAAAGCCTCGACCCGGTTAAAGCCGAAGTTGAAACGGTACTGTCGTTAATCGCCCATGTCGAACATGCCGACGATAACGCGGCCAGCGCGGCATTTGCTGCCGGCGCTGCCGAAGCCGGGATTGAAACGCTTAACATGCTGGCCAGAAAGGATATTAGACTCGACGCGCTCAATCACTCGCTGGACAAGCTGGCGCAACTGAAGCCGCTGGTAAAACCACGCCTGCTGAAGGCCTGTGTCGCGATCATTTTGCAGGATGGCAAGACTACCACCAGGGGAATCGAGCTGGTGCGCACGATATCAACTTGTCTGGACTGCCCGATGCCGCCAGTCCCGGCGCTGGCGTAACCAGAAAATTCTCGTCCCGGTATCGAGCTCGGACCGGTCCGATTTCGCCCCGGGGAAGATTTCGATCTAAATCAGAAATTCTTCCCGCTAATAATTGCTCCAAATAGTGCGTGATATGCTTGTATGGAACTCAAAACTCTACCAAATCGTAGAAACGTGTTAAGGAGAGAAGCATGAATTTGCGCATACAATTTAATGCTCTATTATTCTTATTTACTCTAGTAGGGGTTTCAGCTGAAGCGGCTGAGACCTCTATAGATAAACTGACAGCTGACGAATATAAAACATATAGCCATGATCAACGGGGTACGGTGGTTTCAGATTTATTGCATGCAATCTTTGAAAAATATAACAGTGATCCAGGCACACGGTATAAAGCACAGTGTTTAATAGATCTAAATAATACTAAAGATGTAAGTTCTGGTTATCCAATGTTAGTCGAACTGGTTACAGAGCAGCTAGCTTTAGCTGCCGACGATACAGAAGAGCTTTTGGTTAAAGATATTGTATTTGGTGTGACGGAACACGAATGCACACCACGGGACAAGAAAAAGTTTGACGCTACACTTTCTGCAGAGGAAATCGAGCGGATCGGCAAAAATCGGTGGGACTTCTCGTTTCTTGTTGAAAAACCGCGCAAAGATCGTAAGAAAAGTACCCCCTGCAACCTTCCTGGGTGTGTTTTACCAGCGAAAGCGACCGATCCTACCATCGCGTTGCCATCACAGACCATTCGCCCGGGTGAGCCGTTTACCGTCACGGTTCGCAACCTGCCTGGAAATCCAAAGGACTGGCTGACACTGGTCCCAAGGAGTGCGCCGACATCGACGTTTGGCGACTGGTTCTACACGAAGGGCGTCAAGGAAGGCACCTGGAAATTCACTGCTAGCAAGCCCGGCGAGTACGAGGTACGCGTCTACTTCGACTGGCCCAACGGTAAGTACATTGTCAGAGCACGCAAGACCTTGGTCGCGGAATGAGGGAAATGTAAGGGGTCTGAACCGAGCAGTCAAAAGAAACCCACCGGGAGTTGGCGGGTTAATCAGGTCGTATAACTGACCTAAGGGTAGATTCCATCATAATATGGTAATGCTACAGATTGTAGAGACGCAGTTCACGAACTAGTAAAAATGACTTAACTGACAGGCAGGCCTAAGTAGCCTTGGCATCGTCGTTCCCCGCAAGCAGGCGCTGAAATGAGCATATTGGGCTTCGACTTACGACCCAGGCAGTCCTTTACATGACGCCAGGTAATTGGCCAGTATGTGGATTTATTGGCGATGGTTATCTGGGAACATGGCTTTTATACTGCCTGCATTTCTTTAACGATTGCCGACGATACCGATTTGCCGCAATCTATGGAGACCAGCCATGAAAGCGAAAGCCATCACCAGACAAAGCCGGCGAAGATTTTTACAGGTCGCCGGGGCCATCACCGCGGCACTAATGCTAGAGGGGCTGCCGCTCACGGTGCGCGCTGCAAATGCAGGCAAAACCAAGATTGGCATCGTCGGCTCGGGCAGAGTCGGCGGCGCGATCGGTAGCGTGTGGGTGAAAGCCGGACACGAAGTCATGTTTTCATCGCGCCACATCGAGCATGATAAAGCGCTCGCCGCCAGGCTCGGGTCCAACGCGCGTGCCGGAACGCCGCGAGAAGCCGCTGCCTTTGGCGAAGTGTTGATGATCTCGGTTCCTTACGGCTCACTGCCTGCAGTCGGCAAGGATCTGGCGGCGCTAATCGAGGGCAAGGTAGTGATCGATACGTGCAACCCGTTCGTCTCGCGTGACGGTGACATCGCGACCTGGGCGCGGAAGAAAGGCGCAGGTCTGGCCTCGGCGGAATTGCTCCCCGGCGCCCGCATCGTCCGCGCTTTCAATGCCATCGGCGCCGCGCGGATGGGCGCGGCGCACGAAGAGCCTGGACGCAGTCGGAATGCCGATCGCGGGCGATGATGCGCAAGCGATCGAAGTCGCTTCGCGCCTGATCCGCGACATCGGTTACGAGCCTGTTCTGATCGGCGGACTCGCCATGGGCAAATATCTGATGCCCGGAACCCCGCTCGCGGGCGAACACACGCCGGAGGAGATCCGGAAAATCGTTGCCACGCTCAATTAGCGGTAGCGGTGCTAATAAAAGCAAGCTCAGTCGCGCCGTTTGTTGGCATCGACTGGAACGTCTGGTTGGACGGCTTGTGCATATACTGCCCACTGTAGAGAAAGCAGACTCTCGTCAGGGGCAAACGAGCTTCCGAGTTCGACCCGAAACCGACGCTGGGAAAAGAAATTGCCGAAGTTCCGAACCGCCGAATTGCTTCAAAGAATGCCGTTAGTCGATATCTCCCGGTTCATTCCAAACAGGCGTTTATTTTTCCTGTTCCCCCAGTGATGTTTACAATCGGAGCGAAATGACCGCCAGGGATGCCCAAAGCAATCGCGATAGTCATGGGGCAGGCCCTGGTGGAAACGCATGGGGAATGTCGGAATATTCCATGCCCGTTGCGCCTTAACAAACTGCGGTATTGACGGGCGTAGTACAACCCGCTTCTACAAACAGAACAAATCGAAAGCCGAATAGCCTGTTATTTTTTGGGTTTATAAAAGGCCAATTAAATCATATATTTAGCCCGCTTATTAATAATATTATTAGTGTCTCCTAAAACCCCTCTTCCTATATTGATATAGGTCAAATTGTTATCCCGATCGAAGGGTAAGATGACACGTGGTGACGGATGCAACAACAATACTTATTAGCGACACTAAGGAATCACTTATGGCGGGCAAGAATATCAATTGGCGAAGTAATCGCAGAAAATCCACTCGGCATATCGCGAGTATCCGTGAAACCATCGAAGACATCAGGGAAATCGACAATTTTGAAAACCATGCTGATCACGCGCAGTCGTTACTAACCCGACTCAAGTCAAAACAACGAAAATCTATCATCCAGTCTGCCCTGACCGCCCATCTTCAGGATGAGGATCTGAAACCTTATCAGGCTGAGCTCATCAAAATGCAGCGCCATCTCGAAAAGACTGATCGCAAAGCGAT
>CAWCBX010000157.1:0-45749 GCA_963793595.1 uncultured Gammaproteobacteria bacterium | reverse complement strand
TTGATTCCCTCCTTGACTAGTATCAGTATCAGTACTTAAAATCTCCACTCCTACATCTGACCATGTTCTTCCATCTGCTGACATCTCAATATTGCTTGTGATAGGATCCGTAGCCTGCGATGCTAAAGATGCGTTATCTATGCTAACTTGTACAGCTGTTGCTTTTCCATCTATCACTTTATAGACAAAAGCATCTTTATCTGCCTCTCCATGGATATTTTTACCATTAAAGATGTTACTTGCACGACCATCCCAAAACTGACGATGGTTAAACACAGCATTAATGACAGTTGGTGAATTTCTAGCCTGAACACGTCTTGTATTGTGCCACCTACTTCAAATCCATCCGGGTCAGGAAGAAGCTCTTCTCCTGCTTCAGTAAATAGAGAGTAGTGCACACCTTGCGAACCTAAAACATCATCTGTATCACGTAATACATTTGATATAAACAACTTCGGGTCAGCTTTCATGTGGCGTGGGAAGTCTGAAGTGCTCAAGTGATAGTTTGGACCCTGATCACTGTCAAACTCGTTACTGGAGCTAGAGGTTCCATCCTGGTTTGCATGTGCAAAACCTGGGTTTATCTGGTTTTTAGCACGGTTATCTGCACCGGCACTAAAGTGACATGAGGCACAGGCAGTTGCACCGTCACTTCCTAGCTGCATATCCCAAAAAAGTGCTTTACCCAAGGCTATGGCCTTCTGTTTATCTTTTACATACACATTCAAGTCTGTAGGTTCAGGAATGGGTACATTCTTGAGTGACGTGATCTCAGGGCGTATACTTCTTTCACCACTTGCGATTTCAGATAATATCTGTTCCGTCATATCGGCATGTACTTGGGTGAATAGGAGCGTTGTCCCTATAAATAGCGGTCTTAAATACTTTAATTTCATATATATTCCTCTGATAATTCTTTGGGATGATAATATTAAAGTATGAAGTGAGTATGAAAATTATAGATAATGGAAAATGAAAGAGCTAGACTGGTTTTTTTGTAGCAAAATAGGCAGGGGGGAGTGTATAGAGATATATGTTTCCATTCGTTCCGAAGTTCCAGTTTTAGAATGTATATACAGTTTGTTTAATAAACTTACTAATCTCATCAGCCGTATTTTCAGGATCTTCAAGTATAGGTACATGTCCTGTCTCTTTAAATATCACCAATCGACTTCCATTGATCGTATGATGAAACAAGGCAGCATCATCTACATGTGTCATCCTGTCTTTTTCACCCCATAGAATGAGTGTTGGTATATCAATACTGTTTGCTACATCACTTAAATCAACATCTTTATACATATCTTCATACAATATTTTTTCCAACGCTAGTCTTTCGCATTTGTCATGAAGAAGCGCGTCTTTAATGATATCTGGGATATAGGGAGCCTTATACATAGAGTAGCTTAAAAGTGTCTCAAGTCTTTCTTCTGTACAGACATCATACAGTGGGTTTTTAATGGAATGCTCTGCCAGGATGACACCATCGCTTTTTGTTTGTTCCATCCCCATAGAGTCTATGAGAATGAGGGCATTTACATTTTTTTTATGATTTACTGCATAACGCAGAGCAATTGCGCCTCCCATAGAATGACCAAACAAATAAAAATGTTTGATCTTTTTAGCTTCCAAAAATAGATTTAACCTTTCTGCCTGATCTGTTATCGTGTAGCCTAACGTCTTCTCTGAAACACTCTCCCCGTGCCCGGGCAGATCAATAGCAATGATGTGGTATTTATCATCCCATTCAGCTACAACTCTATTCCAAGTGTCCTTGTTCCCGCCAAACCCATGAACCAATACCAGTGTCACATCACTTATCACATCATTCTCAGAATAAACCATTTCTCCAAAGCCCAAGGTCATGGATTTTTTCTCCAGTCCTGCACTATATCGCTCATACGTCGTAACAACTTCATATAATTTTTTTGAATCAACACCCATCAAACTGAGTATAGAAACCAGTATGATAAATATAATTTTTTGGATTGTCATTTTGTATCCTATTTTCTATACAAAGCGCAACATTTACAAGGTGCTATAGATTTAGTTTCATCTTCATGTTCTGATTCAAAAAAGTTTTTCTTTTTCATTATTGCCTACTTTAAAATATTAAATGATTATATCGTAAACATATTTTTCTCAAGTGACAGAAACTTTATAGTGTCATTGTAAAAGGAAGTGAGTTGTGGTTTGGAGTTTAACTGGACGAGAAGAAAGAGTAAAAGTTATTATCATCTAATTCCAATATTATTTGAAAATGAGTAACAGTTGATATAGTCGGAAGCAGCATTTATACAATTTATTGCTGAAAATCTTTAGAAAATCACCTCTAAACTAGTCTGATCCCTACTAATATATCTATAACAAAAATGTCGATTTAAAACCGTTTATCAAACCTGATAACCGCACTATAAATAACTTATTTTCCCTCTAAAATAGGTTTTTCACGATAAGGATGGTTTTTTAACCGTGTATCTGATCGCTCAAACGAATTCGTAATACCTTTTGTGTTATCTACCCAATCATCCCAATTGAAGTCTTCTATAATCTTAGCCTGATAGCTTTCATGTAGAGGATGACTAAGAATGTCATTAACATGTTGCCATTGATAAAAGCGCAAAAGATCGACTTGGTAAGGAGAGGGATTTCCTTTTGCATTCTTCACTTCTTTCTTAAGATCCATGACCTCTTGCATGTTAACTTTTGTTTTCCAATTGATTTTTTCCGGTAGCACAACTGGCTCACCTGGAATGTTATTGATACCTTTTTTGTATGTAGCTAAGACGGCAACCTTGGTGTCCGTCCGGTACAAAATAATGGCATGGTTATAATCTTTGTTTTTAAAAAATCCGAGATTGCCATATTGAAGACGTGCCCCGGTCAAAAAAGCGACCGCATCTGACCAGCAGGGCCCGGTTCCCGAAATCCCTTTAAGAACACTTCTGTCTATGATACCATCGGGAAACAGGATCTCAAATGCAATTTTCATTATGTTTGCAGCATGAGTTGTTCCTTCGCAGTCATGGCCATGCCACTTAATCATATCCTTTATAGTTAAAGCATAAGTGTACTCATAATATCGACCTTGCGTGCCTTTAGTCGCGAGAACCTCAAAAACTGGCGAGTAAGGCATCGCTACCATAGGTGCATACCAGGTGGGTATCCGATCCGGTTGGGTCACACCGGTTTCTATAAAAATATTGACACCCTGCTTATAAGTTGGTTCCTGACACCAGGATGATGAATATATCAGCATTAAAATAATTGTTAGTAAAGAAATCGGTTTCAATTTCATTTCTCCTTTTTGTTTAAATTTGAAAAATAACCAATTCCAAACTACTTAATGATGCTAGCAACTATTTTATTGGGGGAGTACTATGTCCCGCTATTACTTTATTTTTCATATTAAGAGTATACAAAAAATGTCCTGCTATTGCAAGAAATAACTTTAGAGTGCATATATTATTATAATTTTTAAAATAAATTATGGAAATAAAGAAAAAGTCATTGGATATACTTCGAGATTATATGCATTCTAAACACTTTTTATTTTTAACAATTAAGTGTATCTAACGCTTATATAACAAATATGCTACAATCCCAACTATGAAGAAAATAGACAAAGAACAATACCTTATAAACAGACTGAGTTCCAAGCATATAGGTGACGATGCTGCAGTGATAGGCGATACGCTTTACAGTATGGATGCTTTCTTTGAAGATGTGCATTTTAAGCGTGCATGGATGAGCATAGCACAGATAGGACGCAAAGCGATGCTTATCAACCTATCAGATGCCATTGCCATGAACGCACAACCGCAATTTGCCCTTGTTACGGTTTCCATACCTAAAGAGTTGACAGAAACTCAGATAGATGAACTGACCTTTAGCATGGAAAGCACAGCCAAGGAGTACGGTTGTGAGATCATAGGCGGAGACACCATAGGCGGAGATAAACTGCATCTGTCCATTACCATCATTTCCAAGAGTGATACACCTCTTTTGCGTAAAGGCTTGAAAGAGGGTGATCTGTTGGCATACACCGGGACACTGGGTGAGAGTAAACGAGACCTGGATGCACTTTACAGAGGTGAAAAAATAGCTGAGAACTCACGCTTTTTAGAGCCTACTTTAAGAGCAGAATTTATCAGTAAGGCCAGACCTTTTTTACGTACAGGAATGGACATCTCAGATGGACTATTTTGTGATACGAATAAGATGTTAGATATTAATAAATATGGATTTCAACTCTTTGACACTATCAGCGATGAAATAGGCCATAGTGGGGAAGAGTATGAGATGTTGGTAAGCTTTGCTCCAGAGCATTACAGTGAGGTTATGCAGATAGCCAAAGAGACAGATACACCGCTAAACGTGTATGCAAAAGTGGCTAAAAACGATGAACGGTTTTCTTGTAAAAGCCATCACTTTTAAAGAGAAATAAATACTTATTTCTCTTTCCCTCACTGTTATAGATATCATAGGATTCCGTGATAACAGAAAAATCTTGGTTTTCGATGGTGAGGTGTTCTAGCTGTGCGGTGGCAAAGAGTGTATTTATGCCTAGTAGTATGTGTAATAATTTTTCATGATCTGGGCTCCGAAACATTTCTAGCGGCCAATAAGGCAGGATAATCCCTTTCTAAAGCTATCTGCTCTGCACATTGCTTCAGAGTATTTTCTTTTAGGGTTGTTGAGATATGCTCAAAATCTCTTTTGCCAAGTTGAGTTGCATCAAGATACCCTAAATCTATGAGTTGTCTGGCGATGGCATCTATCATATCGAGTACTGAAGAGACTTTGACTATCTCGCATCTGGCATAACGCTCACGAGGGAAAGAGACTTCTGCCACACGTAGTGTAGGGTCATCTCCGGGGATCTGCTGTGCCCCAAAAAGCGGTTTGGAGCCTACATGTGCAGTAGAAAAAGCAGGGATAAACCGTGAGAGATGTTTTATCGCAGAATCAGTACGTTTTTGAGTTTCATCTTCTGTCCATGACTTCTCTATCTTCTCTAAAAAGTTTTGCCCCAGTCTTGGTTGACAGCTTAGGGCTGTGTTAGCCACTAAACCATCTTCATAGAGGGTAATGTCTTTGGTCATACCATGCAGCTGGAAGTACCCTCCAGGGTAAGGTGTGAACTGCCCCATACCTTGAGGTGTACCACGTTCTCCATGAAAGATGATTTCAGGAAACTGTGCATCATCATAGCCTTCCCAGTGACTCACATAAGCAGCTTTAAACTCTACCATCGATTTACAGGGTGCGCCGAGCATATCGTCAATTTTTCCTGCTCTGAAACCAGCTGCATTGATAAGATAATCAAAAGATTCAGTGTGGCCGATATCGTCTTTGACATAACTTACATTCCAACCGTTGGTATCAACATTTTGTTGTACATTATACACAATGCTGTTTGTTTGGAGTGTGACAGACGCCAGGCTTGCAAGTATAAGTGTTGCACCAGCAGCCAATCTAAAGAGGTTAAGTCCATACTCCTGTACCATGATAAGTGGAAACTGTACTTTAGCCAGATCGATATTTTTTGCCACAGGTATCATCCAATCATCAGATGTTTTAGGAGATTTGACAAACTCTTTTTGTCTAAGCGCCTCTGTCTGTTCTCTGCTGTAGATCCGATAGTAGTTCTCAGGTTTACCTAAAACCTCATTTTTGCTATCTTGGGCTATGAGTGCCTCATATTCACGTGTTAGCAGTTGTAGACGTGGCAGTAGTGCTTCAGGGGTAGAACTGTCAGTGGTTGGCAGGACTATGACCGTAGGGCGATAGTCCACTATGAAAGGATAAAAACGTAAAAAATCGATTGACTGCTTCAGCAGGGTCAAACACTGGGCATCAGATATCTCACGATAGAGATTTCCACCTGCATGCAAATGACACCAAGGAGGGCCACTTATAAGGCTGGTATCTTTTTCAAACAGTGTGACTTCCAGTCCCACCGATTAGCTGTTGACCATGCCACCGAGCCGCTGATTGATCAGTGCAGCGGCTTCACTCATGATCCGGTCGATCAGTTCCTTGCAGGTGGGTACATCGTTGATCAGCCCGGCCACCATGCCGCAGGACCAGACGCCGGCCTCCATCTCGCCATCGAGCATGATCTTCGGGTAGACGCCGGCCACCTCATCGATGATGTCTGCAAATTTCAATTCGCTACCCAGCGTCCGCTCTTTTTCGAGCAGGCGCTCGGCGGCCAGATTGTTCAATACCCGCTCGGTATTTCGCAATGGGCGCATCACCAGTCGGGTATCCAGTTCACTGGCCGCAACGATGGCTGCCTTGACCTTTGCATGAACGGGCGCTTCCCGGGTGGCGATGAAGCGGGTGCCCATGTTGATGCCATCCGCGCCCATCGCCAGGGCGGCTACCAGGCTGCGCGCATCCGCCATGCCGCCTGAAGCGACGAACGGAATCGTCAGTTCGTCGGCTGCGCGCGGCAGCAGGATCATGTTCGGGATATCGTCTTCACCGGGGTGACCACCGCATTCGAAGCCATCGACCGAGACCGCGTCGCAGCCGATCGCCTGGGCCTTGAGCGAGTGTCGCACCGACGTGCATTTGTGAATGATCCTGATGCCGGCATCCTGCAGTGCCGGCAGATATTCCTGCGGGTTGCGGCCGGCGGTTTCAACTACCGTAACGCCGCCTTCGATGACGGCCTTGATGTAAGCGGGGTAGTCAGGTGTGGCCAGGCTGGGCAGGAAGGTTAGATTTACGCCGAACGGCTTGTTCGTCATGTCTTTGCAGCGGGCAATCTCGTTGGCCAGGTCGCCGGCTGACTGTTGCGTTAGCCCGGTAATGATGCCGAGTCCCCCGGCGTTAGACACCGCCGCCGCCAATTCGGCAAAACCCACATAATGCATGCCGCCCTGAATGATCGGGTGCTCGATGCCAAGAAGTTCGGTGATGCGCGTTTTCATGCAATCGTCTCGTTCTGTTTGAATATCGGGGACAGTATACTTAATTCGTCCGCTACGGCCTTCATAGGTTGCCAACGGCGGTAACTGCGCCGAATGCAGCAGTGCGTGCGCCGCCGAGAACAACAACATCGTATCTAGCGGGCATGATTCTATTTCTTCGGGTTGAATTATTGACCAAATGGTCATAAACTAGTCGAAAAATATGGCTGCAAAACAGCCGATCGCAGTAATATACTGGTTACTGACCGATCAGACAATAACCAGTTCAACTATTTAAACGGATTGAATATGGCCAGGCCAAGACAGTTTGAAGAAATTCAGGTTATCGAGAAATTGATGAAGGTATTTTGGGATAAAGGTTATGAAGCCACATCGATGCAGGACCTGGTTGCCGCTTCGGGATTGCTCAAGGGTAGTCTTTACGGTGCTTTCGGCGACAAGCAGGCGCTATACCTGGCCGCGTTAAAGCACTATGACCGCACGCGAATCCAGGCTGGAATCGATATGCTCAATGGCGAGGGTAGCGCCAGGCAGAAAATCGCCCGCCTGTTTGACAACGTGATTGAATCGACCAAACGGGGTGAATTTGCCGGTGGCTGCCTGTTATGCAATGCGAGCCTGGAAATGGCAGTCACCGACAAGCAGGTGAAAAGCGAGATCAAGACGACTATCCGTCGATTGAAGCTGGCGATTATGGATGCACTGAAAGCACAGACCGAAAATGAGGAACAGGCTGCATCGCTGGCGGCATTTATTATCAGTGCCTATTTCGGTACCCGTGTCCTGGCCAAGGCGGGCGCTCCCACCGCCATGATGGGCGAGACTCGCGACCGTTGTCTGCAACTGCTTACCTGACGCCGGACACAGCAGCCTGAATAGATCGCCTGGGTTGCTGCTGCGGGGTGTCGCAAGCAAATTGCGCCGATAAACTGCTCTCAATTTTTAACCGGCTGGGTTAAATTAGTCGACTCAACATTACTAACGCAGTCTTCCTCATGTCCAGAACCAGCCGAAATGGAAGTGTTTACGAACTGAGCGGGCCAGCCGATGCGCCGGTCATTGTACTGGTCCATGGCCTTGGTCTGAATCGGCACGTCTGGGAAAAATTCTCATCACGCTTGTCTCAGCGCTATCGGGTTTTGAATTACGACCTGTATGGACATGGCGAGAGTGCGCCACCCCCGGGAACTCCGTCGCTAACGATGTTTTCCGAACAGCTGCTTGGGCTGCTCGATGAGCTGGCGATAGATCAATGCTCGATTATCGGTTTCTCCCTGGGTGGTATGATCAATCGGCGTTTCGCCATGGATCATCCTGACCGATTACGCGCCATGGCGATTCTGAATTCTCCGCACGAACGTGAGCCAGAAGCGCAAAAGCTGGTCGAGCAACGCGCGCTGGATTCTGCCGCGGGGGGCCCTGGAGCGACGCTGGACGCGACCATCGAGCGCTGGTTTACCACGGATTTTATTGCCGCCAATCCCGATTTTATCGCTACCGTACGTGGTTGGGTTCTGGCTAACGATCCCGAGAGTTATGCGCTGTGCCGACAGGTACTGGCATTCGGAGTGGTCGAGTTAATCCGGCCGCAGCCACCGATTACCCATCCGACGCTGATAATAACCTGTGAAAACGACAGCGGCAGCACGCCAGCCATGAGCCAGAGCTATCGCCAGCGAAATCAACGGCGCGCAAGTCATTATCGTGCCCGGCTTGCAGCACATGGGTTTGTGCGAAAATCCGTCGTTTTTTGTCACCGCGCTGGTGGAATTTCTTGAAGAACTGCCGGATACTTAGTAGAACATTTTACGGGAGCCCTAAATGAAAAAAATGTCGGGTGGGCAGGCTGCGGTCGCATCGTTGCAGGCTGAAAAAGTCGAGCATGTGTTTGGCCTGATCGGTTCGGCCACGATGGAAATGTTCGATGCGCTGTATGATGCGAACGAGATAAATTTTATCGGCGTCCACGACGAGCGTACCGGCACTCATATGGCCGATGGCTACGCGCGTGCGTCGGGACGCGCCGGCGTCGTTCTTGCCGGGCAAAATGGACCGGGTGCGACCAACCTGGTGACGGGTCTCGCGCAGGCCTATGCCGCGTTTTCACCGGTAGTCTCGATTGCCGGCTCACTGTCATCGGCGCATGTATACCGCGATGCCTTCCAGGAAGTCGATCAACAGGCATTGTTCAAACCGATTACCAAGAAAACCTGGACCGTGACGCAAACCGACCGGGTACCGGAAATGTTTCGCGAAGCCTTTCGCACCGCGATGACGCCGCGCAGGGGTCCGGTGCAGCTCAATCTGCCCAGGGATGTACTGTCCGAGGTGACCGAGTTTGCAGATTTGCAGTCACCGCAGAGTTACCGTTCGCAGAATGTGCCTGTCGCGGCCGATGATGTGATCAAGCAGGCGGCCGGAATTTTGGCGCGCGGCCAGGCAACCGGTAATCGTGACCGGTGGTGGAATCAAGAATACCGGTGGTCACGCCGATGCGCTGGCCCTGGCCGAAGCACTCAATGCGCCGATCATCCTCGCCCCGGGGCACGGGGATGCAATTCCGTTTGAGCATCCGTTAAATGCGGGGCAAATGGGACCGCGCGGTAACCTGGTCGCGTCACGACTGGCGAAAGAAGCCGATGTGATCCTGGCGCTGGGTACCCGCCTGGGTTTCAATTCGACTTTTTACTCCTATGACAATATCAATCAGCAGGCGAAGATCATCCAGGTAGAGCTGGAACCGACCGCGATCGGTCGCTATTTCCCGATCACGCTTGGCATCTGGGCCGATGCACGGGCAACCGCCCGGCAGCTTTGTGACGCACTCGGCAAGCTCGAGGCTCGCGCCGAGGTGGATGCCTGGACCCAGGCCTGTATCGAGGAGCGGCAGAACTACCTGCAGCAACGTGACGCAAATGCTGAGTCCGAGGCACACCCGATCCAGCCCTCGGGGTTGTACAAGGAGCTGCGCGCAGTGTTACCTAAAAACGCGGCAGTGACCATGGATGCCGGAACGCTTTGCCTGCAGGCCACCGATGCGTTGAATTACTGGGAGCCGCCATGCCTGTTTACACCGCTCGATTTCGGCCTGGTCGGTTTCTCGTTCGCCTGTGGCCTTGGTGTCAAGCTGGCTCGACCCGACAAGTCGGTAGTGAGCCTGATGGGTGACGGTGGTTTCGGCATGACTATTTCCGAACTGAGTACCGCGGTTGATCACGGTATCAATACCGTTACCATCGTCATGAACAACCAGTGCTGGGGTGCGGAAAAAGCCTATCAACGGGACTTTTTCGGTGAGCGCTACATCGGCGCCAATATCAGCAGTCCTCCGTTTGACAAGATCGCCGAACTCTACGGTGCAGCGGGTTTCAAGGTCGAACGCATCGGGGAAGTTGGTGATGCCGTGCAGGCCGCGCTCGATTGTGGCAAACCCGCGGTGGTCGACATCGCGGTCGATCCGGCCGCGCTTTACAGCTTTCGCCGCGACTCTTTCAAGCACCGCGGAGGATGAGTAATCATGGTCGATGAACGTAAATCTTTCCCGCATACCGAGCAGCATAAGGCGAAAGGTGACTGGAACCCTTTGTGGGAGCAGTTTCGCGAACTCGATCCGGACTTTCTCGAGGCTTATCTCGCGTTTCGCAATGTGCCGCAGTCGCAGGGTCCGCTCGAACAGAAGTACAAGGAATTGATCCTGATCGCGATTAATGCCGCCACCACGCATCTTTATGGGCCCGGCGTGCGCCGCCATATCCAGAATGCCCTCAAGGCAGGCGCCAGTATGGAAGAGATTCTCGAAACCATTCAATTGACCACGGTAATGGGAATCCATTCCTGTAACCTGGCGATCCCGATTTTGATGGAAGAAGTTTCGAAATTCGAAGAATAGGATTAATATCGACCGTTATTCACAGCCGGTAAAAGCCGGTTAAACCGAAGCAGAAGGTAAGCAAGATGAAATTTCAGTTGGCAATCAATTTAGAGCGTATGGACGACAGCATGGACATGAACGATGTCGCGCGACATACCCTGGAAATGGTGCAAATGGCCGATCAGGCCGGTTTCAGTGTGGCCTGGGCAGCCGAGCACCATGCGCTGGAAATGACGATTGCGCCCAACCCGTTCCAGATTTTAACCTGGTGGGCTGGCCATACCGACAATATTCGTCTCGGTACCGCGGTTGCGGTGGCAGCTTACTGGCATCCGATCAACCTGGCCGGAGAAGCCGCTTTCACCGATTTGATCAGTGGCGGGCGGCTCGAGTTCGGTCTCGGTTCAGGCGCTTACCAGCGCGAGTTTGATCGTATGCATGCCGGCCTCAAGCAATCAGACGCCTATAAGTACATGCAGGAAATGCTGCCCGCGTTAAAGGCGTTATGGGCAGGTGATTATGAGCATAATGGCGAGTTCTGGACTTTTCCGACCTCGACCTCGGTGCCTAAACCGGTGCAAAAACCGCATCCGCCGATATGGGTCGCGGCCAGGTCGCCGATTACCTTCGATTACGCGGTGAAGAATAATTGCAATGTCATGTCATGGCCGTTGACACGACCATTTGCCGAGGCCGAGCTGTACAAATCCCAGCTCGATGAAGCGATCGCTGCATACCCCGGTGCCGATCGGCCGCGATTCGCAATGATGCGCCACACGGCGCTCTACGAAGATGCGGCGGGTCGCGATACCGCGATCAGGGCAATTCAGTCAGTGCTGGGTCAATTCGAAAACCTGTTCCGTAACCTGGGCGATGTCAACAATGGCTTTCCGAAACAGATTCCACTCGATGAATTAACCGATCGTGAGCAGTACAACGCGGATATGCTGGAAGAAAACCTGATGTTCGGCTCACCTGACGATGTGATCGCCAAGCTCAAGCGCTATGAAGCGCTTGGCGTTGACGATTTTATCTACTACGCCAGCATGGGGCTTGGGCAAAAGGAACAGAAACGTTCTCTCGAACTATTCTGCTGCAGAGGTTTTGCCGGCTTTTGCCTGAGTGATCGAACGGGGTGGCTGGTGTTTATTGAGGTGCTGTACCGGCAAACATCGGTATCGCAACAGCTGCAACGATGCCGAGAATCATTATAACCGGGAATATCCAGCCCAGAATCAGCACGCCGATCGAATTTGCAGCCGGCGCCGGGCCAAAATTATTATCGCCGTCGGTACCCGGGAAGAAGAGGATGTAAATCGCGAATAGCAGGTTCACCAGCGGAATCAGAAACAGCAGGAACCACCAGCCGCTGCGATTCAAATCGTTCAGCCGTCGTTTGGCGAACATGATCGAAATCACGAAAGTGGCAATGTAAAAAATCCCTATCACGAGCATAGCGATCATCGACATACCGGCCTCGCCACCCATCAGGCCTCCTGCACCACCCAATGGAATCATTACCGCCATCAGTAAAATGTTGACACCGATACCATAGGCCAGGTAGCGCATACGTCCGATTCGACCACTGAAAGAAAAAATTTTCGGTTGATAAAGAGCATCCTGCCCGGTATCCAGCGCTGCATCGGGTGCACTATACGGATTTGCATCGCCCTCTAGAATGGCTTCGCTCATGAGAATTCCCCTGTTTTATTTAACTCCAGTTATTTAATATAGGCGAACATAGCGACTTAGCAACGATTAAATCCCCACTGACAGGTTCTGGTATATGGCATCGAATCCGACGAAAACGCAGAATTCATTGTTCCTGAAGACCCTGCGATCGATTAAGGATAAACCCTACGAGCAGGGATTTTCACTGCCGGGTGCTTTTTATACCGATCCAGGCTGGATGCAAACCGAGCGCGATGAACTGTTCGCCAGGGACTGGTTTTGTGTCGGGCGGGTCGAAGAAGTCAGCCAACCCGGCGATTACTTTGCTTTCGATCACATCGGTGAGCCGATCCTGGTAGTCCATGGACGGGACGGAGAGATCCGGGCACTCTCCAATGTTTGCCGTCATCGCGGCACAGTCCTCGCCGAGGGCAGCGGCAATACCAGGAAGTTTTTGTGCCCTTACCACCACTGGGCCTATGACACCACCGGGCAACTGTTGAATGCACCGCACCTGGATTCGCACGAGGTTTTTAACCTGCAGCAATGCCGACTGCCTGAGTTGAAGTGCGAATTCTGGCAGGGTTTCATTTTTGTCAATTTGAACCCGCGTGCGGCGAGCCTGAAAAAGCAGCTCGCGCCACTCGATGCGGTGATCAATGACTATCATCTGGAACAAATGTCTTTGCGCTACCTGGCCGAGGAGACCTGGGATACAAACTGGAAATGTCTGCTGGAAAACTTCATGGAAGGGTATCACCTTACACCCTTGCATAAGGACACCCTGCACAAGGTCAATCCGAGCCGGCTTTGCAGTCATTTACAACCCGGCAAACGCCATTTCGGCTATAGTGTCGGCTTTACCACGCGCCTGCCGGAAGACCGCATCGGTCATCCCGACTTGAGCGATGAACAAATGGATACCTGCGTCATGTTTGCGGTTCCACCCGGGCTTACGGTTGGGATTGGCAGCGACTACAGCTCGTTTTTATGTATTCGTCCGGAATCGACTGACCGGGTCAGGGTGAAAATGGGGCTGATCTTTTATGGTGAACACTGGTCGCAGCAGGATGTCGATAATGCGATAAAACTGTTTCAGCACACCATGGCCGAAGACAAGCAGGTTTTAATCAGGGTGCAGCAGGGGCTGGAATCTCGTTTTCACGAACCTGGCCCGTTGGCAGCGCGCGATCTTGAAGGTACCATCTGGGATTTTTACCAGTATCTTAGTCGCAGCCTCACTCCGGCAAAGAAATCAACCAAAGAACCAGATTGAGGTCCAGGAGATTTCATGAGCAATCCAACCCCGCAACTTGTTTCCAAAGACTGTAGCGAAGAAGAATGGCAGCTTCGAGTTCAGCTGGCAGCCTGTTACCGGGCTTTTGTGCACTATGGTTGGACCGATTCGATATTTACCCATTTGAGTGCCCGGGTCCCGGGCCATCCGGACCAGTACCTGATCAATCCCTACGGGTTGTTGTTCCACGAAATTTGCGCCAGCAACCTGATCAAGGTCGATTTCGATGGCAACGTGATTGATGGTGATTACCCCTACAACAATGCTGGCCATGCCATCCATAGCGCCATGCTGAAAGCGCGGCCTGATATCAACGTGGCCCTGCACAGTCACACTCGTGCGGGCATGGCGGTTTCGTGCATGGAATGCGGCCTGTTGCCCCTGACCCAGCAGGCTAATGAGATTCGCGACATGCTTTGCTATCACGCCTACGGCATCGCACGAGCGGGCAACGAAGAGTGCGAGCGACTGGGTGCAGACATGGCCGATAGCTGGATCATGATTATGCAAAATCATGGATTGCTGACAGTTGGTCGTAGCGTGGCTGAAGCATTTTATTTTCTTTATACGGCGGAGAACGCCTGCAAGGTACAGGTCGATGTGCTGGCTTCGGGCGCCGATATCGTGACTCCCACTGCCGAGGTTGTCGATGAGATGGCGAGAAAAGGCAAGGTGCACGCCGACGAATTCCCTGATCATATCGACATGGCCTGGGATGCGGTAATTCGCTTACTCGAAGAGAAAGATCCTGCCTATAAAAACTGACTGAATCCAGCAGTGGATTAGTGGCTCGCCGATCAAACGCCGGCAGGCCAGGCGTACCGCGCACCAGTCACTGCAAGTTGTCGCAACGCAATAACGCTAACCTGCGCTGCATTACTCCAGCAGCTTTTTGAGCTCGGCGACTTCAGCCTCGAGATCGCTAACCCGCTGCGCGAGCCCAGTCATACTGACCCGTGGCGAGGAATCACTGCCTGTGTCGGTTTGCACCCTTTCGACATGTGCCTGTACGTCGACGGGCCCCGAGAATAGATGCATGTACTCGGCGTCCTTACGCCCCGGAGTGCGTGGCAGTTGAACTGCCAGTGCGTCGCCCTCGCGCTCGATCAGGCAGTTGAGTGCTTCCACCACCGCGGTATTGTCAGCAAACTCATGCAGCCGGCCACTGCGGGCTCTAAGTTCTCCCGGGGTTTGCGGGCCACGCAGCAGCAACAGGCAAACGATGGCGAATTGTGCCGCGTCGAATTGCAATTCACTGAAGGATGTATTGCAGAATCGTTGCGCATATTTTTCCACCCCGCGTTTGAAACCCTCCTCGATCCTGAGTAGATGCTTGCTCTCCAGCAAGCGCGCATCATGTTGCACCACGCCCTGCGGCAGCGACATCACCGGTTCACGGGACGACTTCTGGTTACAGGCATTGGTCAGCGCGTTCAGCGTAAGAGGATACTGATCCGGTGTGGTGACAGATTTCTCCATCAGACAGCCGATGATTCGGGTTTCGTTAGCAGATAAATTCAGCGGTAGCATAGGGCCTCTGTGTGATTAATTGTGCGCTACTATTGTGGCGGAATTTGCCAATAGCGGTTCCTGTTCATGATATATATATCGGTTCTGTTAACATAGGGGATTGCGGGAAAATCCGCCTGGCCTGGTTTGTTGAACTTACCCCTGATTGCCTGACATGCATGATAATTTAATTCAGAAATACAATATACCCGGGCCGCGTTACACCAGCTATCCAACCGTTCCCTATTGGGATGAAGCATCGGTTTCTCCAACCATCTGGAAAGATACGGCTGTGCGGGCATTTGAGGAAAGTAACAGCAGTGAGGGTATCAGTTTATATATTCACCTTCCCTATTGCGAAAGCCTGTGCACGTTTTGTGGTTGTCACAAACGTATCACGAAAAGGCATAGCGTCGAAAAACCCTATATTGATGCGCTACTAAGTGAATGGAAGACTTACCGGGAGTTGTTCGATGCAACGCCCAGGATTAAGGAATTACACCTCGGTGGCGGTACGCCGACTTTCTTTAGTCCGGACCATCTTAAATATCTGATCGAAGGAATCCTGGAACATGCCGCGGTAGCGGAGGGAAATGAGTATGGCTTCGAGGCGCATCCCAACAGTACCACCAGGTCGCATCTCGACACCTTGTATGACCTGGGTTTTCGCAGATGCAGTTTTGGGGTCCAGGATTACGATCCCCTGGTGCAGAAAACAATTAACAGGATGCAGAGTTTTGCGCAGGTCAGGCAGGTCACTGAATGGGCCAGGGAAACCGGTTTTACCTCGATAAGTCATGATTTGATCTTCGGCTTACCTCATCAAACCCTGGAAAACGTAATCGACACGATCAATAAAACCAACCAGCTGGTTCCAGATAGACTGGCTTTCTACAGCTATGCGCACGTGCCCTGGATAAAAGGCACCGGTCAACGTGGATTCAGCGAAGCGGACCTGCCTAAAAATGAGGAAAAAAGAGCCCTCTACGAGGCGGGTAAGAAGCTGTTTTCGGAATTGGGTTACGAGGAAATCGGCATGGATCATTTTGCACTGAAATCCGACTCCCTGTATCAATCATTAATCAGCAGGAAATTACACCGTAACTTTATGGGCTACATGGCCAGTAAAACCCGGTTAATGATCGGTTTGGGCATGTCGTCTATTAGTGATTCCTGGTACGCGTTTGCGCAAAATGAGAAAACGGTGCCCGAGTACGAAACCCGTGCCAACCAGGGCGAGTTACCGATATTTAGAGGTCATTTGTTGACCCCGGAAGATCGCATCGTAAGACAGCATATTCTGAATATCATGTGTCAATTCGAGACCAGTTGGGAGGATCAGGCTCACCAGTTTCCGGAGTTGCAGGAGTGTCTATTGAGGTTGGCGGAAATGGAGGCCGATGGATTGGTGGAATTGACTGACAACAAACTGCTAGTACCTGAGCATGCCCGTCCTTTTGTCAGGAATATCTGTATGGCATTTGACCTGCGCCTGTTGCGTAAGGCCCCGGATACCAGAATTTTTTCAATGACGATATAGGTCTAAAACCTCGCTCCTAATACAGTTATTGCTGATACTGGAAAAATCAGGCTACTGCCCCCGATTCTGAACCAGGCGTTACCTCACCAGGTTAAATCGTCGGGGACCTGGAAATCGGCGTAAGGATCATCTTCCTCCATTTCAACTTTCTGGTTGAGATGGACCACCGATGCGGCATCCCGCTGGCCAATTTTTTCAGCTACCGGTGCCGGTACGATTTCAAATTTCCGTTCCCCGTTTACCAGTAAGGTCACGATCGCGAGGCGACCCTGGGTAAGTTGATTCTTCAGGTCTTCGCTGACGCCGATATTTTTCACCTTGTTTTGATAGACGAAACTATAGGAAATCTCGCCCTGGTCTCTATCCAGGCTATTCAACTCGATTAACTGCTTTACCTGGGCAGTGATCGCTTTCTGGTTGGACGCCTGCTGTTTTTGCAGATTGAGTTCACGATCACGGGCCAGTTTTTTTGCCCGTTCCTGCTGCGCCCTGGCCTTTACCACGTTATCAGTCTTAGCCCCGGATTTGCGCACCAGGTTAGCCTGCTTTTGCTTGTCCTTGTTTAACTTCTGGGCCTTGTTTTTGTCGACCAAACCGGCCTTGAGTAATTGTTCCTGTAATGATGCCATGCGCTATGTCGGGTTGTTACGAGCGAATAGAATATAACAAGGCCGGTTGAATGGGTATCCTTACGACCGTCCGAGGGTGATGGGATCAAGATTCCGGTTTGATGTCGCTTATGTGAATTTGACCGTTTTCATCGGTCCAGCTGTAGATTTTTGTTTTTTTCTCCGGGCTCTGCGGCGTATTGCTTTCGCTTTGAGGGGCATTCAGGTTTGCACCGACAGGCGCTTCAGGTTCTGCGAAAATAATATTCGCCAGTTCCATCAGGCGGGGATTGGTTAACATGTCCATCGGGTTTCCGGACTGCACTTTTTGCTGGAACTCCGGATCGCCAAGTATTTCCTGAACGCGGGCGTCGTTTTTTACGCGCTCTACACGTCCCCAGATTTCAGTCATCCGGGTGGCAAGAATGGCGTCCGATGGCCCCGTACCTTCGGCAACATCGGTCAGCATTCCGGTCGATTCCGCCAGCGCCAGAAAATCAGGATTTTTTACCAGATTCTGAAAAGCGGGCAATTGTTGCAGGGCCCGGGTATCACCACTTTCCAGCGCTGCCCGGGTTTGCGGGTCAGCCAGCAGGGCCTGAAAATCGGCGCTACTCATGAGCTGCCTGGCATGCTGTGAGATCTCGGCCGGCGCTTCGATCATCGCGGCGCTCAGCCTGGCGACCTCGGGGTTGACGGAGCCCAGCGACATGGCGGTGTTGACCGCTTTGCCAGCGACCTTGCTGGCGAGGGTTTCTATTTTACTCCTGTCAGTTTGTGCCAGCTCGTCAACCTCGGGGCTAGCGCGAAAATCGCGCACAAAAGTAAACGACCAGACGGCGATGATGGCGACTATCACACCAACCATCGATCCTACTGCCAGCCCTCCCAGGGCTGATGCTGTCGATGGGGTTTCCTGCGCGGGCATTAGCTGCGCAACAATCCAGAAAACGATGCTGACCGCGATGCCGGCCGCGAAAAACAAACCTAGTCCTGCGGCAATAAAAGAGACGATACCTTCCAGTTCGAAGCGGGAAGCGAGGATGGCAGAGACCTGTTCGGTATAGAGAATCGAGGCGGTATAACCGGCGAGCAGGCTTAGCACCCTGGACAGGGACCTGAGCAGGCCTTTTTGGTAGCCACGATAGGCGAAAATAGCTACCACGGCTAAAAAGAGAACTAGTGGCCAGTCCATTTGTCGCTACTCATAGGTTGCCTCGGAGTCAAAGCGGTTGATGAAACAGAATCTGCTGAATCACAATTCTATCAACTGTTCTGATTACTTTAGTACTTTCTGTTAATAATGCCTGAATGCGGAGTCGGCTAATTCGACGGGGAAGTGAAATGAAAGTCTTCAACCTTCAGCGCGGGCATCGCCATCGACATGAATTCGCCGGTCGCGACCGGTTCGATTCGGTCCGGCGGCAACGGCTACTGGTCGAAGTCCAATGTCATCCAGGCATCCACTACCGGGTCGTGATTGTCGCGGGTACATTCGAGGGTCAATTCGAGCATGCGATGTCCGCTGGCCTTGTCTATATATTTTCCTGTTACCTCTGCCTGGTAAAACAAGGTCTCACCGGGCCAGTAAACGTTTCTGAAGCGGGCCTTGAAGCAGCGGATCGCGCCGGGGTCCAGCCAGTGCGCGGCATAGGCGGCGAGCATACTTGCCTGGTGCGAGCCCAGGCCGAATACATTCGGGTAACCCAGGGTCTTCGCCCAGACCAGGTCGTAGTGCAGCGGGTTGTCTTCACCGACCACGCTCTGGAAACGCACGATGTCACCGATGCGTAATGCCCCGGTACTAATTTCACCCGGACTCATCCCTTCCTCCAGGGCTACCCAGTTGCTGCGCATAATATGCGCGAATGGATCGCCCGGATCGAGGTTTTCAGGATAGTCGGGTCGGTAGTCGGGAATATCGACATCCCAGTCATCGGCGTCGGGTGCATTTTCCGTAGTAACCGTGGTCGAGCGTTCCTCGGCGATTAATTCTCCAGCCTGGTTGCGAAACTCGGTCAGCATGGTCAGAAATGTCAGGTCACCACCACGTCCACCTTGCTTGCGCCACACATTTTCGAGTGATGCCCGGCAAACCAGGCGGTCGCCCGCCCGTGGTAACGGGGCATGGAAGGTAAAAGACTCTTCTGCGTGCAAAGGTACCGACAGATCGTGATCGATTTGTTCGAATACGGTTCCACGCGGTCGCTCGAGCGAGTATCCCCAGCTGTAGGCCGCGGTGATCAGGAAGGTCGCTGGAATCAGCGGATGCTGTCCTTCGATGTACTCGGGCAAGGGCGCATGCATCGCGCGTGCAAAATCCCGTATCTTGCCGCGTTCGATATCCATCTCGTACGCGGGGCCCTGCATTCCAATGGCATCTTCAGCGGGCATGGTCAGTTCTCCGTCGATAGTACAATCAGTGCGTCGGCGGCAATAGCGGCACCACTTTCAGTTACGATAAGCGGATTAACATCGAGCGATTGCAGTCGATGCCGATGGTCGAGCGCGTAAGCGGCCACGGCCTGTGCAGCGGCCAGCATCGAGGCGTAGCCCGCGCTAGTCTCATGCAAGCCTATGCCTGCCATCGCCTCGATCAGATCGGCATCTACCAGCGGCAGTAGCACAGTTCTGTGAATGTTCAGTACCTCGGTATTTACCCCGCCACGACCGATCATCATCGCCAGACCTAATGCAGCCTGACGCTTGATACCGATAATATACTCGTCGCGTGGGTTCTCTATCATGCGCTCAAGCAGAAAGTTGTCGATGCGTTTCCCGCCATGCTGCGCCACGGCCTCGGTGATTTCGTTAACCGCTTCGTCAACCGCCGTTTTCGTGTCGAGTGAGAGCTTGACCCCACCCATTTTCGCCTTGTGCGAAATCTCGTTGCTGATTAGCTTGAGCGCTACCGGAAAGCCGATTTTCTGTGCATCATCTGCCGCCTGGTCGCGGTTGCTCACACAAAACTCAGGGGTCTTCAGGCCGTAACTCGCGAGCAGCGTCTTGGATTCGGCCTCGTCGAGCATTCGCGTTTGTGCATTGGGTTTTGCGTCAGCCGGGTCGGTGAGTAAATCGTCGGGCCGGGGCTGTCCTCTTTTCTGTCTGTGGATCGAGTTTACCCGAACCGCGATCGACAGGGCTTCCATCGCGTCGTTGAAGCCGAGCAGGGGTGCGATGCCGAGTTTAATCAGGTGCCTGCGTAACTCGGGAACCAGTCCCTCGGGTAATATTCCCGCTACTGCGCACGGAATATCCAGTGCGTCGTGCAGCTTCGCCATCGCTTCCATACTGGGATACCAGTCGGTGTCAGCTCCCATCCCATCGGGCCTGGGGACGTCGAGAAACATGACCGCCATATCTGACACTTCACTGGCGAGGCAGCCGAGGCATTCGGCAATCTGCTCTCCATCCTGCAACGACATGCCGGTTTTTGAAGTCCAGGGCAGGTTCAGGTCGAGTGGATTGGCTATCGATATGATTTCCGGCATCTGCGCGCGCATGATATCGGCATTGTCAGTCGTTGGCTGGTTCAGTTCGAGGCCAAGATCGGGTGCCTGCGCCACAATCAGGCTATTGAGGCCGCCCGAATGAGTAATTGCGCTGACCCGATTACCGCGTGGGATACCGCCGATGGTCAGCAGTTTCAGAGCTTCGACCATCGCCTTCGGGGATGAAACTTCGACCAGGCCATAACGCTCCGAGAAGGCCCGCCACAGATCGCGTTCCACCACCATGGCGCTGGTATGGCTGATGGCTACCGATTCGGCGGCGGCAGTATCACCGCCTTTCATCGCGATTAGCGGAATACCTTTTTCCAGCGCATGCCAGCAGGCATTGCCGAGCGCGGCACCATCGTCGAGACCTTCGAGGTAAAAGCCGATGGCGCGAACACGGTTGTCGGCGATGACTGATTCGATGCAATCCGCTATATCGACAATGGCCTGGTTGCCGGTACTGATGGCATAACCGAGAGGGAAACCCTGTTCGACATTGGTAATGCCATAGAGAAAAGCGCCGCTTTGCGAAATGATTGCAGCGCCAGCGTGGTCGGGGCGTTCGATATTGCCGCCTGATCCCCAGATTGCGGCGCCTTCGAACAGGTTGAGCACGCCCATGCAATTGGGCCCGACAACGGCGAGATCACCGGCAACCTGTTGCAGCTGTTGCTGCAGGTCGGTACCGGATTCACCCAGTTCCGCAAAGCCGGCCGCCATGCAAACCGCGCCGCCCGCACCGATCGCTGCAAGTGCTGCAATTGCCTCGATCGATCTCTGCGGCGAAAGCGCGATCAGCGCCGCGTCGGGCGCTTGCGGCAAGTCTTCGATACGGGCAAAGGTTTGCAAACCACCGATTTCATCGCGGTTGGGATTGACTACCCAGAGATCCCCGCTGAATCCCGCACGCTGGCTCAACGCCAGTGGCCCAGCTACTTGCGAGCCGCCGATGTAGGCGATGTGACGTGGCCGCAACAGCCGGTCCAGATTACTGTGCCTGCGTCCACTATCCGGAGTCTTCATTCAGCGAACTCTCCAGTCCACGTCCTGGGGACTCGAAATTAGCGCAAATACGGGCCTGGATCGAGTATTTTTTGTGAGCCGGAACTGATGCAGCACTATCAGCAAGCGTTGAATCGTTGAATTCCAGTGACCTGACGCCTTGTTGGGAACGGGTCGATGATTATCGCCGGCAACCAACCCGATTAGAACTACCGACAAAACACTGATAGCATTATCGTGATTTGAACAGTGGGTACGGGAGCAGAGTTCATGAAAACATCTAAACTGGTTTTGGCGATAACCCTGGCCCTGGTTTGCTGTTTCCCGATGCCCGGCACTGCCGATCAGACCGATCAGCGGCTCGACGGCTTGTTTCAGACATTGAAAACCAGCCAGGATGAGGCTGCGCTCGGAGAAGCCGAAGCGGCGATCTGGGAAATCTGGTATGACAGCGGCGAGGATGATATCGATGCCTTGATGCTGGAAGCGGCCGAACTGGTGCGTAGCGGCGATCTCGCGGATGCAGAGTTGATTTACTCGCGTATCATCGAAGCAGTGCCGCTATTTTCCGAAGGCTGGAATCGCCGCGCCACGGTGCGTTTCTACCAGAACGATTATGCCGGATCGCTAGCGGATATTGAGCAAACCCTGAAACTGGAGCCACGCCATTTTGGCGCTATCTGGGGGCTGGGCATGATTCTCGGCTCGCAGCGTGATTATCAGCGTGCGATTAACGCTTTTGAATTGTTACTCGAAATAAAACCCAACGCCGGTGACGCACGTCCACGTATCGAGCTACTCAAGCAGGAACTGGCGAAAGCATCGGTTTAATCACCAGTTTATACAGGGTGGGCCTTATCAATGATCGCAAGTTGCTGACGCGCTGCGACCTTTGTGAATCCCGCATGGCCCATCGTCATAGAGCCGTTGTTTGCTGAGCGCCTGTTGAAGCCCTGTTTGAGAAAATAGTCGTTGTAGCCGGGGTGGTGATTATAGTGATTGCTCCCAGGCTGGCTTACAGATGCGTTTTATTTAACAGGCCCTCGCCCTGTTCATCGATTATCTGCTGCGCCTTCGAGATAGAATGATCGATCGCCTGCTGTAACTCTGCATTTTGATCGGCGCGAATAAACTGCACCCGTTTGATTTCTCCATTGACTTCACCGCTGATAAAACCCGCGGTGCGATACTTGCCGTCTTCGTTGATCGGCGAGGCTTCGATCGCGAAGCCCTTGTAATCGACAGGCTCCGAGGGTTTAACCTGCCCGGTACCAGATGAACCGATAAGAAGTGACTTTAAAAAGCTACCGAGCGACATCGACTTGCTCCGTTATGCTAACAAAGGCTGCATCATAGCAAAGCTGGAAATTACTGCATGTTTCGATCGTGCCAGCGGGCATAAATTTCATTCGGCCACTTGGACTGAAAATAGGCAATGACTGCAAGCACGTCCTGGTCTGATAGCTTGTCTGCAAACGGGGGCATGACGCCGCCCAGCTTGATCCCGCCTTCATTGATCGACCTGGCCAGCTGGGGAATCGAATGGTGCCAGGCATGGGCGCTGCCATCAAGCGGTGGTGGTGGGTAGTTGCCATTCGCATCCGTTTTTTTCCAGTCGCTGGTACCCTCTGCATTGACGCCATGACAGACGGCACAATTTTGTTGAAACAGTTCGGCGCCATAATCGACCACGGCCTGGTTGAACCAGCGTTCGGCTGCGGTGGTGTTCCAGCTAACCAGGCACAGGATAGAAATAGTGCCGATCTTGAGAATATTCATATTGTTGCTCCGCTGAAATATGCACCCATGATAATTTCTGTACCTGCTACAGGGTCAATACTAATTCGATGCTTGTATTGCAGGCACTTAACTCTGTATCAACTGCAAGGTCTGAGATAGGATTGACGCCTGGTCCGGATTTGCCATTCCCAGGCATCATCACCGCTGACGGCCCTGGCAAAGGGGGTAAGACCTGTAAAACTGGAGCTATGATCGATGCTGACAAGAGGTAAGCTTGCCGCCCGCACGGGTTGCAACATTGAAACCATTCGCTACTACGAAGCGATTGGACTGATTCCAGCACCCGCGCGCACGGCGTCAGGTTATCGCAGCTATGACGATGAGCATGTGCGCCGGCTGAATTTTATTCAACGCGCCAAGTCGCTCGGTTTCTCGAGCGAAAAAATTCAGGGACTGCTCGAGCTGACCGATCCCGGGGAAACCCATACCCGAGGCGATGTAAAATCGTTGACCGAAGCGCATATCGAAGAAATAGCGGTCAAGATTCGGGATTTGCAAAAGATCAAACGCCGCTTGAGCCAGATTTCCTCATTCTGTGATGGTTCCGCAAAAAGTGCGCAGACCTGTCCGATTCTGGAGTCACTTTTTGAAGATAGTTAAGTCCTGCCAGAGCATCGAGACCGGTGCTGGCGAAGCGTATTATCGAGTTTCACCAGGGTAAAATCTGGGCTGAATCCGCTGGTCTGGAGCAGGGGGCGCGTACTGGATATCGCTGCCGTCTGATTAGTTGCCCCTTATCGATTAATCAGTTTTTAATTTGCCATGATCGACCCGATGCACTGCGCTTTCGATCCTGCCATCCGCATGCAGGTTGAGATGACGATATCCCGGCGCTTCACTACCGAGCGCAAAATCCTTACTGCCGGGTTTGAACTGAACGCAGCTTGATGGGGTCGACATCCATTCGACGCCATCGCTTATGCGATGAGATTCCTGATGCACGTGCCCCCACAGCACGGCCCTCAGATTGTCGTATTGCACCAGCTGAGCGCGCAGCTGGTCGTTGTCTTTCAATCCTTTCAGGTCCAGCCATTCGCTGCCGCAATCGAGCGCCTGGTGGTGGAGGCAAACTAACGCGTGTCGGTCGGGGTAGGACTTCAGGGCACGCTCGAGAAAATCCATCTGGGCCGTGGGCACCCGTCCATAGACTTCACCCTTGATAGTGGAATCCAGCAACACTATCTGCCAGTCACCGACCAACACATGCTTGCTGGCATGAATCGATTTCCCCACGAAGTGCTCCTGCATGGCATCGCTATCGTCGTGATTACCCGGTAGCCAGAAGGTAGGAACCCCCATGCTATCAAACGCCTGCGCAAGGTATGCATAAGACGCGGTTGAACCATCCTGTGACAGGTCCCCGGTTGCGAGCAACAAATCCAGTCTGTCCTGACGTTTGCACGCTGCCGCGCTAACCGCCGCGAAACTCTGCCGGGTATCCAGGCCCCATAGACGATCTTCCGCCGTTGCGAAAATATGACAATCCGTGATTTGCGCCAGCCGCACCGTGGCCGACTCGGCTGCAGTGATCTGCTGAGGTTGCTTTATAGTTGTATCGCTCATGATAAAATTTTCTAAAAAGTGATTATTTGCCTGGCCGGTAATTTCCCGACAACTGAAATTTAGCAGTTTTGCCGAGAATCGAGTAGCCGTGAGAGTCCGCACATGTTTTTCATTCAGTTGGCTAGTATTTCACAGGATTACTGAATCGGCCTCGATTTTATAATTCCTGCCGAAATCAGTTGCCGTCAAAATTGTTCCTCAGGCGGTCTAATACTGGCATCATTACCTGATGCCAGATAAACACGGGAAATTCAGGTTCATCCCATACCGGCGACAGGATATCGTCGATATGTGTATCCGGGAGAACGATCCGGGAATTGATATCGATGACTTTCGTCAACTTGGTCACATGCTGGACCAGGTATTCCATTTTGAATTTCACCGGGTAATTGAAGCCCTGAAGAATGCCTACGCCGATTCCGATCCTGACGCGGATACACGACGCCCTGAATTCCTCGATTCAAGGTTCGACGGGTCTTTCGTGGAACTACTCGATGGTCTGCTTGAGAAAGCCAACTATGAACGCATTACCCAGGCTGATTTAAACCGGGCGCTATCCGAGTCCTCTCTGTTCAAAATCAGTTTGCATGTTGATTTCGACGACTTTTCCGAGGTATCACTGTTTGCGCGCGGTGAATCGATCAGGAACGAGACTGTTTCAAGCTGGTTTGGCCTGCGTAAAACAACCATCGAGTTTGTCAATTATGAACGGGTGGTTGTTTACCTGCGCATACGCGATGACTTTGAGCACTCGAAGCACGACTTTGCCAGCTGCCGTGCCGGCGCGACCCTGCTCAAGTTGTTTCGCAACGTGCCCAAGGCAGATCTTGAAATGCTGTTCCCGAATACGCGAGTGCGCATGCGCTTGATCGATAAACTTCTAATTGGTATTCCAGCACTGGTTAGTGGCGGCATCGTACTCACCACCAAACTGGGTGCGTCCCTGGTGCTGCTTGGGTCACTGCTTGGCTACTGGTTTGGTGTCAGTAACCAGCCAGCTGAAATAAATCAGGCGAGTATCATGGCGCTGTTTGCCGGCGCGGCTGCGCTGGGAGGGTACCTGTGGAAGCAATTCAGCAATTTCAAGAACAGGAAGCTCCGTTTCATGGAGACCCTGACGCGGAATCTGTACTTTAAAAACCTGGATAACAATGCCGGCGTGTTCCATCGACTGGCCAACGATGCCGAAGAGGAGGAATCCAAGGAAGCTATTCTCGCGTATTACTTTTTGCTGACCAGCGAAGCAGCGCTAAGCAAAAAAGAGCTGGATCAGAAAATCGAGCGCTGGTTCGATTCGCGCTGGAATTGCGTCATCGATTTCGAAATAGACGATGCACTGGATAAGTTGCTCGCCCTGGGACTGGTTGAAACATCAGCCGGGCTACTTCGTGCGGTGTCGATAGACCAGGGTATCCGGATTCTGGATCAGCGCTGGGACAATTACTTTGTTGCGGAAATTTAATTTAAGTTAACATTGCCGGAATTCTGATCGAGTAGATTCCTGATGTATATTTTAATTGCCGCGGATGGCGAGCTTTCGTTGCAGGACAGTGACAATATGCGCGCCTTCTCGATCCGTGAAGCCGAAGCCGGTTCGGCGGCGAGTTGGCTGGCGCAGATCGCGACACCAGCAAGCGAAGAGCAGCATTACTGGCTCGATGCCGATGCCGTGCTCGAACTCTCGGGGCGAAGTGACGACCAGCAGTGGGTTAAGCAATTCTGGGATATGTTGACTAAAGTAGAAGCTTACGGTTATTCCGATATGACGAACAAACGGGTGAAAGCCCACGTGGATCAAGCCTGATGTTAAGACCATTATGGATATTACTGGTTGTTTCTGTGCTACCTGGCTGCGCCAGTATGGTCAGTTCTGCAACCTCGCAGATGGCGGACAACATTTCATTGGCAATATCGAACCAGGACGATCCTGCCACCGTCCGCGATGGTGCGCCTGCCTACCTGATAATGATCGATGGTTTGATCGAAGGCGACCCGCAAAACCGGAATTTGTTGCTGGCGGGAGCCAGGCTCTATGGCTCTTATACCGCGGCCTTTATCGAAGACGAGCCGCGCGCGCAGCGCCTGGCAAGTAAATCCCTGTCCTACGCCCGCCGGGCGCTTTGTATTGAGGACATCGAGGTATGTGATGCTATCGATAGCAAGCTGGATCAATTCGAGGCAAGCCTGGCCGGCACGGGGAAAAGTGAGCTTAAAGAGTTGTACAGTTTTGCCGCGGCCTGGGCGAGCTGGATCCAGGTCAATGCCACAGACTGGAATGCGGTTGCTGATCTGTCGAAGGTAACCGCATTATTCGAGCGTTGCCTGGTCATTGATGAAGGCTACGATGGCGGGGGTGCGCATGTTTATCTCGGGGTTATCAAATCACTGTTACCAGCTGCCCTGGGTGGCAAACCGGAGCTGGCGCGGGCCCATTTTGAACGCGCGATTGAGATTTCCGCGGGTCACAACCTGATGATCAGCGTTCTGATGGCCAAAAACTATGCTAGAAATGTATTTGACCAGGAGCTGCATGACGCGCTGCTGACTTCAGTCGAAGCTGCGCCTGCCGATTACCCCGGGTATACCTTGATCAATACCCTGGCCAAGCTCGAGGCCGAGCAATTGCTGGCGGAGTCCGAGGATTTTTTCTAAACGAAACTATTCGGGTTTTGTTGGTTCAAATCTATCGATATCGAGACATTAATATGAGTAAAAAATTCAAGACTTTAAGCCTGGCCATCATGACGCTTGCCTTTAGTGCGAGTGTCGGTGCGGCGACGCTCAAAATTGCGACGCTGGCACCCGCGGGCACGACCTGGATGAATGAAATGAAAGCGGGCGCCGAGCAGATAAAGCAGCGCACCGAGGGCAGGGTCAAGCTGAAATTTTATCCGGGCGGTGTGATGGGTAACGACAAGAGTGTCCATCGCAAGATAAAAATCGGACAACTCCAGGGTGGCGCGTTTACCCCGGGCGGGCTGGCACAGGCCAATAGCAGTATTCAGGCGCTGGGCTTGCCAATGATGTTTGATACCTACCCCGAGGTCGACTATGTGCGAGCCAGAATAGGCCCGGTCATCAAACAGGAAATGGAGGCTAGCGGGTTCGTGATACTGGGTATTTCCGACGGTGGATTTGTCAGGATTCTATCCAAGGAACCCATGCGGGACCTGGAGTCGATTCGCGCGAGCAAGGTGTGGATCCCCGAAGGCGATGAGGTAGGGCAGATTGTTTTCAGGGCACTCGGGATTACGCCGGTTGCCTTACCCATATCCGATGTTTTTACCGGCCTGCAAACGGGCTTAATCGAAACCATTGCGGTTAATCCAACCTCGGCTATTGCCTTTCAATGGCATAGCAGTACATCGTATATGACCGAAACCCCGATTTCGTACATTATTGGGGTCATAGCGGTCCAGAAAAAGGCGTTTGACAAACTATCCGCCGCAGACCAGACGATTGTCCGCGAAGAGATAGGCAGGGTGTTTAGTCGCCTGGATGAGCTCAATCGTAGCGATAACCTGGCCGCAAAAGCAGCGCTGGAAAAGCATGGGATTACCTTCGTGTCGCCTAAGTCGGGTGAAGTCGAGCGCTGGAAGTCGATCTCGGATGGCGCGATTGATGAGATGGCCGCGTCCGGTACGATTTCCGCGGAAATTGTCAGCCAGGTCAGGGGATATTTGCAAAGTTTCCGCGACAGCCAGTAATCGATGCGAACCTGGACAAAGCGACTGCACCGCGCCGAAGATGCGCTGCTGGTTTTTTTGCTGAGTGCAATGATCGTACTCGCGAGTACGCAAATTTTACTGCGCAATTTACTCGATTCAGGGTTCGTCTGGATCGATCCGTTACTCCGGGTACTGGTGCTCTGGCTGGGTTTGATTGGCGCCACAGTAGCAACGCGTAACAACCGTCATATCCGCATTGATCTGCTGTCAAAGCTGTTCAGCCGTAATACCCATCGCCTGATCCAGTCCATCGTAGGGCAGGTCAGCGCGTGGACCTGCCTGGTAGTCGCCTGGTATGGTTTCAAATGGATCCAGATGGATTATGTCGATGGGATAACTTCATTTGCGGGGATTCCTGCCTGGCTGCTCGAAGTTATCATCCCGGCCACGTTCGCATTAATCGGTTTGCGTTACCTGATCATGTCAGCTCGCTGGGCGCAACTGTATCTGCGGCATATCAAGGTAGCGCAGAGGGCGGCAAGATGAGTTTTGCCGCGCCACTCTTGCTGCTGCTGGCCATCCTGCGCACGCCATTGTTTGTGGTTATTGCGCTGAGTGCGATGATCGGTTTCTATAGCCAGGAAGTCGACCTGTCGGTTATCAGCATCGAGGTTTACCGGCTGGCTGAAATGCCGGTACTGCTGGCGATTCCATTGTTCACTTTTGCTGGTTATTTACTGGGCGAGGGCAACGCCTCCACGCGCCTGGTAAATCTGACCAACAGCCTGCTCGGCTGGGTGCCTGGTGGCCTGGCGATCGTGGCTATTTTTGTCTGTGCATTGTTTACTGCTTTTACCGGTGCTTCGGGAATCACTATCGTCGCGCTGGGAGGACTGCTTTACCCGGCGCTGAAGCAGGCCGGCTATCTGGAAAACTTCAACCTGGGTTTGCTGACCAGTTCCGGCAGCCTGGGACTCCTGTTTGCGCCCTCGTTACCCCTGATTCTGTATGGCGTCGTGGCCCAGCAAATGGATCTCGATCAACCGGTTAGTATCAGTGACCTGTTTCTGGCCGGAATCTTTCCCGGTTTGTTGATGCTGGTGATGTTGTCTTTGTACGCGATGCTGCAACCGCGAGATAGAAGCCGGCGCGAAGCCTTTGACCCGCAGACCGCACTCGCTGCGATACTCGCTGCAAAATGGGAAATACCGCTGCCGTTTCTGGTTCTGGGCGGTATCTATGGTGGTTACTTCGCGGTCTCCGAAGCTGCCGCGGTTACCGCGGTTTACGTACTGGTGGTTGAAGTATTAATTATCAGGGAGATAAAGATCTCTGCGCTACCAGACATCATGCGCGATGCGATGATGCTGGTCGGCGGTATTATGATTATTATCGGCGTCTCGCTGGCCTCGACCAACTACCTTATCGACGCCGAAGTGCCGACGCGGATGTTCGCCTTCATCCAGTCGCATATCGATGAAAAGCTGACTTTTTTGATATTGCTGAACCTGTTTTTGCTGGCGCTGGGAATGATGCTCGATATATTCTCGGCGATTGTCATCATCGTACCCATTATTTTGCCGATCGCCGTGGGTTACGGCATACACCCGGTTCACCTCGGCATCATCTTCCTCGCCAACATGCAGCTGGGTTATTTCACGCCACCGGTGGGGATGAACCTGTTTATCGCCAGCTATCGTTTTGAAAAGCCGGTGATGACGCTTTACGTGGCCACCATTCCATTTTTTGTGGTGCTACTGATTGCGGTATTAATCATTACCTACTGGCCAGAGCTAAGCCTGACACTATTAGCCGACTAACCTGGTACATTTACCTTCTTTATACACATGAACCGCTAATGCGGACGCCTGGAAAATTGCGATGAGTAACAAAAACCGGTCCACAACCGACGCTGATGGTATCAGTACTCGAAGCCGTTAATCGATGGCCCCGGGTTCACTGCAAACAGGCGTTAATTCTTACTTCTCGACTCCGTTACATGAAAGGCAACGGTGGTGTTATCGCTTAGGACTCTAAATATCCGCGAGTGGTGATGAACTCGCAGCCCGGTACACCTAACGCCTAGCGAATTGGTATATGTCCTCCATCAAGCCCCCGCTTACTGTAAACAATCTGCCATACCTGGTTGCGGCGCGCCCGATGAGAGCCTGCGGAACCCAGTAAAAAGTAGCGCCACATCCGATAAAAACGTTCGTTAAAACCCAGCGCGCTAATTTCATTACGGTTCTTATCCACATTGGCCATCCAGGCCATCAGCGTCGGATCATAGTGCGTACCCATGCTGTGTAAATCTTCCATGATAAAAACACCTTCGGCGGCCGCATCGATCTGATGCAGTACCGGCAATACGCCTCCTGGGAAGATGTACTTGTTGGTCCAGGGATCAACTGCCAGTTTGCGAGTATTGCTACTGGTGAGGCCACGGGGTCAGGTCTTGCGATCACATATTCAGATAGCCGTGACTTATCTGCATCCTTGTTATAGTCACCTAAATTCGATAAAAATCATAGTCTGATAATTGTAATAGGCGGACAGACCACGTTTATCAGGAGGATCGGAAGTAGTCTGGCAGGCGGGATGAGGCATATCATCCCGCCTGCTATTATCTTGAAGAAAACTTCCGTTAATGGCCGTAGGTCGTCTCTGGCAGGAAGTTTTTCAGCGTCTCCTGTGGAGCATTGGCTGGTAATAGCATGCCCGTGCAAAATGAGAATAATTTATCAACGTCGTGGTTTTTAAGCAAAATCACTTGAAAGTAGCCTACTGTTGACGATAATGCGCCACCGCACAAATGTATGGTCTATCAATGGTCGAACTGAGCAGGGACTTGATTGCGATAAATTTGAAGGTCCTGGCAGCGAGGAATTGAAGTAAAAAAGTATCAAGCACCGGTGGCACAAGCCGAATACACCTGGACAGGTTGGTTTCTTTTGTGGACGTATCGGGAAAAGAAAACTTTATTTTGGAATGACTGGAATGTTGCGCAAAATCGAGGGTACAGTTCAAACCTACAGGGCGATCGACGTCCGTAATGTCCAGTTTGAAATTCAGGGCACCAACAACGTTATCGATCTTAACCTGGGACAGCCATGGGTACTAAGAAACGGCGACTATGTCGTCGTCGCCGGTGAAGACAACGGCCGTTCTGGTAAATTCAAAGGCTACGCCTACCGCAATGACACCAGGCATATCTTCGGTAAAAGTGACCCGGGGTTGCTGGATGGCTATCGCTACATTCTAATGGGTCTGTTTTTCTTCTGGGCCATCTTCCCGGTGTTTACTCATATTCCGGCGGGCCTGCGCCGACTGGAATTCGGTCGCAAAATCGACCAGGCAGCTTCAATGCTCTGGTCCACAAATGAGTGACTTGCAGCTCTAGCTACCCTATGCCTGTTGCTGGCAGAAGCTAGTTACTGAAATTCCCATTTTGAGTATTGGCTTTCAACAAGTGGGACTCTTTTATTACCCGGTCTATACTGTGGGGTATACTTAGACAGGTAAAATCTCTTATCTTTTATCAAGGAGTACGATAAATGACACAACTATTAAATACCTTCAGTGTATTGTTTCTGGCGCTGGTGCTGGTCGCCTGTTCCAATAAAACCGTTATCGAAAGTGATATGGGTCTCAGCGATGCCCCCGATTGGGTCAACGAAGGCACCCAGGCGGTTAAGGACGACGATGGGCGTTTGATCCACGGTGTGGGTATGGCACCGGCAATGGGTGATGTTTCCCTGCAAAAAGCCACTGCCGACAACCGTGCCCGCGCTGAAATCGCACGCGTGCTTTCTACCTATGTGGATGCGGTCATTAATGACTATACCGCCAGCAGCGGTAGTGATGCAGACCTCAATGTCGAGCGTGAAATACGCAGCACAACCCAGTTGGCTTTAAGTGGTGCGCGTATACTGGGACATTGGAAAGATGAAGATAGCGGCGACGTCTATGCCTTTGCAGAACTCGATATGGAAGCTGTCGATAAATCCCTGGAAACAGCGACCTCCTTGAGTGATGCTTTTAAGGGTCACTATAAACAAAACGCCGATGCTAATTTTGACCGTTTTATGGAGACTAACTAACAATGAGAGTCTTTTGGGCAGTTATACTATCTAGTTTACTCATGGTGGGCTGCGGTACGAAGGTCACTCGAATTGACGTCGATGAAACAGTCGATCTCAGTGGTGCCTGGAATGATACCGACTCGCGCCTGGTGGCAGAGGAGATGATCTCCGATGCGCTTTCACATCCCTGGACTTCAGACTTTGCCGGTAAAAAGGGTCGTGCCCCGGCGGTTATTGTCGGAACCGTGCGCAATTTCAGCCACGAGCATATCAATATGAATACTTTTGTTGCCGATATGGAAAGAGCGCTGATCAATTCCGGTCGGATCGAGTTTGTTGCCTCCAGTGACGAGCGCGGTGAAATTCGTGAAGAAAGAACAGACCAGGATTTGAACGCGAGTGAGGAAACACGCAATGAAGCGGGCCAGGAGACTGGCGCCGACTTTATGTTGAAAGGCCAGATAAATACCATTGTTGATGTGGAGGGCGATGAACAGGTGCGATATTACCAGGTTGATCTGACCATGATCAGCATGGCCGACAATCGCAAAGTATGGCTGGGCCAGAAGAAGATCAAGAAACTGGTGGAAAATGCCAAGGTGCGTTATTAGTGAGCTGCGTGCTTCACTCGTTACTCGCTACCCGATTGAATGTTGTCGATAAGGAAAACCTTACTTACTGTGTTGTTGCCTGTTTTATTACAGGCCTGTGCAGTGCAACAGCAGAAAATTAATTCCCTTGCCGATCAGCTCGAGCTATCGACACCCGAGGCAACCCTGCTTTCCCTGCAGTCGATCAGTCCCCCCGAGCGTGATCGAGCGCAATACCTGTTAAATACTGGCCTGCTAAAAAGTATTACCGGCGATTTTGAGGGCGCCAACAGCGACCTGCAAAGCGCCAAAAATATCCTTAATGATCTGCAGGCGGTCAGCGTCACTGAAAACCTGGGTGCTGCCATGGTCAATGAAACCCTGCGCAGTTATGACGGTAGCGCCAGCGAGCGGGTGCTACTGCACCTGTTATTGTCGATCAACTACTTGATGCTAAATAATCTGGATGCCGCCAGAGTGGAGGTTTTACAGGCAGATATAGTTATGAAAGAACTGGCCAGGGAGGACAGGCCCATTGGCCAACTTGCCAGTGCGCACTATATCGCAGGCCTGGTTTACGAGTTAGGTAGCGAACTCGACGATGCGATGATCAGTTACCGCAAGGCAGCAAACATAATGGCGCTGCGCAATATGCCGCCTCCACCAGCCCTGAAAAGCAGCCTGCTGAGCCTCAGTAAGCGCCTGGGACTGGATGAGGAGTATGAAAAGTACCGCGAACAGTTTACCTTTGCCGCCAATCCACCGACTGCCGGACGCTGCAGAAATTGTCGTGATTTACTGGGACGGTGTAGTCACCGGCAAACGGGGCAATTCTCTCAGTGTGTGGGTGCCTGCCCTGAATCAGGCGGTGTCCATGGCCTTACCTTATTACCCGCCGTCAAATTACGTGGAAAACCCTTTCATTCTGAGCATGGCCGGGCAACTCCATCGTACCGAGCCTATTGAGGACGTAGAGGCGCTGTTAAGAGAAGATCTGGATGATGAGTCGGCGGTAATTTATGCCATGACCCTGGCGCGGATGGTGAGTAAATATGAACTGGTAAAAAGTGCCGGTAATCAAAATGACGGCCTGGGCCTGTTTATAAATATCATCACCATGTTGAGCGAAGCGGCCGACACTCGTAGCTGGAACATGTTGCCATCGAGCATACAGTTTGCTCGTTTTTCGCTGCCCGCTGGTGAGTATTCGCTACCCTTGCCCCACTATGCGGGAGCGCAACAAGCAGGACTTGCGGAGACAAAGCTGGTTGTTAGTGCCGGTGAAAAAATCGTATTATTTGTACCGGGTGTCAGCCGGAAAATTTTTTCCTATACTCGGGCTTTGCCACAAAACGCCAAAAGAAGGGAATCAAGACTATAAAATAAATGGCGTATAAGGATAAAAATCAATGAAGATAAAAATTACCGCAACTCTGGCACTAGGCTTCATATTGACAGCCTGTAGCTTCAGTTCAAAGCAGCCCGACTGGCTGGATAAACCAGCGGAGCAATATCCACAACAACGCTATCTTAGCGCGGTGGGCGAAGCAGATGATCGCAATAACGCCGATAGCCGGGCGCTGGCTAATCTGGCAAAAATATTTGAAGTCGCCATCAGGGATCGCTCGCTGGATTTTTCACAGGCCCAGGTGAGCGGTGATCAGTCGGGACGCACTGTCAGCAATACACAGGAAACATCACGTTATGTTACTACCGAGGCCAGGCAGGTACTTGAAGGTGCGCAGCTGGTGGAAAGCTGGCAAGCCGAAGAGGGTAAAGCCTATGCCCTCGCTGTTTTGGAAAAAGCCCCTGCAGAGCGGCGCTTTCGTGATGGCGTGCGCAGCGCAGATCGACAAATAGAAGATCGGGTAAACTATGCCAGTCGTCAGGCCCCTAATCCCGTGGTGGCGCTGGCGGCGCTGGAGCAGGCCAGGAAAATAGAAAATCAACGCAGCAACCTGAATCGTAATCTGAGTGTCGTCAGCGGCAAAGGCATCAAGGCGCAGTATGATCAGGCCAGCCTGGAAAAACTGCTGCGCAATGCGCTGGTCACTTTGCATTTTCATGCCGAGGCGGACTCTCCTCAGCTGCAACAGGACCTGGAAAGTGCGATTGGCGCACTGGGTGTTACGCTGGATAAGAATGCGCCTTATCAGTTAATTGCATCGATGGATACCGAACCGGTGCAACTGAAGCAGGGCTGGTACTGGCTGCGCGGTTCGATGGAACTTAGCCTGATTTACCAGGGCGAGACGCTGGCGAAAAAGCGCTGGCCACTCAAGGTCTCTGCAACGGACAAGGGCATGGTGGAGCAAAGGGCGAAGGATAAACTGAGCGAGCAGATGACGACTTATTTGTATGAGTTGATCACTTCGGTGGAATAAAATAAAAGGCGTCAGTGCGCATTTGTCAGCAGCCAGGATGCAGACACAACGACGGTGTCTCCATCGATAACCTGTTCTAGCTTTACTTTTTGATAGTTTTTCTCATGCTTCGCTTCGGCTGCCAAATCAACAGGCTTCTTTTTACTCCTGGAAGTGTTTGCAACTGGCTTCCATTTGTCGTTGGAAAAGTTTACCCCAGACTTCTTTTTGCTCGCGGAAGAGATTTAGAAAAAGATGATTACTATTGCGATTATCGCGCCAGGCATAAGTGCTTCTGCAGACATTTACATTCCTTGCATCGAATTTGAAGCACTTTATACGGGCGACGTTACCGGGGCGGCTAATTCTGATGCGCCAAACACTTATCCTTAAGCTTTCGGGTTGCGTGTTTTGTGAGCTGGTCGTCATTGGAGGGATAGTCAATTGGAACGATAGCTACAAAATCTGTAGTCCTTGACTAGCAAAAACCAAAAAGGTAACGTTTTTTGTCCGATTACGGCAAACGCGAGAATTATGCTGCATTCATCCTTTGTCCGGCTTCCGGTTGTCATGGTTATTCTTTTCACCCTGTCCATCGATACGCCGATGGCCGCCCCACCCGATGGTTACCAGTTCCTGTCGCTGACCGAGGCGGCAGAACTGGCGAGCAGAGAAAACAAACCCATGCTGCTGTACTTTGGTCGCTACGGCTGCACTACCTGCCGCAAAATGCATGCGGAAGTTTTCAGCGATGCGTCTCTCAGCGCAAAATATAACACCGCCTTTGTGCTAGCCTATGTCGATACCGAAAGTGGAAATCGCATCAGGCTCGGTAATGGAGAAAGAACCACTGAAATGCAATTTGCAACACGCAGTCGAATTCTCGGCACGCCCACATTTATTTATTTCTCACCCGAGCAAAAGCCCCTGTTCAAAAAAGCGGGATTCCAAACTGTAGCGCAGATGAATCTGTACGGTGATTACATTCTCGAGAACCATTACAAGTCGATTCCGTTACAAGAGTTTATGGCCCAGCAATGAGATTCAGGTTTGCTGGATTATGCCTCGCTCTGGCTATATTCCATACGCAGGCGTCTGAGCGCTGGATTTTCGATAGCAGGATCAGCGTAACCGGTCCGCCAGTTGGTGCTGTTTACCATCATCTTGACGGTTCGGGCCGTAAACACATTGCCGTTACCGGGGAATCGGTTGCTGTGGTCTGGGAAGACAATCGCAGTCAAGACCCACAAATCTATGTCGCGCTAAAATCGCTCACTGAGGAAACCTTCCCTATGGCCCAGCGGGTGAGTAGTGGCAGCGAGGCCTACGAACCGGCCATCGATGCCATAAGCGGTAATCGCTTCGTGTTAGCTTTTGAGCAGGATGCATCCGTTTTCGCCAGAATACTGACCGCGGAGGGTCTGGCCGAACCAACCAGGCTCAGTCGGGCAGCGGCCAGCCACGCCAGTATCGCCAGTTTTGACGGTCATGTATTTGCCAGCTGGCGCGAACGGGATAACGGCAGGTGGTTTGTTAAAATTGCGGCCCTACGGGTCGGCAACGCTAACCGGCTTATTGTCGAATCTCTGCAATCAGTCGAAGC
Organism: uncultured Gammaproteobacteria bacterium; assembly: GCA_963793595.1. GTDB lineage: Bacteria > Pseudomonadota > Gammaproteobacteria. The sequence goes on along the minus strand of CAWCBX010000157.1, from coordinate 8,141 downwards.
CGAAGGCCTGGAAACGCCGGTATTGTTTCCTGCCATCGCGGTCAACAGTGCAGGACTTTGCGTCGCCTGGGAAGACCGGCGAGCCGGGCATACGCGCTTACTGGTCAGTCATGCCGCGGATGCCGGGAAGTCTTTTACCAAACCACAATTCCTCAATGAATTTTTTTCCAACCGCAATCAGTATGACCGGGGTAGCGGTGTCACAAGGGTTTCGCTGGCGTCATTTGCACAAGACGAAATTCTGGCAGCCTGGATGGACAAGCGCAGAGGCGGTAAGGGTTACGGTATTTTTGCCGCACTCGGTGCCGAGGCCGGTGAGAGTTTTGGTCCGAATGAAAAGGTACACGGCGAGGAAGGCGATACACAACCACACTACAATCCGGCGACTGCAGGCAATCAGGCCGGTGATTTCGCAATCGCCTGGGACGATTTCAGGCGCGGTGACTCTGACATATGGATCAGCACCTATAACGCGGATCTGGAATGGAGTCAGGATCATGCGCCACCTGTCGCTAGCGCAAGCGGCGAACAGTCCCATCCGTCAATTGTCTTCGATGAACAGCGTAATCTGCACCTGCTATGGATAGAGCGCAGTCATCTGGATGGACCGAGCAGGCTCTGGTATAGCCTTGGACGAGCGAGGCGACAGCAATGAATTATGATTGGATTTTCTGTTTGAGCCTGCTGTATTTACCTTCGAGATAGCCGTCACGTCATCGAATTTCAGAGGTTTGACGCCGATGCTCTGCAGTTTATGGGCGAAAATACCTGAAGCAGTCCGGTTTGATGATTTCCCATCCCCGATCCAGTATGTCGAGAATCGACTGGTCTAACGGTGCATGCTGGCAGGCCGCCATGTTTTGCCCCAGATGCTCGACCTTGCTGGCGCCGAGTATTATGCCGTCTCCCAGCTCGTCGTCGAGCAGGGAATGATTCACCAGCCAGCTCAGGGCGACCTCGACGGGTTTTAATCCAGATTCCTCGCAGGCCGTTTGCAGCTCTTGCAAAACGTTGAAATAGTCCCGTTTCCAGTAGCGGTCGAGGTAACCACGTTGGGCATTGAAGCGGCCGCTGTCGGGAATGTCGTCCATGTCCAGATGCTTGCCGGTAAGCATGCCGCCGGCCAGTGGGTTGTAGGCATAAAAACGGATGCCATAGTTGCGCAGGCACGGGAACAGTTCGCGTTCGACATCGCGTGTCAGGGCGTTGTACATTCCCTGGTAAACCGTGGGTTGCATCCAGCCATTGTGACGACATATTTCTGCCACTTCGGCGACCTGCCATGAGGCGAAATTGCTAAGTCCGAAATGGTTGAATTTTTCCTGTTGAAACAATTCGAAACAGCTTTCCAGTGTCTGCGTGACCGGCGTTTCGAGGTCGGGTGAATGCAGGTACAGCAGATCGACGCGGTCGGTACCGAGGCGTTGCAGGGTCTCGGTTAGCTGTTTTTTGACCTGGGCTGGTTGTAGTCCCTCGTCATTCCACGGATTAACCTTCGATGCGATGTACAATTTGTCACGCGCCGGCGGGGGCAATAGCTTGCCCAGCATTTCCTCGGTACGGCCATTGCAGTAGGAGTAGGCAGTATCGAGTTCATGATTACCGGCGTCGGTAAACTGTTGAATCAGCGCCTGCGCGCTGTCCTGCTCGACCTGGTCGCCGAAAGTCATGGTGCCTAGTATCTGTTTCATATTATTGTCCTTTGCGAAAGATTTGGGCAGTGATCAGTTAGCCGTGTAACCGCCATCGACCATGTACACACCACCGCTGCAGTAAGCCGAAGCTGGGGACGCCAGATAAATCGCGAGCCCCGTTATGTCCCCTGGCTCACCGATACGTCCCAGCGGAATCCTGTTTACGAAGCGATCAAACGAACTCTCGTCGTTCCATAAGGCTTCGCTGAATTTGGTTTTAATCAATCCGGGGCAGATTGCGTTGGTACGGATATTGTCTGCTCCCCAGTCCTGCGCCATGGCTTTGGTCATACTGATGATTGCCGCCTTGCTAGCGCTGTAAATGCCTATGCCGGCTTCGGGCGTCAGCCCTCCGATCGAGCTGATATGGATGATCGAGCCGCCGCCACGCTGTTGCATGATCGGGTAGGCTTTTTTGCACAGTTCGAACGGGCCCTTCAGGTTGACATCGATGATCTTGTCGAAGGCGCGTTGATCGGTATTTTGTATCGGTCCGAACACCGGGTTGGCGGCGGCGTTGTTGATAATGATATCGATACCACCGTAAACCTCGACGGTCTTGTCGACGAGCGACTGGATATCGTCGGTGTTACCCATGTTGGCGGCGATGCCGATGGCTTCCAGGCCATCAGCTTTGAATTCGCCAGCGACTGCGTCGACCGCGTCCTGCTTGCGACTGCTAAGCACTACCCTGGCGCCAGATTCGGCCAATCCACGCGCCATCGCTTCGCCGATACCCTTGCTGGCGCCAGTCACCAGTGCCACTTTGCCGTCAAGTCGGAACAGTTGTGAAGTACGGTTTTTATCTGGCATGACAGATTCCTCAGTTATAAGGCGATTTCCGGATGGTTATTCGCTTAGTCGCGCGATTTCAACCAGCGTGGTATGGGCGCTGCTGCCCTGGCCGATCCGCGAGGTGCCGAGGTCACGCGTCAATATATTGGGGTTGCCGTGGGCATCGGTGCCATCGATTCCCGGTTCGAGCCAGGCGCCGGTCGGCAGTGAGACCACGCCGGGGCGGATATCGGTGCTGATATGCGCGCGCGCTTTGCAGTCCCCGCGCTGATTGAAGACCTTTACCAGGTCACCGTCACGCAGCCCCCTCGTGCTGGCATCCTCAGGATTTATTTCGATTGCAGTGGGGCGTGTTCCGGGCAGGTCGGCTATCGCGCTTTCCATCTGGCTGTGCAATTTATCGCCCGGCTGTGGTGATACCAGGTGCAGTGGGTATTCGGCTGCCAGCGGCGCGCCAAGCCATTCGTCAGGCGCATGCCAGCAGGGGTGGCCCGGACATTCGTCGTAGCCGAATCCATCGATGGTCGCCGAGAAAATTTCGATTCGACCCGACGGGGTCGCCAGCGGTGAGGCAACTGGATCCTTACGAAATTCGGCAAAGGGCGTTGTTGCGTATTCTGCGCCGCGCACCGGTAAATCGATCCAGTTCTGGCGGCGCAATTCCTCGAGGTCGGGAAGATCGATGCCGTCGGCCATGGTTTCCTGCCTGAATTGTTCGTAGAGATGGGTCAACCATTCACCGGCACTGCGCCCCTCGGTGAATTCCTGCTCGAGGTTCATGCGTTTGGCGAGGTCGGTAAAAATCTCGTAATCATCCCTCGCCCCGCCGACGGGATCGATCAAACGCGGCATGTGAAACAGGTAGGAATCACCCTGGGCCCGGCCAATATCTTCGCGTTCATAAGGCGTCGTAGCGGGCAATACGATATCGGCACGCTTTGCGGTCGCGGTCCACCATGGCTCATGGACGATAATGGTTTCGGGTTGCTGAAAGGCCTGCTGCAGGCGATTTAGATCCTGGTGGTGATGGAAAGGATTGCCGCCACACCAGTAAACCAGGCGAATATCGGCGTACTTGCGCTGCTCGCCGTTAAAGTCGTAGGTTTGGCCGGGATTGAGCAGCAAATCCGCGATGCGTGCCACCGGAATGAAATCGGAAACCGGATTCTCACCTTGCGGCAAGGTCAGGCCTCCAATGCGTTTAACCGCAACGCCGACGCCGCCTATCGCACCGTAACCATAACCGATGCCACCGCCCGGCAGACCGATCTGGCCGAGCATTGCCGCCAATGTCGCAGCCATCCAGAATGGCTGTTCACCATTTTGCGCGCGCTGTAATGACCAGGCGACGGTAATCAGGGTTCGTGTAGTCGCCATGGTTTGCGCCAGTTCCCGCATCGATGCGGCATCGATGCCGCAAATCTCTGCAGCCCATGCGGGGGTTTTGGCGACCCCGTCGGATTCACCGAGCAGATAGCTTCGAAATCGATCGTAGCCCGTCGTACAGCGGTCTATGAAGTCTCGATCGACCAGGCCGTCGGCTTCCAGCACATGCGCGATTCCCAGCATCATCGCAGTATCGGTGCCGGGGGTGACTGCCAGCCACTCGGCTCCCGGCGGGGTGTCGGTGATTTGCGGGCTGATGTTGATGCGGCGAATGCCGCGTTTGTCGAATTCCCTGAACCAGCCATCGGTTTCGTGATGCGTTACCCCACCCATGCTGACCTGTGAGTTCTTCGGGTTGATGCCGCCGAACATAACCAGGGTTCGGGTGTTATCGGCGATCGTGGGCCAGGCATTTTGAAAAGCCCACGAGAACTTCAGGAAATGTATGCCAAACACATGTGGAATAATCGCCTGGGCGGCAGCGGTGCTGTAGCTCGCCAAGGAGGAGACGTAACCGCCGGTGACATTCAGAAATCGATGCACCTGGCCGAGGGCATGATGAAATCGACCGGCGCTGGCCCAGCCATATGAACCGCCAAAGATCGATTCGTTGCCGTGTTCGGCGATAACCCGCTGCAGTTCGGCGGCGGTAATATCGAGCGCCTCATCCCAGGGCAGTTCGACGAACTCGTCGCGACCGCGTAAATCACGCGCGCGGTCGCCACCCTCGAGCCAGCCACGACGGATCGATGGGCGCGTTACCCGGGATTTGTGATGGACGGCCGCGGGCAATATGTCCGCAATCCGGGAAGGATTCGGATCGGCCGCAAAATCCTCGGTGCCGACGATGCGGTTGTTACGTGTCAGTACCCGGAAAGCTCCCCAATGGCTGGTCGTAACCCGGGATTCGGATTTAGCTGTCATAGTCACCTGCCAGGTAATTATCGCGAATCGCGAATTTATGCATCTTACCTGATCCGGTCAATGGAAATGAATCAATTCGACACCAGTTTGATGGTGTTTTTTGCAGCAATAAATGTTCACGGTAATGGCATGCAGCGGGCAAGTTTCGATTTTTGACCAACCAGGAATCTTCCGGTTAACAGGTATCGCGACTGGATCGGGCGGGAAGTTATATAGCTGCTGGTACCATGTGTGATTCGCCCTGCTGGAACGAATCGTAGAAACGGTTAAGCGCATCGACGGTGCCACATACATAAATATCGTCATTTGCGGAAAGCACGAATGTCGGTGGTATATCCATGATGATTTCCCCGTTCCGCTCGACGGCCACGATTCGGCATTGCCTGGATTCATCGATACTGGACTCGAACGGGTGATGACCGGCCAGTTGCGCCGCTGGGTGTTTGACCAGCTTGATGTGTGCCTGTTGCGACACCATTTTGCCGAGTATGTGATGCGCCAGCAGCTGTCCCGCTACCTGACTTATCGACAGGGCGAAATCAGCGCCGCCCTGCTGTAGACGGTTGACGTTTTCTTCCAGCGCGGCGCAGGCAATAATCGGTATATCAGGTGCGAAATCGCGCACTACCGTCGCGGCGAGCAAGGTAGCGCTATCGTTTTCGCCGGCCAGAATAACAACGCGCGCATCAGTCAGCCCGGCCCGCTCCAGCACACTCGAATCGAGCACGTCACCCACCACATCGACGTTTGGTATTTCCCGGCTATCGATAACGCAAACATCCTCGCCGGCATCGGTGAGCATCTCTACGAGTTTGCTGCCGACATCACCGTAGCCTGCCACTACAATCCTGCCTTCTTTCTTGATCGGTCGGGCTATTTCACTGAGGCGCTTGATACTGTCAGGACTGCCAGCCCCGATCAGTATTGTGCCCGGTTGCAGGGGCTCGTCCGACGCTGGCGCCGAAGTCAACATACCCTGTGCCCACTGGCCCACGATATGGACCCCGGTCTGGGTATGAATGCCTGACTCTGCCAGGGTTTTCTGCGCCAGCGGACTTGCATCGTGAATGCGCACTTCGACCACTTCCAGTAAATTCCCGAGTGGTTGCACCCCGGTAATCCGGGGACCTATTTGTGCACTGGCGCGCACCGCAACCGCAGCCGCCAGCACATGTGTCGGTGTAAAAGCGGCGGTCGCGCCGGCAAGCTGTAAAGGCGCGCGGCGATTGGGGTTGTCGATCAGCGCGACGATCGGGCCATCGAAGCCGAGTTCGCGTGCACTCAATGCCAGCGTAGCATTGTATTCGTCGTCACCGTTGGCAACCAGCGCACGGGCTTTGACCAGCGGCCGCAGGTCGAGATCTCCCTCGGCGATCGAAGCCTGTACCACGGATACACCGCGAGCATGTAAACGACGCGCCAGGGCTTCGTCTTCTTCGATGACCAGGGTTGCTATTCCACGACCATCGAGTTCTTCCATCAGCGAGGCGACTTCCGCGCCGTAACCATAGATAACAACGGTATCTTCGACCCCCGGTAATTCGTGTCGCAATTTGCCGTCATAACGTTCATCTATCAGTGGCGCCCCGAAAGTATCGATCTGCACCAGGCCACTGAGGGCGTCTTTCTGCGGCACGGCTTTACCTTCGAGTAATATCGCGCAGCCTTTAAGTGCCAATGGTGTGAACAGGTTGAGTACAAAGGCGGTGAAGATCAGCGCCGAGAATACCGACTTGTCGATCGCGCCCTGGGCTAGCGCCAGCGACGCCAGGATAAAGGCCATCTCGGCGCGGCCGCACATGCCGACGCCGACCGTGAGCGCCTCGCGTTTTGGCATTCCCATGCGCAATGCCATGCTGCCGGCGCTCAAGATCTGGCCGACGATGACGACGGCTGTTAACACCAGGATAAAACCAACCGTCGACAGGCTGATGTCGAACGTGATCGAAAAGCCCAGCGAAATGAAAAAGATCGGCCCGAGAAACGAATAGGCGATGCCGTAGGCGCGGTCCTTGACGATTCTGACCAGGTTCGGATGGGCAACCTTTTCTTCGAAAAACAGGCCTGCAAGGTAAGCGCCGAGGATGATATGCAGGCCGATCGCTTCGGCGAATAATCCCAGCGCGAGCGCCATGACCAGCACGAAGGTGAAGCCTTTGCCGCCCTCGGAACGAAACGGCAGGCGTCAGGCGGGGATAAACGTATTTCCCGAGCACGATCGCGACGGCGACAAAACCCAGTACCTTGCCCAGGGTGATGAGGAGAATCATCGGTTCGAATTCGCCGCCCGAAAGAACACCGATTACGAGGCCGAAAAATATCAGGGTCAGTAAATCATCGATGACGCAACTGGCGATGATGACCCTCGCCACCCGTGTATTTTCGAGCCCCAGGTCCTTGAGGCTTTTAAGCGTTATGACGACCGCGGTCGCAGTCATGGTCAGGCCGACAAAGGTGGCGCCGACCATGCTCAGTCCAAACATCAGGGCCACGCCGAAACTGACCGTGAAGGGTACGATGGCGCCCACCACGGCAACTCCCATGGAGCGTTTCAGGGCCTGGAAAAACTCGAGCGGCTGGGTCTCGACGCCGGCATGGAACATGAGGAAGAAAATGCCGATTTCGGCGAGCAGCTGGATCAGTTCACCGGGTTGAATCCAGCCGAGTACGGCCGGGCCGAGTACCACACCGACAATTAACTCGCCCATGATTGTCGGCAGGCCCAGCGGCCGCAGCGTTACCGCGACCAGCCAGACACCGCTGAGCAGAATGAGGAGATCCAGGGCTATTTCATGCATGGCGAATGCATATCAGCAGTCCTTGTGCGTGGAGTCAGCGTACAGGGTAGTGGTGCGGTTTGCTAAAGTCCAATTGCAAACCAGCGGCCAAAGTGAATTTGGCCGGTTTAATGGTGGCTTGGCAGCCGAATTGATTGGCCAGGGTGAACCGGCTTGCTTTGAACTAACTCTCTAGCAGCAGGCTTTTGATCGTCGTCGTATAGCTGGATCGAGTATCATCGCCATCGATTGACAGCCAGACCGCAATAACCTTTTGCGGATCTGCGAGCTTGTAGTTTAAAGTAAAATCTCCCGTCTTATCCAGCAGCCACACGTTGTTTTCGTAAATCAGGTCGGACAAGGGGTGCTGACGCTGCTGGCCGAGCAAGCCCTTGTGCTGGACGGCATTTAAAAAGTAAATCTTATCTACGCCGGTGCCTTCCGGTGCGAGGTCAAACAGTTTGCGGATCCATTTCGCGCTGAATAATTTCTGCAGTCCGTTCAGAGTTTTATCACCGGCTATGACCAGACCGATCTTCAGGGAAAAGTCGTCGCTGCCCTGCTG
>CAWCBX010000156.1:0-6039 GCA_963793595.1 uncultured Gammaproteobacteria bacterium | reverse complement strand
CGGTATTGCGGGGACAGTTTACTTACTTCCGAGCCCGCAGAACCTGTCGCGTACCAGGCCAGGCCGGTTAATCAGGCGCCCGTTTGAGTGTCTCCCGATGGATGATATAGACGCCACTGCCGATAATCAGAACGGCACCTGCGATCGCATAGGCATCCGGAATATCATTCCACACCAGGTAGCCGAGCGCGGCCGACCAGATCAGTGCCGTGTACTCGAAGGGCGCAATCAGAGACGGCGACGCAATCGTGTATGCCTTGGTGACCGAAAACTGCGCGATAACCCCGAAGAAGGCAACGCCGGTAATTAACAGGTAATCATCCAGCTTGATCGCAGTCCATATCCAGTATTGTGGAACCAGCAGAATTACTACGAAACCGACCAGCGTGTAGAACAGCATAGTACTGGTATTCTCCTTCTCTCCCAGGATCCGCGTCAAACTCGCTGCTATAGCCCAGCCAAGCGCGGCACCCAGCATCAGTAAAGCAGGTATGGAAAAACCTGCAGCAGGGTTGGTAATCAATAACACCCCGATAAATCCGGCGATGATGGCCATAATCCTGCGTATCCCGACTGTCTCACCGAGCAATGGTACGGATACAATTGCCAGAAACAGGGGGAAAGAGAAAAACAGGGCGACCGCCGTGGCCAGCGGCAGGTATTTCAAGCCATAAAAAAATAAAACCCAGCACAGGATGTTGATAGCAGTGCGGGTTGCCAGCAGCCAGGGCCGATCCACTCTCAGCGAAATACGCTCACCGGAAACAGCAGTACTCAGGCTCAGAAAAACCAGCGCAAACAGGCTGCGTAAAAATAAAACCTGCAATACGGCGATCTCGGCGGTCAACCATTTGATACCGGCATCCTGAATCGCGAAGCACAGGCCACCGATGACGGTAATCGAGATGCCGAGACCGGCTCGATTGGTTCGAATCGATTTCGTGGTCACTGGCAAAGATTCTACAATTTAATTTCGGGGCTGAGCATCTAACTGGGCAGACCTCACTAGAGAGGGTAGTTTACCTGATTCCGACTAATTTCAGATCAAATTCTGAAGCGTTTGGAATCAAGTAAACTGTCCCCGGTTTACGAACCTCTCTACATCAATAATGGAAGGTTGAACCATTTGGTTGTGATTGATAGCATCAGTGTTCGCCCATTAATACCGCCGATAAACGTCATTCGCAAGACAGGGGTTATCATGCCATCGCCAAAAGACATCAACACTCCCTACTTTGACTTTGACGAAAACCCTGAAACCGCATCGACTTTACCTGCATACACCTATTATGATCGTGACTGGTTCGAACTGGAAAAGCGCCACATCTTCAGCCAAAACTGGCGTTGCGTCGGGCATGTCAATGACATCCCCAGCAGCGGTGACTATCTTACCGATTCCATTGTCGACCAACCGATTTTTGTATTGCGATGCCGGGATGGCTCGATCAACGCATTTCATAACGCCTGCAGACACCGCGCCCATCTTTTATTAACCGAAACTCGTGGCTCACTCAAATCCAGGCTGATTACCTGTCCGTACCACGCCTGGTCCTATGACAGTGCCGGGCAGTTACAGGCAGCGCCTCATTGTGAATCCATCCGTGGATTCGACAAATCCGAAATACATCTCGAAGCCCTGAAGGTAGAAACCATCATGGGGTTTATATTCGTCAATCCCGATCTCAATTGCGATGACCTGCTGCCGCAAATTGCGCCTGGTGTCGACCGCCTGCTGCAGCATCTGCCCGACCTGGAGAACTATCACCTTGCCGAGACAATCATCTTCGATATCGCGGCCAACTGGAAAAACGTCGGCGACAACCTGCTCGAATGCTACCATTGCCAGCCCGCACACAAGGCGTTCGTCGATCTGGTTGACATGGAGACCTACTCGGTTGAAGCAACCGGTTTATGGTCCTGGCAGGGAGGTACCTGTCAGGCACAAAATAGCGCCTATAAACTGCCCGCAGACCTGTCAGAATTTGAACGTGAATTTGCGACCTTTTACATCTGGCCCGATGTCGCATTTGTTCTGTTTCCCGGCAGCCGCGCTATCGCCAGTTTCGTTTTCGGTGCAACCGCCACCGAATCTACCCACCAGGTTTTTTCTGTTTATACACCAGGGGGTGAGCTCGACGAAGTAAGTCGCGAAATTCTCCGCTACTTCAGCGACGTACTTGGACCAGAGGACGTTACCCTGGTCGAAAACGTGCAGCAAGGTCTGCACTCGATGTCTTATAACCGGGGGCGTTTTTTTGTCGACCCGGCACGCAGTTATTATTCTGAGCACGCTGTCCATCACCTGCACGGATTAGTGTTTCAGCACCTGCGAAGCTTCATCCGGGATTCGGTTGATAATTAGTGGGCTTCCCATGGTCTAGTGGACAACCGAAGCAGGTGGGAGTAAATATCCCGGTAACGACGGCCTATGCCACGTTTTTCCGCTAACATATCCACGCTATTCCGCGAGGTTTCACTTATTGAGCGCATCGGCCTGGCGTCGTCTGCCGGCTTCGACGCTATCGAAATCCAGTTCCCCTACGACCAGGATCCCGAGGTTCTGCGTGCCGAACTCGAAAGGCAGAAGCTACCGCTCGTATTGATGAATTTCCCGGTTGGCGATCTGCTGGCCGGGGGCGAGGGTCTCGCCGCCGTTCCGGGGCGCGAGGCGGAATTCGAGCAGGCTCTGTCCGAGGCCCGTAAATTTGCCGAAGTGCTGCGCCCGGCGGCGATGAACCTGCTTTCCGGAAGACCCGATCCTCGACATGACCCTGCACAATGCCAGGCCGTGTTCGAATCCAGTCTGCGCAAGGCCTGCACCCTCACCCGGGAACTGGGAATACAATTGCTGACCGAACCGGTTAACACCATCGACCAACCCGATTTTTTTCTGAGCACCGAGCGGCAGACGCTCGATCTGATCGACGCCATGCCGGATATCGATCTGCGCATGCAATACGATCTCTATCACATGCAGATGATGGGGTCCGATCTATTATCCAGCCTGCCCCGCGTTATCGACCAGGTCGGGCACATCCAGTTCTCGGATCTGCCTGGTCGCACTGAACCGGGTCCTGGTTGCATCGACTTCGAAAATGTCTTCAGGCTTATCGATTCACTCGGTTACCAGGGTTATGTCGGGGCGGAATACTTTCCGACCGTGACCACGTCGGCATCACTTGACTGGCTCAAACCCTATCGTCAAACTTGACAGCAGTCTAACAGTCAATATCAAATTTAATTAGCCGAAGTTGGCTTCGCGCTGGCGAATCACGGCGGTCAGAACCTCGTTGTAAGGTGTCGGTATGTTGAGCTGTTTGCCAAGTTCGACTGCCATGCCGTTGATCGCATCGATTTCAGATGGACGTTTTGCATGATGATCGAGCAGCATCGACGGCCGCGCATCCGGCATCTTGTGGCCAAACGCGGTGATGTATTCGATGGGGTCATGCGAAGGTGAACTCGATATTCTTCTCCTGCCCGAGTGCCTGCACTTCGAGTGCACAACCCTGTGCGATGGCCCAGGCGGTCGGATCGGCCATCAGTTCGCCGAGCGTGTAGTCGAACACGGTGCAGGGACCGCTGAAGGCAACGTTGCAGATATACTTGCCCCAGATCAGCTGGTCGATATCCTCGAACGCCTTTGCGTTAAAGCCGGCTTCCTGCCAGACCGCGGTAATACGCACCAGGCGTTCGCTCATTCCACCGTTCATTTCACCGACACGGATCAGGTTCATCGCGTTGTGATGCACGTGTCCGGGACCTTTCATCGACGCACCGAAACCGTCGGCGACGCCGAGCAGCACCCGGTCGGTAGTCATGTATTGTGCGATACGCTCACCGGCACCGAGTCCGTTCTGGATCGTAATCACCATCGACTCTGGCCCCATTAGTGGTGCAATCATTTCCGCCGCGGGGCCGACGCCCGAGGCCTTGGTGGCAAGCACGTAAAGATCACAGTCGCCAACGTCTTGCGCATTGGTGGTTGCCTTGATGCCCTGCACCACGCGATCGCCACTGGCGCCCTCGACGCGCAGACCGGACTGGTTAATGGCATCAACATGTTCCTGCCAGATATCAACCGCCCAGATTTCATGCCCGGCTTCAGCCATCAACCCGGCATAGACCGAACCCATCGCACCCACACCAAATATTGCTATCTTCATAGCTGTTGCATCGCCTCCACCGGCAAACGTATATCAAACTTGTCGCGCAACTTCTGCTCCAGCTCGGCAGAAATATGCTTCGGGTAATGTTGCTTTAGAATCTGCCGGGTACGTGCGCGTGCGACTTCCCGGATATCTTTCGAACCATCGTCCTCCCACTCGGCAATAGTTCGACGATCGCCAATCTCGGGGTAAACAAAATCGGTCTGCATGCGTTGCAGCGTTTCCGGCTGGCCGAGGAAATGACCGTCACCATGCACTACCTCATCGATCGTATGCAAGGCGAGGGTTTCTTCGCTGACCTCGATTGCGCTCAGGGATTTCATGATGCTCCCCAACATATCGTTATCGATGACGTAACTTTCGAGCGCGCAGCCCATCAAACTCGCCTGCATGCCGCCGGCCTGGGTAATCAGGTTGGAGCCAGCCTGGGCCGCGAGCGCGACAGTCAGACATTTCTCATAACCGCTTTGTGCGTCGGCAATCTTGCTGTCGGTGGCGCCGGCAATGGTCGAGTTGGGCAGATCATAGTAACTGGCCATTTGCGCGCTCGCCGCCATCGTGATCGCGGCTTCACCGCTGCCACCACTCATCGCGCCGGTGCGTAAATCGGTAACCAGCGGACGCGTGCCGAAGATCGCTTTAGCCTGCGGGTTGACGAGCCAGGCGAAGATCATGCCGGACAGGGTTTCGGCGATGGTCTGCGCCACGGTGATCTCGTGCGAGGCCGAGGTCGGCGATGTGATTCAGGCGGGCAAGGTCTTGATGGTGCTGCTGCCCGACGCAGCGCGCGAGATCGAGCTATACCCCGACGAGCGCAGCCTCGGGAGCCTCGCGCTCGGCCTGAAGGCCCGGGTTTCCGCTGACGCATTCGCCGATCAGAACTTCGAAGCCAAAGTGTCGTACATCGCGGCGGCGGTCGACCCAGACCGCGGCACGATCGAGGTGCGCCTGACCGTTCAGGATGCCCCCGCATACCTGCGTCCCGAGATGACGGTCTCGGTAGACATCGCCCTCGGGCAAAAGCGGGGAGCGCTCTCGGTGCCCACGGACGCCGTTCACGACGCCACGGGTCCTCACCCTTACGTGCTGGCGGTCGACGGCGACCGAATCGTCACGCGCAGGGTACGGCTCGGCCTGCGCTCGGACACTCGCGTGGAGCTTCTGTCCGGTGTGCAGGTGGAGGAGCGGGTCGTGACGGACCCTTCGCTGTCCCTCAGCGACGGGCAGCGGGTCAGGGCTCAGGACTGAGATGAGCTTACCCTTCGACGTGTTCGTCGCGATCCGCTTCTTGCGCGAGGGACGCTTTCAGACCGCACTCGTGGTCGCCGCCGCGGCCATCGGCGTCACCGTGCTCGTGTTCCTGTCGGCCCTGATCTCCGGACTCGAGGTGACGATCATCGACCGCACCTTGGGCGGTCAAGCGCACCGATGAAGAATGTTTCCGAACCGTCGATCCCCAAAGATTCCCAATTGTCTCCCGCCTTGAGCATAAGGGGCAGGACACCCATTCCGACCAGGTTGCTGCGGTGAATCCGTTCAAACGATTCGGTGATGACCGCCCGCCCCCCAAGGAGGATGGTCCCTTTTGCCGCCCAGTCTCTTGAAGAACCGGAGCCGTATTCCTTGCCCCCCAGAACGACCAGCGGGGTGCCGTCCTTTCGATATTTCATAGCCGCCTCATAGATAAACATCTCTTCTCCGTGGGAAAGACCTTGGTAAAGGACCCCTCCTTGGGGGCAACCAAGCGGTTCTTGATCCGGATGTTACCGAAAGTTCCCCGCATCATCACCTCATGATTTCCGCGTCTTGAACCATATGAGTTGAAATCCTGAGGATCGACTTTCTTGGATTTAAGATATTGCCCGGCCGG
>CAWCBX010000155.1:0-6078 GCA_963793595.1 uncultured Gammaproteobacteria bacterium | reverse complement strand
GCGTATAGGTGTAACTACCATCGGTGGCAATGGTGATCGAACCGCCCTGGGCGGTTGCAAAGGTACCCGCGATAACGCTTAAGGCGTCACCATCGAGATCAGTATCATTCGCATCGAGGTCGATGACTGAGGTAAACGGCGTATCTTCGGTGGCGGTAATGGCATCGTCGACCGCAACTGGCGCGTCGTTCACGGCATTGACCGTGATGTTGAGCGTTCCAATATCGGTGAGGCTACCATCGGTAACCGTGTAATCGACGCTGTCGCTACCGTTGAAGTTGGCGGCCGGCGTATAGGTGTAACTGCCGTCAGCGGCAATCGTAATCGAACCACCCTGGGCGGTGGCGAAAGTACCCGCGACAACGGTGAGCGCATCGCCATCGACGATCAGTGTCATTCGCATCGAGGTCGATTACAGAAGTGAAAGGCGTATCTTCGGTGGCGGTAATCGCATCGTCGACGGCGACTGGCGCATCGTTCACCGCATTGACCGTGATGTTCAATGTACCAACGTCGGTGAGGCTACCATCGGTAACGGTGTAGTCGACGCTGTCGCTACCATTGAAGTTAGCGGCCGGCGTATAGGTGTAACTGCCGTCGGTGGCAATGGTGATCGAACCGCCCTGGGCGGTGGCAAAGGTACCGGCGACAACCTGAAGGGCATCGCCATCGAGATCCGGTGTCGTTGGCATCGAGGTCGATCACGGAAGTGAAAGGCGTATCTTCGGTGGCCGTAATCGCATCGTCGACGGCGACCGGCGCATCGTTCACCGCATTCACGGTAATGTTCAGTGTGCCGACATCGGTCAGGCTACCGTCGGTGACGGTGTAATCGACGCTATCCCTGCCATTGAAGTTGGCTGCCGGGGTATAGGTGTAACTGCCGTCGGTGGCAATGGTGATCCAACCACCCTGGGCCGTGGCAAAGGTACCGGCTACTACTGAAAGGGCATCGCCATCAAGATCGGTATCGTTGGCATCGAGATCGATCGTTGACGTAAACGGAGTGTCTTCGGTCGCCGTAATCGTATCGTCGATGGCCACCGGGGCATCATTGACTGCACTAATCACGCCATTGATAGTGGCCGTGTCGGTTAATGTGCCGTCACTGATGGTGTAGTTAAAGCTTACCGGGCCGTTGTAGTTGGGATTTGCGGTGAAAGTGATGTTGCCACCGGCATCGATGTTCACTGTGCCGTTGGTCACGGCGATACTCTGTGTACCACCGGTTAAGGCGGTGCCATTAATCTCGATGATACTGAGCGTATCGCCATCCAGATCACTGTCGTTCGACAGCATCGTCGCATTCAGGCTGCCTGTGGTGCTGTCTTCTGCACCGTCCAGGGCACCTGCGTCATCTATGGCATCCGGTGCGTTATTAAGTGCACTAACGTTAATGCTTAGGGTGCCGACATCGGTGAGACTGCCGTCGGTGACAGTGTAGTCGACACTGTCGCTGCCATTGAAGTTCAACGGCCGGGGTATAGGTGTAGCTGCCATCGGCCGCAATCGTAATCGAACCGCCCTGGGTGGTGGCAAACGTGCCCGCGACGACAGTCAGGGCGTCACCATCGAGATCGGTGTCATTGAAGTCGAGGTCGATCGTTGAGGTAAACAGGGTATCTTCGATCGCGGTGATCGCATCATCCACGGCAATCGGTGCGTCATTCACCGCATTCACCGTGATGTTCAACGTACCAATGTCGGTCATGCTACCGTCGCTGATGGTGTAGTCGACGCTATCGTTGCCATTGAAGTTAAGGGCAGGGGTGTAGGTGTAGCTGCCATCGGCCGCAATCGTAATTGATCCACCCTGGGTAGTCGCAAAGGTACCGGCTACAACCGAGAGCGTGTCGCCATCAAGATCGATGTCATTGGCATCGAGTTCGATGAGCGAAATAAACTGGGTATCTTCGACCGCGATGATCGCGTCATCCATGGCAACCGGACGGTCATTGTTAGTAGTGGTGGCTGGAGGAACGGCAGTAGTAGTAGATGCAGAGTCTTCAGGATTAAAAACGCCGGGATCATCGAGAATTGTCTGGTTGTCTGGAGCTGATGCGCCAATATCGAAAGGAGTGACCCGGGTTTCGACAATGCCTTCATTACCATCTCTGGAATAGACCGATGCCTGGTGTAGTCCGTCGGCATCGCCAGCGGCGGCACCGGCTGCGGTTGCTTCCAGTTCGGCGAGATCGATACCTTCGACTATCAGGCTCTGCAGTTCGGCAAGTTGGTCGACGCGATCGTCAGGGTAGCTGTTCAGACTGGCATAAACTGACTCATCCAGCAGCATTTCGGTGTTTTCACCGACCTGAAATCTTTGTCCGTTGTAAAACTCAAGCACAATCTGGGCATTAAGACCCGTGCTGAGGATATCGCCATCATTGATCTTATCGCCAATGCTGAGAACCCGAATGACACCATCTACGCCGCGAACTTGTGCGTCGCCGATTAAATCGACAACATAACCGATACTTTTAGTAGCCATATTTCTGCAGAAAATTAAATTGAACAGTAAATATAGGTGGGAATTTGCGAGTTCGTGTCATACGAAAGTCGTAGACAGGCCATATTAAATTGGCAGATTGAGAGGTGGGTCACACAGCCAGAACTGCACAGCGGCCCAAAGGCTAAGCCTGCTTGAGGTACAGCACCAGGCCGACGCGATCTTTGAGCTCGAGTTTCTTGAAGATATTGGATAGATGGGTCTTTACCGTGGGCTCGGAAATTTCATACAAATCGGCTATTTGTCGATTGGATTTGCCCTCGGCCACCGCCTGGGCGATGTCTTTTTCCCTGGCGGTTAAAATTTCCAGCTGTTGCTGATCCAGGGCTGGTTTGACAGCCTGCTGAGCCAGTCTAAAGGTTTCATTCAGCATTTGTGGTGGAAACCAGCTTTGGCCGTTCGCTAGCAGTTCTAACATCTGGTGATAATGCAGAGTGGCCATGTGGCTGTTGCAATATGCCTTGGCACCCAGGCGCACACATTCGAGCATTTCGCGGATGTTAGGTATATCGGAACAGACGCCAACCTGGGTCGGTTTCCCGGAAACATATTTTAGCAGCCATTCATAACAGTCGAGTTCCATGCTCGATATATGCAACATATGAAGTTGTGCGGGATCGTCAGATGGTGCCCGCAATTGAGGGTAGAACTCAAATGCGGTTTCCAAATGGTCGTTCAGAAATTGCTCGAATGAACGCGATGCTGAATAAACGATTAGTTTCATTAACGCTCTCTTAGCGCTTTATCTATGCCACGGTGAACAGGTTCCGTCAGATACGATAAAATCGTCTTCTTGTCGGTTATGATGTCCGCTTCAGCGGTCATGCCGATTTTGATTGGTAGTTCGCCACTTTTAACCCCCAGGAATGGTTTGGTTGGTTTAACCCTGACCAGGAAAAAGCTTTCACCTTCTTCGGTGGTGATGGTATCTGCACTGATAAAAGTAACTATTCCCTGCAAACTACCGTGAATCGCAAAATCGTATGCTGAAAATTTCAGCCGGGCAAATTGCCCGACACTCACGTAAGCGATATCTGCCGGTTTTATCTTTAATTCGACCAATAGCGAGTCTTCTTGAGGAACAATGTCGAGAATATTGTTCCCCGGGCTTATAACACCGCCAATCGTATTGATATAAAGGCGTTGCACAATACCGTTTACCGGAGAGCGCAAGGTAGTGCGCTTAACCCTGTCCTGTAAAGCGGTTTGCGTTTCCTTGATACGACTGATCTCCGCGTTGACTTCGTTTAATTCTTTCTTGGCATTGTTCTGGAAATTGAGTCTTTCTTTTTGCTTGTTAAAGCGGGCCTCTTCGATGGTGGACTGGATGCGCGGCACCGATAACCTGGCCGCTTCGATTTCACCTTCAAATTCAGCCTCGCGTTGCTGCAACTGTAAAAATTCGACTTCGCTGATGATTCCACGTTCTTTTAACGGCTGCTTGATTTTTATTTCCTTTTTCACGAGGTCGAGTGATCTTTTTAACTGGCGCTGTTTCGATTGCGCTTCAAGCAACGCGCTCTTTTGCTGACTGATTTTTTCTTCGAGTCCACTCAAGGTTTCCTTGAGTTGTGCCTGGTTTGAATCGAACAGGCTTCTTTCCGACTTCACCAGATGCGGTGCATCTTCGCTGACTTCAGGTTCGGGTTTGAAGGCAAGACCGAAGGCCTCTGCCTGCAGGCGACTGGATCGAGCTAATAGTTCAAGATAGAGCAGCCGGTTTTCCTCGAATGAACTTGAAAAGGCAATGTCGCTGATCTTGATCAGCGATTGACCGATCTTTACACGTTGGCCTTCAACGACCAGAATTTCAGAAATGATACCGCCTTCCAGGCTTTGAATATTCTGCACCTGGCTGGCTGGCGAGACTTTGCCCGCGCCACGAATAACGACATCGATTTTAGCCCAGTTCATCCATAGGATAGCGGCGATTAAGAACAGGGCAAAAATCATCACCACTGCAATCAGATAACGCGGCGTGCGATGTACCGCGGCCGCAGAAAGGCTGCGCATATACACCATATCCTGCTTGCCATGGATCCCAATCTGGGTCGAATCTTCAAAATCAGTGGGATCGTCGTTATGCATTCTGAGTACCTTTCAGGGCATTCAATACTTCCTCCTTGGGACCATCCATTACGATTCGTCCCTCATCCATCACGATCAACCGTTCCACCAGGTCGAGCATTGGTGCCTTGTGCGTGACCAGCAGCAGGGTTCGGTCACGGGTGTATTCATGAAGGCGTTTCTTCACGATTGATTCAGTCGTGTTGTCGAAACTGTTGGTTGGCTCATCGAGAATCAGAATTGGTTCGTTCAACAATACTGCACGACCCAGGGCAATCGCCTGTTTTTGGCCACCCGATAAAAACCCGCCGTCTTCGCCTACCTGGGTGTCGAATCCCTGGGGTAGTTGATTAACAAAGAGATCTACACCACTCACAGCGGCAGCCAGGATTAGCCTTTCGTCATTAACATGTAAATCTTTATAGGCAATATTTTCACGAATAGTACCGCGTAATAATTCGATGTCCTGCGACAGGTAGCCTATGTTTTTGCGCAGATCGGCGGGGTCTATCTGGTTGATATCAATGTCGTCGATTGCAATAGAGCCTGCGCTGCCCTGGTAGAGTCCGATGATTAGTTTCATCAGGGTGGTTTTACCCGAACCCACCTTGCCGATTATGCCGACGTGTTCGCCAGGTTTGATTTTTATGTTAATACCGGAGAGCGACTTTTTGGGTGCTTCGGGATAACTGAAGTCCAGGTCTCTGAACTGAATTGCTCCTTCGAATCCGGGGCGGCGAACATAAGATTTTCCTTCCGGCCTTTCGATCTCCTTCTGCATCAATTCGTCGAGTGAGCGGAACGCTGTTTTGGTCTGCTCAAAACTGGTAATCAGGGCGGCGATCTGGCCCATGGGTGAAACCGCGCGGGAGGTCGCTCCTCATCCGGCGCGAGCGTGACCCGCAGCTGATCGCCCTCGTCGTTCTCCGTCCACAGCGACTTTTCCTTGCGCGCCGTTGTTGTTCGCGATGACCGCGTTGCGCCGCCTCGAGGATGCGCTTGGTGGAGCGATAGTTCTGCTCGAGCCGGACCACCTCGGCGCGTCCGAAGTCCGTCTCGAAGTCGAGGATGTTCCGGATGTCCGCGCCCCGCCAGCCGTAGATCGACTGGTCGGGGATCGCCGACGACGGTGAGGTTTCCGTGTGCCGCTCGCGAGCTGGCGAGTCAGCAGATACTGGACGCGGTTCGTGTCCTGGTACTCGTCCACGAGCACGTAGCGAAACCGACGTCCGAGTCGCGGACGCCGAGAGCTGCTCGTCGAAGACCTCGAGCGCGCGTCAGGAGAATGTCGTCGAAGTCGAGCGCGCCCTGGCGCAGGAGTTCCCGTTCGTACGCCGTGTACAATTCCCCGACCAGCTCCTCGTATCGCGACGTCGCGCCGTCGAGATAGGCCCGGGTGGTGAGCAGTGCGCTCTTCGCCGCCCCGATCCGCTCGAGCACGCTTCTCGGGCGGAACTCCTGGTCGCTCAGGTTGTGGGACTTGATCAGGCAGCGATAGATCG
>CAWCBX010000154.1:0-30658 GCA_963793595.1 uncultured Gammaproteobacteria bacterium | reverse complement strand
TAAACATCGCGTCGCCATAACTGAAGAAACGGTACTTTTGCGACACCGCGTGGGCGTAGGCCCGGCGGATCAATCCGGTACCGGCCAACGCGCTGATCATTAACAATAATGTCGATCGCGGCAAATGGAAATTGGTCAGCAACGCATCGATTACTTTAAAAGCATATCCAGGCTTGATAAACAGGCTCGACTCCCCCTGATATGGTCGCAGTTTGCCGTTGATGACAGCCGATTCGAGACTGCGCACCACGGTGGTGCCGATCGCAATAACGCGTTTGCCCTGGGCATGAGTCCGGTTAATGGCTGTACAAACCGATTCCGGAACATCGACAAGTTCGGCGTGCATTACATGACTGTCAATATTTTCACCACGTATCGGCTGAAAGGTACCGGCGCCTACATGCAAGGTGATATGGGCGATGTTCACACCCTTGGCGCGCAGCGACTCGATTTTAGCCGCGTCAAAATGCAGGCCTGCCGTAGGCGCCGCCACGGCACCTGGTTTACTCGCAAACACGGTCTGGTAACGGTCACGATCAGCGACTTCGGCGGCACGCTGTATATAAGGTGGCAGAGGTATGTGGCCAAATTGCTCCAGCAACTCCAGCCACGGCCCACTGCTTTGGTGCAACACGAACAGATCCTGCTGGCGCGCCAGCACGCTACACTCGATTTCATTTTCCAGGACCAGATTCGTACCCGGTCGTGGTGCCTTACTGGCTCGCACATGTGCCAGCAGGGTTGTATCGTCAAGTACGCGCTCGACCATGACTTCGACCTTGCCACCACTTTGTTTTTGCCCAAACAGGCGGGCAGGAATGACCTGGGTATCGTTGAACACTACCAGGTCACCGGCATCGATATAATCGATCAGATCGGTAAATCGCTGATCGGAAAAATGATTCTGTAGCGGATCGACCAGCAGCAGGCGCGAAGCACCGCGCTCGGCCAACGGCGCTTGCGCGATTAGCTGCTCGGGCAGGTCATAATCGAAATCACTGAGTTGCATGGTCGGGGCAGGCTGAAAAACGGCGTATCATACCGCTAAGGCTACCACTTGGATATATTTTGAATTAGAATGCGCCCTCCTTGGCGGGATGGTGGAATTGGTAGACACGCTGGATTCAAAATCCAGTTCTGGCAACAGAGTGGGGGTTCAAGTCCCCCTCCCGCTACCAAATCTATATCATTTTTAATCGGGGTCAGATCCCATTTTTTTCTAATATTAGGGAAAAATGGGATCTGACCCCGATTAAAAAATGCCGTCGCAGCCGAAACCCCGGCTACGACGGCTGATTACACTAGGCTGCTTTTTCTGCCTTGTCCTGATGTTCGAGCGTGGCACCCGCTGTGCCGATCGCAATCGACCGGGGTTTCATCGCTTCGGGAACTTCCTTGACCAGGTTGATGGTCAGCAGTCCGTTCTTCAGATCAGCACCGCTTACCTCGATAAAATCAGCAAGGTTGAACTTGCGCTCGAAGCTGCGATTGGCAATACCACGGTACAGATAGGACTTCTCGTCACCGTCGTCAGCTTTCTTGCCGCGTACGCATAACACGCCTTTTTCAACCTGGATGTCGAGTTCGTTGTTCTCAAAACCGGCTACGGCCAGCGTTATCGCGTAACGATCGTCACCGGTAGCCTCGATATCGTAGGGCGGAAAACCCGCCGCGACTTTTTGGCTGCGCAGGGCATTGTCGAGTAATGTACCCATACGGTCGAAACCGATGCTGTTGCGGTAGAGGGGGGATAAATCGATAGTAGTCATCACAAATTCTCCAAATGAAGCAATTGATAAAAACGTCGCCACTCTCATCGAGACCTGGCGTACGCAGTTACCTATGTGGGAATTACTGCAATGATTTCAAGGTTATTTCGGGTGTTATTTTGCTGCTTTGCGATCGTCGAGCCATTTGATCAGGTGGTTGAAGGGTAAGGGCCTCGACACGTAGTATCCCTGTACCTGATCACAGCCTACTTCGGCAACCAGGTTCCAGTCCTGTTCGTCTTCGACACCCTCGGCAACCACTTTCATATCAAGCTTTTTCGCCAGCAAAACACTGGACTCGAGGATTGCCCGCGCCGATGCCTCCCGGGCAGCACCATGCACGAAAGCACGATCGATCTTGAATTCAGTAAACGGGATACGCTGTAACTGCTCCATCGAAGAATAACCGGTACCAAAATCATCAATCGAAAGATTAAAACGTTTCAGCGACAAACGGCTGAGAATATCGAGCGCGACCGAAAGGTGCTCCATCAAGCGGCTCTCCGTAATTTCGAAGGAAATACTGGAAGGTTCGAGACCTGACTGTTCCATCAACTTTGAAATTCGATCAGGCCACTCCAGGTTGGTCAACGAATCGACCGAAAGGTTTATCGCGATATTGAGGTCGTAGTCTAGCGCTTTTAATTTCAGCGCATATGCCATCGCCTTTGTACAGACGATATCGGTCAGATCCCCGATTAATCCATTCTCTTCCGCCATGCCGATAAAAGCATCGGGTTTGATCAGGCCTTTAAGCGGATGATTCCAGCGCACCAGCGCCTCTACCCCTACAACTTGCCCGGACTTGATTTCGACCTTGGGCTGAAAGTAAGTATCCAGCTCGTCGCTATCGATTGCATTTTTCAGCTCCGCGAGGCTAAACGCATCGACCAGCATCATCGTGCCTTCCTGGCGAATCTGATCCAGTGAGTCGAGCAGTTCGCTGAGCTTGGTCGGCGTCGCCGGTTTCTCCAACACCCCGAGTACATGTAAATCATGCTCGATAGATAGTTTCTCGACTGTTTTCAGGATCCGTAAATCTTCACCACTGGTTAGAATAAGCGAACCCGAGAATTTCATTTTTGCCAGATGGCGAATGAACTCGACCCCGTCCATCTCGGGCATATTCAAGTCACAGATCACAACATCGATCGTGCCACTATTGTCCTGTAATATTTCGAGTGCGGTCGGGCCCGACATCGCGTTTAAGACTCCGGATATGCCGAGATCGTTCAACATCACGGTCATCACCCGGTGCATGATGTAATCATCGTCTACCAGTAACAGCTTGATACTAAACTGGGTAACATCATCGTCTTCATCGGGTAACTCGAGATTGAATTCCGCTTCGGCTACCGAAGCTTCGTGGGTAGCTAGCGCATCGCCGAAAAATGTTTCGATGTACTCTGCTACCTGGCTGGCCGTTTGCTGCAGTTGCGGCATTTGCCTCTCGATGTCATTCCAGTCCGCCGCATTAGCAGCCGCTTCGAGTTGCTGGCATATCTGGGACATGCCCATCGCGCCCATACTACGCGACGAAGATTTCAGCTTGTGGGTATATTCAGCAAGCTGCTCGTTGTTTTTCCATGCGAATGCCTGTTGAATATTATCCAGCTCACTTCCCAGCGCTTCTCGATAGGAGTTCAATAAATCTCGATGCAGTTCGGGTTTATCTCCGGTCGATTGCGTTAGCACATTTAAATCGACGGTATCCTGTACCAGCAGGTCTATCGCATCCGGGTTCGTCCAGTCGGAATCGTCAGCCAGGCTGTCCGGCGCCCATTTCTCGAGTGCCTGGCTTAAGTCATCAAGGTCTACCGGTTTCGCAATGACGTCATTCATGCCAACCGCGAAACATTTCTCGATATCGGCTTCCAACGCGTTAGCCGTAATAGCGATCACCGGCACAGGTGGTTCGTGCTCGTTTTCCTGCTGCCTGATTTGCCGCACCAGTTCATAACCGTTCATTTCAGGCATGCGAATATCAGTCAGTAGCAGGTTGTAGTCGCCATCTCCCCATTGCTCCAGCGCCTGCAGGCCATTCTCCACATAGTCAGCCGTGTAACCCAGAATATTCAACTGTGCCGCCATCAACTGCTGGTTAACAAGATTATCTTCAACAACCAGTATGCGTGCAGCGGCGCCATTATTTCGGGTTACATCGACGATTGTCGAATCTGTGGGAGACATTTCAATGAGGGACTCCGTTGAAGGCGCCAGTTCCAGGGTTACCCAGAAGGTACTACCCTCGTCCACGACGCTATCGATCTCCAGCTCGCCTTGCATCAAATCGACCAACTGGCGGGTAATTACCAGCCCGATCCCGGAACCCTCGATACCGCTGAACTCGGCGCCAAGTCGATTGAAAGGCTGGAATAGTTCCTTACGTTTTTCAGCCGAGATTCCGTTACCCGTATCACGGATGCCGACGCGCAACCTGCCATCACCACCTGGTGCGGATACGACACTGACGTTACCGTTCAGGCGGTTATACTTGATCGCGTTGGTTAGCAGGTTCAGGAAAACCTGCTTGAGTCGGATCGAATCCGCCACCACGTTCAAGTTTTCGAACTTTGACGCGTCGAAGTCCAGGCTGATGTTGCGACCCTGTAAGAGTGGCTCCACCCAGTGAACGCAATCACTCAGAACCTGTAGCAACGAGACCGGTTCCAGCAATACGTCGGCCTCGCCGACCTCGATACGGGAAAGATCAAGAATCTGGTCGATCAACGACATAAGATGTTTGCCGGCGCGGTTAATTTCGTTGGCGTTGGCGAGATGCTGCTCATCCAGACTGCGGTCATAGGTGAACAATTGAGAAAACCCGAGGATGGCATTCAATGGCGTACGCAGTTCGTGACTCATGCTGGAGAGAAACTCGGATTTGGCCGCATTGGCCTGTTCCGCCTGGTTCTTGGCTTCGATCAGGGCTGCCTCGGCATTTTTACGCTCGCTGATATCCTCATGGATCGTGATAACCCGTTCCCAGGTATCTTCGTAGCCACGAACCAGGCTTACGATTGAGCGGGTTTGAAACAGGGAATCGTCCATACGCGAATCAACGCGTACCGCATCGTGAAAATTATTGCCGCTCGCCAATGCGGCAATTTCCGCGGCATAGTAAGCCACCCACTGCGCGTCCCACCAGCTATCAAGGTCAGCTTCTCCCTCGATAAATTCTTCTTTTGACGCCGCTTCGTGTATGCGCAGTAAAGTCTCGTTGACGTTGGTGACACGAGTAGCGCCAACCATTTCGCGCAGTATTTTCGGATTGTTCAGAAAATATTCTTCCAGGTTTTCGATTCCTTCAAACTGGAGCTTGTCGACAACCTTCTTGATAGGGGAGTAGTCTTCCTCCTGCACGCCGAGCGGCAATTGTGAAAACAGCGAGTGATATCTTTCCTCGCTCTCCTTTAATGCATCGATTGCGATCCTGGCTTCGGTGACATCCTGTATCATGCCGAAACTCGACACCAGCTTGCCGTTATCGTCAAACACACCTTGCTCGAATTCACGCAGATAACGTACTTCGTTTTTGCCCACGATCACTCGGAAATCGAATACATGGCAGACGCCTGGTCGCAGGATGGCCTTGGTATCCAGGTGCGACCGGTAGTGTTGCAGATCATCCGGATGAACGATGCGATCAAACTCCGCGCGATTTTCGAACAAACGATCGAGCTCGGCAGGATCAATCCCGAAAACATCAGCCAGCTCAGCAGAATAGGCAAGCGGCTTATCCGTTAATTCATCCCATTCCCAGATGCCCAGTTTGAGCATTTTGGAAAGTTCCTGACGACGATATTCGCGGAAATCAATTAGCGCTTGCGCATCGGCCAGTTGCGCGCGCAAAACTTCGATTTCATCACGCAACGCCTGCTCGGTCGATCGAGTCTCCGTCAGTTGTTTTATTTTTGCTGTCAAGGCAATGATGGGTAGGCATTCACAGCGCTTAGTATAGGCAGGAATGCAGGCGAATTCTCACGCAATTTCAAGCATTTGTGACCTTAATCTCTTATCAGGCACCAACATTCAAAAAATTCTGGCGTAAGCTTCCCGAACTCATCACCACATACTTAATTTAGTGAGCTCGCTAGCTTAACCGTGACGGTGCATTGGTAGTATAATCCTGCGCTTACTAATTTTAACGAGCATCCAAATGGCACAAACCCCATCGACCATGTTGAGTATTGGCACACCGGCCCCCGAATTTTCGTTGGTAGAGCCCGCCAGTGGTAACCAGGTGAGCCGCGCCGACTTTAGCGGCAAGCCTTTGCTGGTTGTTTTTTCCTGTAATCACTGCCCTTACGTGCTGCATATCATTGAGTCTTTTACCGAGTTCGCCAACCAGGCACAGCATGGTGGGCTCGCGGTAGTCATGATCAATTCAAACGACGTTGCCGGATACCCGGCTGACAGTCCCGCGAAGATGATCGAACTGGCGCAACAACAGGGTTTTGAATTCCCCTATCTTTATGACGAATCGCAACAGGTTGCGAGCGCTTACCGGGCGGCCTGCACCCCGGATTTCTTTTTGTTCGACAGCTCGCATCTGCTCGTCTATCGAGGACAATACGATGCTTCGAGACCTGGCAACAATGTTGCGGTAAGTGGTAGTGATATGCGCAGCGCGGTTGACGCATTACTCAGTGGCAGCGATATTTCCGCCGACCAGATCCCCAGTGTGGGTTGCAATATCAAGTGGCGTGCGGGTAACGAGCCTGACTATTTCTGAGCCTTAAGCGGCTCACCGGGATCGTTGTCGGCTTTCATGGCATCTATCCTTTCGACTACTTCGTGCAAGCTAAGCTGGTGGTCCTTGCCGCCACCGAACATATCGCCAAATTCGGAAATCGTATCGCTCAGCTTGTTTCTAGCGACCGATAATTCACTACGCAAGGTTTCATTTTCGACCCGCAGAGAAACGGTTTCCTGCACTGCTTCCAGTTCTTCCTGTGAGACAGGTTCGCTTCGAGGCCGCAAACATTTATAGGAGTCGATTAAATTTTCCAGGACAGTATCCATGCTGTTGAGTTGCGCGCGACCACCCCGATACAGGCTAGCTACTAAATGCTCGAAGAATTCAGTTTCATGGCGATCGATGTCTGCCAGAGCGGCGCTGAGATCCTCACCTTCAAGATGATAGGTCGTCTGCAGAAATGATCTGGTTTGCTCGCCTCGCGGCAGCGACCGCTGCTTAAGCCGCGCATGCAGATCTGCTATACACCTGCTCTTACGCCGCTTACTGATTAATGTTATCAAAGCCCCGACCAATAGTAGAATCAACAGCAGCACAAAGCCCTCGGCCAGCAAGATAAAATAAATTGCATTGACTTCAAGCATTGAATTCCTCGTCGTCGACATCCAGCTCCGCGGTTTCCCGCTTCCGTTTCAGGAACCACCATCCTGATACCAGCAATAACAAAAGCGTCAGGTTAACCACCACTATTATTACTCCAACCAGTTTCCAGTTGATTTTATTGGCAGTCGGATCCGGTTCGAAAACTTCCTTATCCGGGGTCATAGTCGATCCCTGCTCGACGCCTGGAGCTGGACGATAAACACCAAGCATGGAGAATTTGCCAAGATCTATATCTACTATCTCGGTCGCATTAGATTGCGCCGAGATTTTTATATGTGCCTGGTAGAGTCCATCCTGGCTGGTTTCAACCAGGGTTCGCAGCCATCCGGATGAGGCTTCGAGGGCAAGGCTGTCGCGGGATCCGTCTGGAGCCTCAATATCAACGTCGGCCACCAGGCCATCGGGTTTCAGGTATTCTTCGCGCGCACGCAACTTCAGCTCGTAAACACCAGCTGCCTGCTGTGGCTCGATTTTTACCTCCACCGGCCACTGCACCCGCATATCGAAACGCTTGCTGCGGTTGAAGGTTGTGCTATCAGCCGCAACCACAAAACTATGCATGCCCTCGGCTAATTTCTGCTCCAACTGATAGAGATATTGCCCCTTGTCCTTGCGCTCGCTGGTATGTGTCAGCGCGTGCCGGGTTTCATTACCATCGACATCAATATGGGTAAAGCCAAAATCGACAAAGCGTAAAAAGCTGTTCTTGCTGATTTTCCTGTCCCGGTTAAACAGTTCGGCGGCTATTTTGAATGCTTCACGCGGCGTGCTATAGGCCGGTATACCACTGACCTGTAATTTTAAATCGGTAACCACCATCAGACGATTGTCGGGATCCAGCACGGCATCGATTCGCCAGGTACCCATGGCGGGCTTTTTAACCGTAATCAAATCGTAACCCTGGCCGCTGCGCCAGCGAGCACCGCGTGTTTTTTGCAGGCTGATTGCGGGGCTGTCGGGAGGAATCAGAATGGTAGGCTGACTGCCCGGGCTGCGGAAAATCAACAGGGTCATTTCCTTGACGCTGGCATCTATCGAAAATTCCTTGCCCTTTAATGCGACCGTGTCCAGGTCACTGGCGCGTTCAAACATCTTGAAAAAAACTTTTTGCAGCTCGTCGGCACTTTGCGCGACCGCGAAAGATCCTCCCGTTTCAAGGGCAAGTTGTTTTAGCAAAACCTCGTCGGTGCCACGTGACAGCGCAATGGTGTGAATTTGCGCGCCTGACGATTTGTATTTCGCCAGGCCCTGGTTTAAAACGCTGGCGCGAGATTTCGAATTCTTCGCCGGATCACTGGAAATATCCACCTTGCCATCGGTTAGTAACAGCAGAATACGCCTGGTTTTTGCATCCGCTTTATCCCAGCCAACCGAGGCCCGCGCCAACGCGCTTTCAATATTGGTTAACAGGGCATTGGAATGGATTTTGTCGGCGCCCAGATCTGCCTGCTTGCGCCAGGCGTCGTCTACCTTGCCCCATTTCACCGCCATATCGACATAGCGCCCGAAGGTCCAGACACCTGCACGCGACCCGGTTGGTATCAGGCCATTGATCAATTTCAACGCCGGTACGCGCAAATTCTGTGGATCGGTTTGCTTCATACTACCCGAAACATCGATCACGACACGGAAATCATATCTGGGTTCCGCCGCCATAGCCTGAACATGGGTCAGAGCCGCTATTAAAAGCAGAGATAAACAAGTACGCTTGCGCATTGGTATAAGCAACAGTTATTACGTCCGTTTTATCGGCCGCAAGCGGAACTTCTAAACAATATTTTGAGCCTCAACTATATGATTCCTGCAATCGCAGCAAATACTGGTAGAAAAGGTAGCTGACAGATGTCCGCCAATCCGGGTAATCCGCAAATCAACACCAGGGTCTATGATTTTTGTGTCAGGGCTTTTGGCACCACCAAAAAACTGCTCAAACTCAATATCAAGTTGCACCAGGAAGGTAGTGGTGAAAACGATCCGGTGCACCAGGGCGATATATTTCTATTCAATCATTTCGCGCGCTTCGAAACCTTCATCCCGCAAGTTTTGATAAAGGAGGCAACCGGCGCCTACTGCCGCTCGGTGGCTTCGGCTGAATTTTTTGAAGGCGACGAGCGATTTAGCCAGTTCCTCTATTCCATCGGAGTAGTGCCGAATGATCTACCCAATCTGTTTCCGTTTTTAGCGCGTGAGATTCTACATGACCGCAAGCTGGTGGTTTTTCCCGAAGGTGGCATGGTCAAGGACAAGCGCGTGGTTGATAAAAAGGGGCAGTACAGTATTTTCTCTCGGACCGCTAACGAAAGACGCAAACACCACCGCGGAGCGGCGGTCATCGCGCTGGCACTGGATGCGTTTAAAATCGCACTGCTGCACGATTACGCAGCTGGCAAATACCATCGGGTCGAACGTTGGGCTGAACAACTGGGTTTCGATGATATCGAGCAATTGATGATGAAAGCGGTCAAACCCACGGTCATCGTACCCAGTCACATTACTTTCTACCCGATCCGGGTCAGTGACAATATATTGCACCAGGTCGCGCGCCTGTTTAACAAGGGTATAAACAAGCGTTTTACCGAAGAGTTGATCATCGAGGGTAACCTGCTGTTCAAGCATACCGATATGGATATCCGCTTTTCACGACCAATAGTCGCCGGCGACTACTGGAAGTGGTGGGAAAGAAGAATGCTTCCCAATGTCGTGCATCGCTTTGAATCGCTGGACGAGTTATTCACGCTCAAACCCAGCTCCGGTCACTGGGGCGGGCGCATTCATGCGATCGCCATGAGAGCCAAATCCAGTAAGGTGCGCGACGACTACATGCGCTCGATGTACGAGGCAGTCACTATCAATCTCAGTCATATTGCCTCGCAGATAATACTCAAGCTGTATAAGCAGGGGTTGCGACAAATCAACTGTGCTCGCTTCCACAAAATGCTTTATCTCAGTATTAAGGAATTACAGGAATCGGAGTCAGATTTGCATCGCAGTTTGTGCAACCCGGAGGAGTACGGGGCGATTGTCAGTACCGGGAGTAGCCGACTGGAACAGTTTCTCAAGACTGCGCGTAATATGAAATTGGTACATGTTGCGCAAGGCGAGTATGTGCTTGATCAAAAACTGACCGAGGATTTCGCGGTCGACGAAGTACGCACCGAAAATCTGATCAGCGTATACGCGAATGAAATCAATCCGTTATCTCATGTGACCCGTAGCATCGACAGGGCGATGCGGCGCGTCGATAAGATCGATAGCCGTGCCTTCGCCGATTATCGTTTCAATGATCAGATGCTCGCTTTTGAATGGGATCGTAAACAGTTCCAACGCGATCGTTATGACGAGATTAATTCACAGCAAACGCAAACCGCCGATGCTAACTGGTTTTTCCTGAAATCAACCCGGGAACCTGCATCGGCGGTTTTGCTGATTCATGGATTCCTGGCCAGCCCTGCGGAGATGAAAAGTCTTGGTGAGCGTTTGCATGCGGCCGGTCATCATGTGCTTGGAGTTCGACTCAAGGGCCACGGCACCTCACCCTGGGATTTGCGCAGTCGCAACTGGCATGATTGGGCTGGATCGGTGGCAAGAGGCTATGACATTCTCAGGGCATTCAGCCAGTCGATACATGTGGTTGGTTTTTCGACCGGAGGTTTACTCGCGTTAAACCACGCGGCGAATTATCCCGCTAAGAAAATCAGGTCGGTGACCAGTGTCAACGCGCCGGTGCATTTCAAAAACAGGAATATGGTTTTCGTACCGCTGGTACACCACGCCAACCGGCTGGTCAGTTGGGTGAGTTCTGAAGGATTAATGCCCTTCACCCCCAACGAGCCCGAAAATCCGGAAATCAATTACCAGCATATACCTGTCCGGGCACTATACCAATTACAGCAACTTATCGACCACTTAACCGAAGATCGAATCACAATCAACGCAGAAGTCCACCTTTACCAGGGAGATCACGATCCCGTCGTGGATCCTGCCAGCATCCATACGCTCGATAAGCTGATCATTGCCGAGAACAGGACCCTGACCACCCTCGACAGCGACATCCATGGCGTCATATATCGCAATATCGATCAGGTTCAGCAAAAAATTTGCGCAAGTATCCTATAATTAGTCTAATGTCCGTCCGAAAACTCAGGAAAAGGGACGCCAGGTTCTAAGGAAGTAACTCGGTAATGCACCACCCGACTCGTTTTCTTATCTACGGATTTAGCATCGTCATCCTGATGATGATAGCTCTGGCCTTCATCGCGTTTCACTCGACCAGTGGCAGCAATCGCGAGGTCAACCTCCGGGTTGCCCATCAAATCGAAAAAATAAATCTGATTAATGAACTATCGACCATTATTCATAATCGCACTCGCTTTATGCAATCCATGCTGCTGCATGATGAGAATTTCAGCAAAGACGATTCCTGGCCAAATTTCAACCGCTTAAGCGGCGCCTACATCGAAACCCACGACCGGCTAGTGCCTATGCTGGCGCCACGCGAGCGTGAAATCATGGCGGCGATCGATCGTCTCGACCGCGATATCAGCGATTTAAATCGCCAGGTGTCGGTGCTGTTTCTCAATGGCAGTCGTGACGAAGCCAGTAAGGTACTGCTGCTGGAAGTGCTGCCTAAAACAGCACCGTTACTGTCTCACCTGGCAGAGCTCACCCAGGCGCAACGTATGGATGTGCAAAAGGCATTGCTCATGGCCAGCGGTGATGCCGAGAAGAGCCGCACCCAGATTGCCATATTTTCGATCATTGCGGTTATCGTCAGCGTAACGGTAACCTTCATTGCGATCTGGTATGGGCGTAAATTATCGGGCCAGTTGCAGGAAATGAATAACTACCTGGAGCAGAAGATTCACGAGCGTACCGAGTCGTTACTCGATACCCAGAAGGAGCTGCTCGAAGACAATAACGAATTGGCCCGCATGGCATTGACCGACAATTTAACCGGCCTGTCGAACCGCACCCATATGAATCAGATTCTGCGCCAGGAATACGCTCGATTCGAACGACACGATCAGCGCTTCGGCATCATCATGCTGGATATCGATCATTTCAAAAATGTTAATGACAGCTTTGGTCACGATACCGGGGATACGGTGCTGAAAAAACTCGCGCTGATTATCGCCAGCGCAATTCGTACCAGCGATTTTGTGGCGCGCTGGGGTGGTGAAGAATTCCTGATATGCTGCACTACGATAGAGGAAACCGACTTACTGCCAATTGCAGAAACCATACGCAAGCTTGTTGCAAACACCGATTTTGAAAAGGTCGAACAGATAACAACCAGCCTCGGATGTGCCGCCATCGTGAAGGGGGAAAGCATCAGCGATTTGATCAAACGAGCCGATATCGCCCTCTACGAAGCCAAAAACAATGGTCGTAACCAGTCGATGGTTTCCGAGTTCACCGATATTTCGCTAGCCTAGCCGCAACAACCTAAAGGACTGACATAGAGCAGCTTTGAGAACTGGCAGAAAAAGCTCGATCGACTGTTCGTCCCACCAGCTAGTCAATGGAATGTAATGTTACGCTGCGGTCGGGGCCACGACTAAACCAGGCGTGATGCACCCTGTCGGTACCATGCTCATAAAACAGTTTCAGGCTGTGGCTCACTACCGGGAAAGCGAGTTCCTCCCAGGGTATCTGATCCTGCGTAAACATGCCGACATCGAGACTTTCAACGCCCGCCGAAATTTCCTCGCTGACAAGTTCACCATGAAACATCAGGTAAACCTGTGATATGTAAGGCATGCTGAATATCCCGAACAGGGTCAGCGGACCGGCCTGCGCATTGGCCTCTTCCATCGCTTCGCGCGCCGCAGCCTCGGCCACGGTTTCATTGTTCTCCATGAACCCCGCCGGTAAAGTCCACAGTCCATAGCGCGGTTCGATGGCACGCTTGCACAGCAGGATCTTGTCACCACGCGTCAACAGGGCGCCACAGACGTTGTTCGGATTTTGATAGTGCACATAACCACAGTGATCGCAAACAAAGCGTTCACGGTTGTCATCTACAGGAATTTTCAGACTGACCGGTTGTCCGCACTGGCTACAGTAGTTCATTGCTGGATCAACCTGGCCGCAGCTAGCAATAATGCTTTCACCTGGTGCATGCCCTGCTCCACATTAGCCAGGATTTCCTGCATGCTGATGGTTTTTTCTTCGACACCCGCAGCCCAGTTAACCACCAATGCCAGGCATGCATACTCTATTTCCAGTTCCCGTGCCAGCACGGCCTCGGGCATCCCGGTCATGCCTACCACGTTACAGCCATCCCGTAGCATCCGAGTTATCTCGGCTGCAGTTTCGAGGCGGGGACCGTTGGTGCTGCCATAAGTTGCTGATGCAAGCAGGGGCTGTCCCTGCTGCAAGCCAGCCTCGAGCAAAATACCGCGCAATTGGGCGCTATAGGGCCAGCTGAAATCCACATGTAAAACCTGGCCATCGTCACCATCGAAGAAAGTATGCTCCCGTCCTGAACTGTAATCGATAATCTGGTCCGGCAGTACCAGCGTCAACGGCGGGCTATCAGCAGTGATTCCACCCACGGCATTTAGCGCAATAATTTGCGCTACGCCGAGCTGTTTCAACGCCCAGATATTGGCGCGATAATTCACCCGGTGCGGCGGTACTCGATGGCCGGGGCCGTGGCGAGGTAGAAACGCCAGCGGGATATCCTGCCAGCGTCCCAGTAAAATATCAGCTGAAGTATCGCCGCAAGGCGTATTGCGCGGGATCTGTTCCTCGAGCTCAAAATCCTCACCCAGTGAATAGAGACCACTTCCCCCGATGATAGCGAGCACTAGACGACCTTTTCGGGTAAAGCGTAGATACCGGGCAAATTGCGAAAGTGTCCGTTCAAATCCATGCCAACACCATATACGTAGCAATCTTCACATTCGATGCCGACAAAATCCGGCTTGATATCCGCTTTTTTACGTTGGTGGGTTTTACGAATCAGGAAAACACTGGTGCATTTTTTCGCCCCGTGTTTTTGACAGTAGGATTTGACTTCTTCCAGCGTGTAACCCTGATCAAAAATATCATCGACAATTATCACATTACGGTCTTTTATTTCGTTTTGCGGGTATGCCTTCCACAACACGTCCTTGCCGAGAGTCGCCAGCCGATACCGGGTAGCATGCACATAATCGAGGGTCAACGGGAAGTTCCAGTGACGCAGCAGTTGACCGGTCAGGTAGAGTCCTCCGTTCATGACGCATAATACCAGCGGGAAATCCTGCTCGCAGTCGCGTTCGACTTTCCGCGCCAGCTCAACAATCGACTGTTCAACCGTCTTATCATCGAACAATAGTTCGGCGCCTTGATGCACTTGCTGGGCTCTGTCTGCGTCCATGTTACGAATTATCTACCGCGATTGGTTCGGGAATATGAATGGTCGATGTTGGAAATGCTATCTCGGCGTTGTTTGCAGTAATAATCTCGGCGATACGCAGCATCACGTCCTGTTTAACCTCGTGGAATTTTACCCACTGGGTAGTTTTCGTAAAGCAATAGACGAAGAAGTCTACCGAGGAATCGGAAAATTCATTGAAATTAACAATCATCGTCTTCTCGGGCTCGATCTCCGGGTGATTTTTCAACATCGCCACGACATCGGCAACTACCTGATCCATGCTGGTCAGATCCGAGTATCGCAAACCGATGGTTTCATAGATACGCCGATTTGACATGCGCGACGGATTTTCAACGATAACGTTGGTGAACACCGAGTTGGGTACATACATGGGTTGCGACTGGAAATTACGGATCATCGTCATACGCCAACCGATATGTTCCACGGTTCCCTCGATAGCGCGATCAGGAGAGCGGATCCAGTCGCCAACCGCAAACGGCCGGTCCAGGTAAATAATCAATCCACCAAAGAAATTGGCCAGCAAGTCCTTGGCCGCAAAACCAACCGCGATACCACCGACACCTCCCATCGCCAGCACCCCGGAAACGCTATAGCCCAGGGTCTGCAGTATGACCAGCGCCGCGGTAATGATGACCGCCAGGCGCAGCAACTTGCCGATCGCCTGCGCAGTGGTCTTGTCTACCGGGTCCGATCGCTGGGTAAATTCCTCTTCCGCGCCACGGATAATACCGAGTATGAACCAGGTGAGGCAAAGCAGTATGCCCACGTCGCGCACTGAATTCGAATAGGTGAATATGGCGCTCTGTGTCTCGGCATAGATAACATCAGCCGCAATATCGAGACCCACCAGCCAGATTACCCATGTAATCGGGCGCGCCATGGCATTCAGCACCACATCGTCCCAGCGAGTACGGGTATCCCCCACTTTAAGCGCCATTTTCAGTAGTACGCGCTTACCGATAAAACTAACCAGGGCGGTGACCAGGACAGTAACGAACACCTTTATTATCCACACCAGTTCAGGGTTTAAACCGGGCAGCCAGTTTTGCAAATCAAACATTATTCGAATAAGTCCCCACTTTCTGCCAGCCCCAGGCGCTGATTGAACGCATCTAATTGCGTGCAGGCATTTCGCCAAACCCGGGTTGTAAACAAGTCCGTATTCGTAGCCTGCCCATGCAAACGTATCATGCGCAACTGTGAAGTCGGATTAGAGTATCCCTGCAATGACTCCAGCACCTCGTCGGCGCCCTCGGGATTATTACAAACCAGCAAGATATCACAACCCGCCGCGAGCGCGTGCCTGGCACGTTCAGGGTAAGCACCTACCGATTCGGCACCACTCATACTCAGGTCGTCGCTAAAAACTATACCATCGAATTCCAGCTGCTTACGCAACACTGTCTCGATCCAGTACCTCGAATAACCCGCAGCATTGTCATCAACGTGATCATAAATCACATGCGCCATCATGATGCCCGCCAGATGGGTCGCAATAACCCGCCGAAATGGCACCAGGTCCAGCGCTTCGATTGCGGCAAAACTGCGTCGATCGAAGGGCATGACATGATGTGAATCTCCCTCAACCGAACCATGGCCCGGAAAGTGCTTGCCGACGGCTTCCATACCCGCACTGCGCATCCCGCGCACCCAGGCATTAGCCAGATGAGCAACCTTTTCGGGATCTCGATGGAAGGCACGATCACCAATTACACTGCTTACCGGGTTACCGATATCGAGTACCGGCGCAAAGCTCAGGTCGACCCCGTAGTGGAGCAGTTCCGCGGCCATTACCCAGGCGAAGGTTTCGGCGTTTTGTAGTGCCTGGGCCGGATCCTGGTCATAGAAATCCCCCAGGTGGCCCATTGCCGGTAACGCCTGGAAACCCTCGCGAAACCGCTGCACCCGTCCACCTTCCTGGTCGACCGCGACCACCAGGCGCGGGTCTCTAAGCGCGTGGATTTCGCTGCACAGGCTGGCGAGCTGTGCGCCATCCTGGTAGTTGCGACTGAATAAAATGACACCCCCGACCTGGGGATGCATGAGTCGTCTGCGATCATCATCGTCTAGTGTGCAAGCCTTGATGTCGAGCATAACCGGCCCCAGCGTCATCTTAAGCTTGCTCCAGTAAAACCACGGCCGCTACTGCGATGCCCTGTTCGCGCCCAATGAACCCGAGTCCCTCGGTGGTGGTTGCCTTGACATTGATACTGGCAGTCCGGCAGCCCAGATCCTGTGCCAGGTTATGCTTCATCGCCTCGATATGAGTCGCCATTTTTGGCGTCTGCGCAATAATAGTCAGATCTGCGTTACCCAACTGGTAACCATCGGCATCGACTAACTGTTTGATTTCGCGCAGAAACTCTCGGCTATCCCGGTTTTTATTCTGCACGTCGTCATCGGCAAACAACTGACCGATATCGCCACGCCCCAGTGCGCCAAGCAAGGCATCGCAAAGCGCGTGGATAAGTACGTCGCCATCAGAGTGGGCAACAATCGCTTTGGCACAGCTGATATGCACTCCCCCCAGCACAAAGCCATCGCCGTCAGCGAACGCGTGCACATCATAGCCATGTCCAATTCTGCTGCTAGCCATCGGGCGTCTGTCTCGTTTTATTCAAACTGGCCAATTATAACCATCCAACCCGCCAACTACACCCGGCTGAGTGCATGAATATTAAACAGCAGGACACTGAACAATAACAGGGCGCCCGCCTGATGTAATACTCCCAGTAATACGGGGACCTGCATTAGCAGCGTGGCGATACCGAGCAGCAACTGCACCATCACCATCATGCCGACCAGCTTGAAACTGCGTTGCAGCAGAGGTTCGTCGAAACGGGAACGCCCGCGGATATACCACACAATTAACAGTATCCCGGTACCTATAGCCAACCAACGGTGGTTGAATTGTACCGTCACCATATTTTCCAGTGGATTCAGGTACCACGGCGACAACGCGCCGATACCTTCGGGTATCAAATTGCCACCCATCAGTGGGAAGGTATTAAAAATAATCCCTGCCTTGAGACCGGCGACGAAGCCACCGGAGACGATCGTCACCAGTAACAGGGTGACCAGTCCCAATGAAACCTTGCGCCAAACGACAACACTCGAATCAACAAGTCGGCGATATTTATCTGCGGTGGCCAGATTGAATATCGTCCACAGAATAAAGCCATAGATCAGAATCGCGCTTAGCAAATGTGCGCTTAATCGATACTGGCTGACATGAGGATTACTAACCAGTCCACTCTTAACCATGTACCAACCGAGCAGGCCCTGGAACCCGCCGAGAAAAAACATGACGGTAAGCCTTGGCGTCAAACCCGGCTTTAACATCTTGCGCAGCCAGAAATAGATAAATGGCAACAGAAATACCAGGCCTATCAACCGCCCCAGCATGCGGTGGGAGTATTCGAACCAGAAGATCTGCTTGAAACCCTCGAGGGTCATGTCGCGATTGATTTTCTGGAACTCGGGGAACTGCTGGTAAAGATTGAATTCTTCGAGCCATTGTGCGTTACCAAGCGGAGGCAACATCCCGGTTGGATGCCAGGTCACCATAGACAGCCCGGACCCGGTAAGCCGCGTCACGCCACCGAGAATGACCATGGAGAAAACCAAAACCAGGCACAATTTTAACCAGCGGGATACCGCGCGGTCAGCATCGCTTATGTCAT
This sequence comes from uncultured Gammaproteobacteria bacterium, assembly GCA_963793595.1. Lineage (GTDB taxonomy): Bacteria > Pseudomonadota > Gammaproteobacteria. The sequence continues at coordinate 12,457 of CAWCBX010000154.1, read as the reverse complement.
GCATACTATAAAGGGTCTCCGCCGGTACTGCCGAGGTGGCAACTTAAGGGTTTAGTGCAACATGCCGGAAACGCTCGGGGTTGGTCCGTCCCGCGGCGAAGCTGTCCAGCTGACCATCCATCTGCACGGCGAGTCTGTTTAGACGGTCATCGATCGGGGGATGAGTGTTCAACATTACGCTTAATTCTTCGGCTGCCGGGTTAATACTGTCTATAGTAGTCAATACGTCAAGCAGGGCAAATGGATCATAGCCCGCCCGTGCCGCCAACACCACACCGCGCAAATCGGCATCAAGCTCGTCGTCTCGATCGAGACCGGTAGCATAAAGCTGAACCCCGGCATTAACCAGTTTTTCCAGCTTGCGGGCATCTTTTTTGTCATCCACTGCGATAATCGTCAAGTCTGTCCAGAATTCACGTTGCATGGATTTTTGCAGGGCTGTCAAGTGGTGCTTACGTACCACATGGGAAATCTCGTGCGCCAGAACTCCTGCGAGCTGGGCCTCGTTTTCCAGCAGGTTGTATAGACCGAGCGTTATTACGACGTATCCACCGGGCGCAGCAAAAGCGTTGATACCGTTGGAATCTATCACCCCGAAAGTCCAGGGTAAGTCGCTGCGCGAAGAGCGCGCAGCAACCCAGTAACCGACATCGTTTACATATTGCTGCAAGGCCTGGTCTTTTACCAGGGGTGCCGCGCCAAGCAGACCCGATATCAGTTTGCCTCCAATCTTGATTTCCTCTTGTGCAGGTACCTCACCGACAATTTTCTTTAATTTGTTACCTAAATCAACCAGTTCACCGAAATCCAGAGCTGTTGCCCATCCCATACCGCCGAGCCACAGGCCAATCATCAGTATTAACGAGTAACGGTATTTTCCGTTCATTTTGCTTTAGCCCCGTTAGTGCCAATACTTTTGCCCTGTTGTTTATTTGCAGCTAGATGCTTTACATTGTTTACGCTGAGCTGGCCACTTTGACCGAACTCGACCAGTCGCACATTATTACTGGCATATTTCTGCATCTTTGCAAACTCATCATAATCCGGCTGGGCGGCTTTAATCTCCGCCTCGCTCAATCCCCTGACACCGATAGTCGCGGTACTGGAACTGGTAGCCGAATTACTGGACCTGAAGAAACCGCTGGCCTTGCGTGAAAAAGCAGCCAGACCAGCGAGGAAGCCGCGCGAGTCCGATTCGGTTTCTCCCTCCACGGCGGGAGTAAGACTGCCCTCGCGTATCTGGTAACTGCGTACCCAGCCGACGATTGACTCTTTTTCATAATAAACTTCTTTCCAGCCACCTTTGCGCCCAAATACGCTGACCCGGGTACCGGCAGCGATTTTCCCCACTGCTTGAGAGGTGCTATTGGTAGTGGAATATACCAGTGCTTCACGCACAACAATCGCATCCTGATCAGCCTGCAGTGGCGCTACCAGAAAAATGAATAGCGCGCATATCCTGGAGTAGAATTTCATAACAGGTAATTATAGCAACGAAATCCGACATGACTTATGTCGTCCCGTAAAGCGCATGGGACATGCACCACCGTGTCTTCGCCATTTAGAGCGCACCAGCCTCCCCTCGGATTCGTGGAGTCTGCCTTTGATGAATAACCACGAGTGTCACTAGCGAAGTGGGGAGCAGACGATTATCAGCTCAAGCTGCGCGGTTTATTGAAGAGTAAATGAGCGCTTTGCGCTGATTGTTAACAGCTGTGCGAAACCTTCAGCACAGAACAAAAAAAAGGCGCCTAGCGGCGCCTTCCTCGTTCTCGCTGCCATTATATTTTTATTTGGCAGCTCTCTCCTCCAGTTCCTTAGCCTTGATTAAGTTGACCGTCTAGTGCCTGTTCTTCAGCACTGCGGCCTTAGGCCACTGATATAAGCTGGCGGTAGTAGACCACAGGCATTTCGAAGTTGCTACCAAATATTGCACTAATTTCACCCGGGCAGGTTTCGACATTTGCCTGGCATACAAGCCCTACACCCGCTTCCTGCCTAATACAGGAGCGAAAATTATTAACCGCCACCTTTATTGTCTCGGATAGTATATTTATACTCACCCAACCCTGTAAGTAGCACGATATGCCAGCACAGACCCTTAAGCCAGAAGAATACCGGATTGCCGAACAGCCCTATTACGAAGCTGTCGGCAATGAAATCGAGATCTTCGAAGCGGCATATCGTAACCAGCTGGCGATTTCTCTACGTGGCCCAACCGGCTGTGGCAAAACCCGCTTCATGGAATACATGGCCTGGCGCCTGCAGCTGCCATTGATCACAGTTTCCTGTCATGACGATTTGACCGCTTCGGATTTGATCGGTCGATACCTGATAACCGACAACCAGACGGTCTGGATAGATGGCCCCCTGACCGCGGCGGTGCGGGCCGGCGCAATATGTTACCTCGACGAAATAGTTGAAGCCCGCGCCGACACCACCGTGGTAATTCATCCGCTGGCCGACGATCGTCGAGTGTTACCGATTGAGAAACTGGGTGAATTAATCGTCGCGCATGAATCTTTCTGCATGACCATATCTTACAACCCCGGCTACCAGAGCGTGCTTAAAGACATCAAACAAAGCACGCGGCAGCGCTTTGTATCCCTCGAATTCGACTATCCCGGAGCCGAGCTCGAGCAGAGAATCGTGCAGACCGAGTCGGGACTCGACGCCGATCAGGCCAGGCAGTTGATTCGTTTTGCGCAACTCACCCGTAATCTCAAAGGCGCAGGACTTGATGAAGGGGCGAGCACCCGCTTACTGGTGCATGCCGGCAAGCTTATGGTCAGTGGAGTGACTCCGGTTGCTGCCTGCGCCAGCGCAGTGTCGCAAGCCCTGACCGATGATCGAGAAATGATCGTCGCCGTCAATGAACTCTGTGCATCAGTATTTTAATGGTTATACCAATCGGTATTATGAAACTATCTTCAAAGCAGTCTTCCCATGAAAGCGAGCGATATCTTTCATAAAACTTCGCAAGGTCTGTCTGAAATTGGAACCAGGAGCAGTACGCTGTCGGTAAAACAACGGCGCGTATTAATCCTGGTTAACGGCGAGAACGACACGGCGACCCTGAAGGAATTATCGCTATGCGACAATATCGTCGAAATCCTCGATACCCTGCTTCGCCTGGGCTTAATCGATCGCGCCGGTGGCGGTTCAGCATATGATTACACCCCTGATACAGGTTTGCCATAATTACCCGTGACAAGTGCAAGGGATTGCATATGCAATGCGCTGCTGACCCTGGCCAATCGTGTCAGAGTTAGCAGATTGATCGAATAAATCGTCAGTATAAAACAGGCTGCTATTTTGCGGGATCTATATGGATTAGTTGTTCAAATCTGTCGCCGGCCAATTCGTAAGCCTGGCCGAAGCCGCGAATAAATCGGCCGCGTTGCACAATAATACGGAACAGATGGAAGTCCGCTAACGGTTCGATAAGTTTCATGACGTCACCGAAGCGGTGATAAAAATCGTTGATAACAGTTTTGTAGGTGTCGTCGGTACGCGCAACAATTCCCGCGCTGCCGAAAAGACTGATTCGCTTGCGCGCAAACGCGTTCGCGGCGGCAGTTTCCGCTTCGATCAACAGCAGGCTAATCGATGGATTAAGTTTAAGATTTTGCGTGTGACTGGCAAGTTCACTCAGGAAAACAAAACAATCCCCTTCGCGCCAGATGCAGGGAGCGTAACTTGCCTCGGGGTTTGCATCGCAGCCAAGAGTTGCCAGTAAGGCGCTGTTGGCCTGGTCGCGCAGGGCCAGGTAATCCTGATATGCGCTATCTGTATCGCTCACGTCTGATCCTCGATCATAAGAACCAGGCTATTTTGTCATGCTATGACGACATGCGCATCAGGCGAGCACTGGCAGCATCATTCTCGCTGGCCAGTTTCATCAATTTGACCTGATGCTCATAGTAACGTGAATAATCGATCATCCGCACCATCGCGTCCACCGCGTTGACATTGCTCGACTCAAGAGCTCCGGAAGTTACCGAAACCGACGCATCGGCAGGAACGTCAGCACCATTTCGAGTGCGAAACAATCCATCCTCGCCGCGAACCAGCTGACCCAGTGGTGGATTAACCAGGCGAATTCGAGCCACTCCCACCACGGTATTGGCGGCCTGGCCGCTGCCAAGAATACTGATACTGCCGTCGCGTCCAATTTCGAGGCTTTCAAATTGCGGGATCGTAATCGGACCACCATCGTCCAGCACAATCTGATTTGCGCCATTGAGCAGCAATCCGGAGGCATCGATCCTGAAATCGCCACGTCGGGTATAGCCGATACTGCCGTCGGCCGCCTGCACCGCAAACCAGCCCTCGCCATTAATCGCGAGATCAAGATCGCGTCCGGTAGTAGTAATCGCACCCGGGGTAAAATCGGCTCCGGCAGGTTCGTCAGTGACGTAAACGCGATCCGAATATCCCGGACCAGAAACCGCATTCGCCTCGAAGTGGTCCAGGTTTGCCTTGAAGCCAACGGTGCTGATATTGGCGAGATTATTGGCATTGTTCTGCTGCGCAAGCATCGCTTGCGCAGCTCCATTCATCGCCAGGTAAAGATACTTATCCATTTGCTGCTAAACCTTCAAGCCTTATCGAATCTGGATCACGGTATCGGTGATCGTGTTCGATGTTTCGATCGAACGCGCGTTCGCCTGGAAGTTACGCTGCGCGGTAATCAGGTTCACCAGTTGCTGGGTTAAATCGACATTGGAAGTTTCCAGTGCTCCGGATTGAATCAGACCGAAACGCCCGGTTCCGGCAGCGCCGGTGATCACCGCGCCCGAATCAATGGTTTCCTGCCACGCGGATCCACCGACCGAACGTAAACCCTGAGGATTGACGAAATCAGCCATAGCGACCTGACCCATCGGCACCGAGATACCGTTACTGTAAGCCGCACGCAGCACCCCATCTTCGGAAATATCGAGCCCGGTCAGCCGACCCGTAGCATATCCATCGGGATCAAGCGTACTCACCGAAAACGATGCCGAAAACTGGGTTGTATTGTTATTGGCAAAATCATGCAACGTGGTGAGTGGATTAGCACCGTTGGTCAACGGCCATTGCTGTATTTTGCAGCGCGGCCGGGGTACTGCTGTTATAGCTGCCATCGGCATTGAAATTCAGAATTCCAACATTCTGGGTATCCGGCCCAGCGCCGTTTGGGTGGGTGACCGAGGTACCGCCGGCAATATCGACTGCGGCGCCATCAAGATAAGTCGCGACGATCCACTGGTTGGGATCATTGGCGACATTGGTCGCCGATCCCGGCAAGTCATGTATGAAGTAGTAGGACATTACATGCGAAGCACCGAGTGAGTCATACACCGTGGTCGAAGTCGAATGCGAATAGGTGTTGCTCGCGGTCGGGTCGAACAGGGTGGGGTCGACTGCGATTGTCGATGCGTCCAGATTCACGCCGACTTCAACTTCAGTAGTCGCCTGCGGAGCACCAGTGGTTGCCGGCAACTGAATCGGCACCGTGGTGTTGAGGCTGGTCGAGGTGACATTTCCATTCGCGTCTACCGGGAAAGCCTGCAGGTATTCGCCCTGGCTATTGGTAATGGTACCGGTACTGTCAACACCGAACTGGCCGGCGCGGGTGTAAGAAATATCGCTGCCGGTCAGGCTTTTGTTGGTGATAAAAAAACCCTGCCCGCTGATCGCCATATCGAGGCTGGCATCGGTGAACTTCAGGTTGCCCTGGTCGAACTCCTGGCTCACGCTCAACACCTGTACCCCGCTGCCAACCTGGTTAGGGCGTATTGCCAAAAGGTGATATTTCGTACAGGTCGCCGAATTCGGTGCGCGAACTCTTGAACCCGGTGGTGGCGACGTTAGCGATGTTGTTGCTGGTAACGCTAAGATCGACGGTTGCGGCCTGTAGTCCGCTAAGTGCTGTGTTAAATGACATTGTTTTCTCCTGCTTTGTTACAATATTTTTCGAACCTGGCCCATGTCGATATCGCCGAGGCCAGATACGCTAAGCGTAAGATCCTGACCACCGACGCCGAGCGTTACACTCTCGACATCAACCACCGTATACATCTGTCCTGCGCTAACCTCGTTGCCTCGACGAACTTCGGCAGCAATCCGGTATTCGCCAGCCGGCAGTGGATTGCCGCTGTTGTCCATACCATTCCATTCAAAATCAATCAGTCCCGCCTGCTGCACACCGAGTTCCTGTCGATTGACTATCTGGCCGGCCTGATTTTCGATCGTAATTGTCACCTTGCTCGCGGACTGGGCGAGTTCCACCGAACCCTGCAGCGATTCACCGCTGGCCAGGTAACCGTTTGACGAAGGCACCATCACGCGGCGACCAACCAGGGTCGATGCCTGTAACGCCTGGTTCGACTGAAACGATGCACTCAAACTACTGAAAGTATTATTTAGCTCGCTGATTCCGCTAACCGTACCGAACTGGGCCATCTGCCCGAGAAAATCTCCGTTTTCCATCGGTTTGAGCGGATCCTGGTAGGTCAGTTGTGTGGTCATCAGCTCCAGGAACTCGGTCTGCCCGAGTTCGTCGTTATCTTTGGTCCTCGCATCACTCGGCGAGTTCAAACCCAGCTGGGTATATATATTATTGGTGTCTATATCAGCCATCATCAGTCTCCATTAACTTCCCAACGACAATACGCGTAGCAGCAGATCGCGCGAAGTCGTCATCACTTCCACGTTATTCTGGAAGGCGCGCGAGGCCGAGATCATATTGGCCATCTCTTCGACCGGATTGACATTACTGCTAAACACGTACCCGTCTGCATTGGCCAGCGTATGTCCCGGTTCGTAGCGACGCTCAACTGCAGCCTCGCTCTCGACGATATCAAGCATGCGCACACCGACTTCACCCGGCCTGGAATAATTGCCCAGCATTGCCTGGAACACCGGCTGGCGCGAACGATAGGCATCTGCCTCGTTTCCGGCAGTGGTCTCCACGTTGGCCAGATTACTGGCGGTAGTATTCAACCTGACGGATTGAGCGCTCATCGCGCTACCCGAAATATTAAAGTTGGCAAACAATCCCATGCTTATTCTCCTTTGAGGGCTTTCATCATTCCCCGGACCTTACTATTGAGAAAGGTAAAACTGGTTTGAAACATCATTGCATTTTCAGAAAACTTGGTCTGTTCAACATGTGAATCGACACTATTACCGTCCAGTGAAGGATGTAATGGATTGCGATACATTAACGCCGGCTGCAATCGGTCGGCTTGTGGTGCAATGTGATTTCGATGGGTACTGGCGAGAACAATCCTGCCAGGCTGTTGCTCGCTTGCATTACGCAACATGTCGGCAAAGTCGATGTCACGGGCCTTGTAGTTAGGCGTGTCTGCGTTGGCAATATTGGCAGCCAGAATTGACGAGCGCCTGCCGCGTAGCAATAGTGCGTCATCGTGTACTGAAAAGGCTCTTTCGAAACTGATTGGCATGGTATTAACCGTAAATCTGCAATACGGGAATCAATGCATGGTCGGTGCCACCATATTATTATATTTTTAAATCAATGACTTAAGTCTGAAAGCCACAGCTAAGGGCGGCAAGGCGGCAAGCGAAAGCGGCATTATTGCCGCCTGTTAAATGCTAATCGATAATCCGGCAACATCAATATTCGAACAGACCCGACCCTTGCCTGTCCTGCCGCGCGGAGCTGGTTGCGCACGACATATAGTAAGGTATCTACCTGCGGGTCGATTATAGCTCCGCTGACTGGAACATCAGCTGCTTCATCAAGCTGCTGCGAAATCGATACGCTTTGAAGTTTCGACCAGCCAGGTTGTTGGCCTGATAATTGCTAGTATTCTTTTACGAGAGGATGCAAATGATATTGAAGAACTTAATAAACTCGAGCCGTGGTAGCGCAATCACTGCCTGTTTAATGCTGATGCTTTCATTGCCATCGCAGGCAACGGAGTTCTACAGCCTGGCGTCGATTCGCATGCAAGCCGAGTCCTTTATCATGAATTATGCTTACACAAGCCCTTATCCGCCTCGCTTTCAACTCGGTAAGCTGGATTCCAGGTTACGCCTTAAAGCCTGCGCGGAGCCACTCTCGATCGAATTTGCACGTCGCAACATGATTAGTGGAAATACGGCGATTCTGGTGCGCTGTCCACAGGAATCAACGTGGAAAATCCATTTGCCCGTGACTATCGATGTTTTTGATGACGTCATCGTTGCTGCAAAACCACTGGTAAAGGGTCAATTTATTGACAGCTCTGCGGTCCGTTTTCAAAAACACAACATCACCAGTCTGAAAAATGGCTATTATTCCAGGGACAGTAACCTGGAGCAGCTAGAGTCGCGACGGAATCTGGCGCAGGGTACCGTGCTAACCCCGTCCAATTTAAGTCCCCGTTTACTGGTACGCTCGGGACAACGGGTCACACTGGTGCTAGATTATAACGGGCTGCAAATCAGATCGACCGGCGAAGCCCTGCAATCAGCCAGTCTCGGCGAGGTGGTCAGGGTGCGTAACACCCAGTCGCTTAAAATTGTCGAAGGGGTTGTCTCCGGAGAAGCACAGGTACGGGTAAACCTCTAATGAATTATTATATGCTTTTAGCTGTAAACTATTTTGCCATGCTGCCGATAAGGTATATGGGTTATCTCAAAGGAAACCAGTAATGACTGACGCGATTAATGCACAAAACCGCCCGAGAACTACCGTGGTATCCGCAGATACCAGGGCCGGTTCTACTGCGAAGACAAGCCAACCAGGCGCACAGGGGAAACCGGCTGCCAGCAATAGCGACGAAGCGAGTATCGTCGAACTTAGCAGCGCCAGGCTAGTTGAAGAACTCAGTGAGCAAATCAAGAATCTTCCCGAGGTTAACGAAGCTCGTGTAGAAGCAGTCAGGCAGGCGTTGGGGAACGGCGAGTATCAACCCGATGCCGAAGTGATTGCACGCAAGTACAGCGAAATAGAGAAGTTACTGCCATGAATAGCAACGAATGTCGCGCGCAGCTGACAGCGTTACTGGAGGCACATAACGCATGTATCTCCAGCGCCAACGATTACCTGCTCGCAATCAAGAATGCAATTGCTGCCAACCAGCTGGAAAAGCTGCAGCAGTCATTATCCAAACCCGAATTTGTGCTAGACGATATCGAACAACTCGAGCAACAGCGTTATCAGCTATTGTCCACTTATGGATTCAGCGAAAATAGCGAAGGCTTCGAAAAATGTGTGCACTGGTGTGATGACGAACAGGGACAGGTATCCGAGCTTTATCAACAGTTGATTCAGGAACTGGTGCAACTGCAACATTCGATTCAGCTAAATAGCCTGCTGGTTACCCGGGGTCAGGACCGTGTACGACGCTCACTCGGGGTTCTGACCGGGCTTGGTGCGATGGGGAACTGCAAGACCTACAGCAGTAATGGCAAAACAATCAGTCCCGCTGGTCAGCGCGACATCGCCATCGCCTGATATCATTCCTTCGGTCTAGCGCTGGCAAAAAAACCCCATCACGAAATGGGGCTAACACACATATATAGAAGACACAGGCACAGACTATCGGTCCCTCCCCCGGTGAAATCTGGGAGCTGGATCTCAAAATCTGCTCCGGTTAATGTGAACTGATCACCGCCCCACCAAAATCTCACTAACTCAATCCATCGACTTGCTGATCTATTAACCCGGCGACAATATATATTGTCGCCGGGTTAATAAACCCCGGCAGTGCCGTTATACTATCCGCACTAGCCCGGACTCATGCCTCATGAACAAAGATTTATCCCTGCTACAGCCTTACCCGTTTGAAAAACTGGCCCAACTGAAACAGGGTTCGCAACCGCCAAAGCATCTCGATCATATTGCCTTATCGATCGGTGAGCCTCGGCATCCAGCGCCGCAATTTGTAGTTGAAAGCCTGATCCGGCATTTGCATCAGTTATCGAACTACCCCAGTACGCGCGGTAACAGCGAATTGCGTGCTGCTATAGCGACCTGGCTGTCGACCCGCTTCGACATTGCAGCAAACCTGGTCGACCCTGAGATTAACCTGCTGCCGGTGAGCGGTACGCGTGAAGCCCTGTTCGCTATCGCGCAATGCATCGTCGACCGCAATGCCGCAAAGCCGCTGGTATTCCTGCCCAACCCGTTCTATCAGATCTACGAAGGCGCCGCGATGCTGGCCGGGGCCTCTCCAGAATACCTCGATTGCCTGCCGGCAAATGGTTTCCTGCCGGATCTTGAACAGGTCGAAGAAAAGCAATGGGCGAACTGCCAGATGATTTATATTTGTAACCCGGGTAATCCGACCGGAGCTGTGATGTCGACTCAATATCTGCAGCAACTGATCGAACTTGCCCATCAATATGATTTTGTCATCGCCAGCGACGAGTGTTACTCGGAGATTTATTTCGATGAAAGCGATCCTCCTCCCGGACTGCTCGGCGCCGCCGCCGCAATGGGCAACGATAGCTTCAGCCATTGCCTGGCGTTTCATAGCCTGTCAAAACGATCCAATTTACCCGGACTACGCTCCGGATTCGTTGCCGGTGATGCGCGAATTATCGAAAAATTCCTGCTCTATAGAACTTATCATGGCTGCGCCCTGCCGCCCGCAACGCAGACGGCAAGTACCGCGGCCTGGTCGGATGAAGCCCATGTAGTCGAAAATCGTAAGCTCTACCGGCAAAAATTTGAGCGGGTTTTGGCCCTGCTTTCTGATACACTCGCGCCGCAGAAACCGCAGGCAGGTTTTTACCTGTGGGCCAAAACACCAATTTCGGATACCGAATTTGCGCAACGACTTTACGCTGAGCAAAATGTAACCGTACTGCCAGGACGATTCCTTGCACGCGATCACGGTGACGGCAACCCCGGTGAAAACCGGGTGCGCATGGCACTGGTGGCCCCTCTGGATGAATGTGTCGATGCGGCTGGACGAATCAACTCTTTGTTAGCAGCTCTTTAGGAGATACACCATGGCTGATATTCAGCAAATTATCGAACAGGCATTCGAAAATCGCGCTGAAATAACCCCCGACAACGTCACCGCCGAGACCAGGGAAGCTGTTCTGGCTGCGATTGAACTGCTCGACTCGGGACAGCAACGCGTAGCCGAACCGGTTAGCAACGGCTGGCAGGTCAACGAGTGGCTGAAAAAAGCCGTCTTGCTCTCCTTCCGCATCCGCGAGAATCAAATCATGCCGGGTGGGTTTACCCAGTACTACGATAAAGTGGACTCCAAGTTCGACGGCTGTACCGCTGAACAACATGCCGCCAGCGGTGTGCGCGTGGTCCCGCCCGCGGTGGCGCGTAAAGGTGCGTATGTCGCGCCCGGCGTCGTCATGATGCCTTCATATGTCAATATCGGCGCCTATGTGGATAGCGGCACCATGGTCGATACCTGGGCGACCGTCGGTTCCTGCGCGCAGATTGGCAAGAATGTGCATCTTTCCGGTGGCGTGGGTATCGGCGGTGTACTCGAACCGCTGCAGGCCTCACCGACAATTATTGAAGACAACTGTTTCATCGGTGCCCGCTCGGAAGTAGTCGAAGGCGTCATCGTCGAGAAAAACTCGGTCATTTCGATGGGTGTCTATATTGGTCAAAGCACCAAGATTTATAATCGCGAAACCGACACGGTGACCTTTGGACGCATTCCCGCGGGATCGGTAGTAGTAGCCGGTAACTTACCGTCCGCGGACGGTAAGTACAGCCTCTATTGCGCGGTCATCGTCAAACAGGTCGATGAGAAAACGCGGGCCAAGGTTGGTATCAACGAACTGATACGCAACATCTAGCTGTCCAATGGTCTGCGCGGTAACTCTCTACGGTATATCCAGTTGCGATACGATCAGGAAAGCTAAAACCTGGTTAAAAAACCAGCATATCGAATTCCAGTTTCATGATTATCGCAAGCAGGGACTTGAGCCACAACTGCTAGAGTCGATGATCTCTATACTGGGTTGGGAAGTGATGCTTAATCGACGCGGTACCACCTGGAGAGCATTGCCCGACGCGGTTAAAGAGCAGATCGACGAGGCATCGGCAATCCGTATAATGCTTGACAATCCGGCGATCATCAAACGCCCGATACTCGCCACCGCCAATCAGCTCTATCCAGGATTTAGTGAACGGCAATACGAGGAGATATTTAGCTAAACCATGACTTCTGCCACCCTGCAACTGGCATCGGACCTGATAGCCAGACCTTCGATCACCCCGGATGACGCCGGCTGTCAGGCGCTGCTTATCGAGCGACTTAGCGCGATTGGTTTTGCATGCGAGACCATGGTCTTCGATGACGTGACCAATCTGTGGGCGCGCCGCGGGAGCGCCGCGCCGTTGCTGGCCTTTGCCGGTCATACCGACGTCGTACCACCCGGACCGCTGGACCAGTGGCATAGCGATCCGTTCATCCCGGAAATTCGGGATGGCAATCTGTATGGACGAGGCGCCGCGGATATGAAATCGAGTATT
>CAWCBX010000153.1:0-5068 GCA_963793595.1 uncultured Gammaproteobacteria bacterium | reverse complement strand
CTCCATGTTTGTACTCGGTGGTGATGCCGAAGATAAGGCGATCAACTTTTTGAATCGAAAAAACTCACCAACTCTTATCGGTGGAATTTGATGAAAACGATGACGACAGCAATAGGATTCCTGATTTTATTTGTCATTACTTCTGCGGTTGCCACAGGGAGCGGCAACGGGAGCGTTAGCCCCGAGCTGCAGCTCCAGGCACTCGAAGCAAGGGCTTTAAGCGGTAACGAGAAGGCGCAAATGAAGCTGGCCCGGATGTACTTGCACGGTCAAGTGAAAATGGCGCAGATGTATTTGTACGGTCAAGGTGTGGAAAGAGATGTGGAAAAGGCCGTCGCCTGGTATAGCCTCGCCGCGGATCAAGACCTGGCATTTGCACAGCATAAGCTCGCGCGACTATACCTCGAGGGCGATATTGTTGAGCAGGATATTGAAAAAGCTATAGGCTGGCTGGAACGAGCGGCAGATCTCGGTTTCATTGACGCGCAACTCGATTTGAGCCTGCTGTATGAGTCCGGACAGTACCTGCCGCCCGACTACGTCAGTGCTTACAAGTGGCTCAATATCGCCGCATCGTTGAGTGAAATTGATATAGAGTCCCGACAGCACCAGCTCGAAGCGAAAATGTCGTTTCTCGAGATGGCCCAGGCAAAATATCTTTACCGCATGTGTGTATTAAATAATTACCGGGATTGTTGAATCTGCCAGCTGAAAATAGCGTCAATTTGTATATAATCCCGCGGCGCTATTTAACGAGTCTCCAGCAGGAGAGAGTTTTTCGGGCCCGGGCGGCCATCCTCCAAACCGATCATTGAATCTATGACTAAATCTTCTACTGGCCAGGCAGGCTTTGGCACGCAAATTCGTAAATCACCGTTTTTCGAGGCGACCCAGCGCTGGGGTTGTGAGGGTTATTCGGTATATAACCACATGTATATACCGCGCAGCTTCGGCGATCCCGAGGCTAATTTCTGGAACCTGGTGAACGACGCCATCCTCTGCGATGTCGCCGTGGAACGCCAGGTTGAGATCAGCGGCCCTGATGCGGCGCGCTTCGTGCAGTACCTGACACCACGCAACCTGTCAAAGTGCGAGGTCGGCCAGTGCAAGTACGTCTTCATTACCACCGCCGAGGGCGGCATCATCAATGATCCGATTCTGCTGCGCCTGGAGGAAAACAAGTTCTGGTTATCACTGGCGGACAGCGATGTACTGCTCTGGGCGAAAGGCGTACAGCTGCATGCCGGCATGGACGTGAGCATCCATGAACCGGATGTCTCCCCGTTGCAGTTACAGGGTCCGAAGTCGATGGATATCATGGCCGCGGTTTTCGGCGACTGGATAAGAGATTTGAAATACTACCGCTGCATCGAATTCGAACTCGATGGTATTCCATTGGTGATTTCGCGCACTGGCTGGAGCAGCGAACTGGGCTACGAGATTTACCTGCGTGATTCGATCCGCGGCGACGAGCTGTGGGAAAAGTTAATGGAGATCGGTGGGCCGATGGGCCTGTCTCCCGGGCATACCTCTAGCATTCGCCGTATCGAGGGAGGCATGCTGTCTTACGTCGCCGATTGCAATCTCGACAACAACCCTTACGAGGTTGGACTCGGGCGCCTGGTCGATCTCGATATGGAGGCTGATTTTATCGGCAAGCAGGCCCTCATCGAGATATGTAAACAGGGCGTCAGCCAGCAACAGGCAGGTGTCGAGCTCGACGGTCAACCTCTGCCGGGCCCCAATGACCTTTACTGGCCGGTATTTTCCGGCGATTTATGCATCGGCAAGATCACTTCGGCGATTTATTCGCCGCGCCTGCAAAAAAACATCGCGCTGGCCATGCTGGATATCGGGCATGTTGAAATCGGCAGCAGTGCGACCGTGGAAACCCCTTTTGGCACGCGCGGGGCGAAGGTCGTACCCAAACCGTTTTACGATCCGCAAAAGTTAATCGCCGCCGTCTGAGCGCAGAATTAAATTAACTGTCACCCTGATTTAAATTTGCGGCTCCCTGCGGACGCGATGGATATAATTTCAATACGTTGGACGAAACTTCGTAGTCGATGCAGCAGGCAGAACTACGCTGAATCGGGATTAGCTAACGATCCTGCTGGATTGGTTTCCTTGTCGGCGCACTCTATCAAGTGGTTGCCCCTGAATCGCTGGTCGATACCTCGCGCTAGAGTGCTGCCTGGTCAGCCCAGCGAACGATGTCCGCAGCCCCCATCGCGCCCGCCTGCCGCGCCACCTCACGTCCCTTATGGAACAATGCCAGCGTCGGAATACTGCGTATATTGTATTGTGCGCCCAGTTGTTGCTCGGCTTCGGTATTGACCTTGAGTAATCTGAACCGGGGTTCGAGCTGGGTCGCCGCCTGTTGAAACGCCGGTGCCATCATTTTGCAGGGGCCGCACCAGGGCGCCCAGAAATCCACCAGCAGGGGGATATCATTGCGCTCAATATGCTTCATGAAGCTTGCCGAGCCAACTTCCAGCGGCTTTCCGCTGAACAGCGGTGTATGACATTTGCCGCATTTTGGTGCTTCCTGCTGGCGTGCCACGGGAATGCGATTGGTTGCATTACAGTTGGGACAAACGATATGCAATGACTCGCTCATTTCATTACCTTTATTTAAAAACTGTCGTTCACTATATAAGGATAAAAAATACATTTCCCAGTAACCGGGATTCTGAATTACTTGTCGAATGATTTCAGTAAGTGTTTCCGTTACAGTGTCAGGTTATGAAAACCGGGTGCGAACCGCTGGCCGGGTTTCCCGACTAGCTGTTTGTCGTCCAGGGCTGAAAACCAGGCACCTGACCAGAAGAGATAACAAAGATGAAGAATACAATGCGATACAAGTACCTGACCGGTACATCTACTCAAGTAATTATGGTGCTATTGGCGCTGGTGACAGCGCCGGCATGGTCAGCTGAAAAGTGGGATATGGCCGCGGCTTATCCCGCAAAAGACTATATCACCAGCAGTTATATCGCGTTTGCCAAACAGGTAACGCAACGCTCTGGCGGCAGTTTGGAAATCAAGGTCCATGCGTCCGGTTCACTGGTTAAAGGCGCGGAAATTTTCAGCGCTGTTGAGTCCGGTCGAGTACCGATTGGTGGGCTCTTAATAGGTGCACATGTAAAGGAAGATCCCATATTCGGTGTCGACACGGTGCCGTTTCTGGCAACTGACGTGGACGCTGCCTGGAAGCTCTACCAGGTTTCAAAAAACGCGTTGGCATATGCACTGAAACAGCGAAATATGCACCTGCTTTTTACCGCCGTGTGGCCACCGCAGGGATTGTTTGTCAATAAGAAAGTCGACAGCCTGGCCGATATGAAAGGGGTAAAGTTTCGCGCCTATGACGACAGTACTGACGCGACTCGCCGAATTAATGGGTGCCATCCCGATCCGGACCGAAGCCACTGAAATCAAGCAGGCATTCTCTTCCGGTATTGCTGAAAGCATGATTTCCTCAAGCGCCACGGGCGTGTTCTACAAAATGTGGGAACATGTCGAATACTTCTATGAAGGCAACGCGTGGTATCCCAAAAGCGTGGTGGTGGTGAACCTCGACGTATGGAACAGTCTCGATGGCATCACCAAGGAATTGCTGGTGGAGCAGGCGGCCGAGGCTGAAAAATCGGTTTGGGCGGCAATGGTTCCCGCCAACAGCAGTTATAAAAAAACCATGACTCACAACGGTATCAAAGTACGTCCACCGAGTTCGAAATTGCGCGAAGAATTTAAAAAGATTGGGGGAACCCTGTCCAGTGAATGGGCAGAAGCCGCCGGGGATCGAGGTAAACAGATCATCGCCGATTATGATCCGTAAACTTAAGGAGACCTGAGTCGAATACCCCCGGGAGATGGTCTGCGACTAAAAGCGTCCGTTAGGCTGGAGCAACCGTTCTCTGGCACCTGTTTATCTTCAGGTTTGTTGGCGATACTCAATCGCCTTCCAGTCTTGCGCGCATTCGCGTGACTGTTTCTTCGAGTTCCCTGGCTGCGCCGTCACGTACCAGTGCTGTCGGTACCAGGAATCCGACATCGACGAATGATTCGTATATGACTTCCTGGACGCCTTCAGCGGGGCCTGGAATTATTCCCCAGCTTCCGGAAAGATGGCGAAAATCGCCACCGGTTCGACGCCAGGTTATCAGTTCGTATGGACGCACATAGTCCCTTTGCAGCGTGTAATCAAACGACAGAAACGCGACCTTTATCTTGAAGCGAACCCGGGCGCCCTGGTTATCTTCGCTGATAATCTCCAGGCTGCGTATGCCGGTGAAGGTTTCGGTGTATCGGTCATAGTCGGTTAACAGGCCCCAGATTGCCTCGCGCGAGGCGTTGAGCTGAAACGTCGCCCGCAAACCCTTCACGCCGTTGTCGTTGATGACGTCTTCAATTTTGAGCGAGTCTTCTGCAGTTACCTCCCGGTCGGGAAAAAGCGCCGCGACAAGTAACAGCAAGACAGGCAGCAAAGCCACATGGCGCATTTTACGTTGCTTCCAGGGCCTGCTTTTGTTATTCGGGATCGTAGCGGTTTCCATAGTTCCGAGCCTGGAGCTTTGTGTCCACACCGCCACGATAATATCATCACGCTGTTTTTGCGCACAGCGACAACTGTCCAATATGCAAGTGATGGGCCAGGACTTATACCCGGTAAAAAATGTTTCCGTTTAGACGCGGTCGACGCGATATCGATACCTACTATTTGATCTGGGTCAATATGCGACCGACCGGGCGATGCAAGATTGATCGTTGGAATTTATGGTTTATTTACATAGCTTTTGCCTGAACCTGGATAGCGATAGAGAGGAATCATGACCGTCAAAACGCCTGAAGCCATTGAGGTCACAGCTGACAAATTCGATACGCTTAAACCCTATGAGCTGACAGACCACCTGGAGCGTGGCAGGGTACTGTTGTTCCCTACGCCACCGCTGGAACTGCCCAGTGACGAAGACCTTCACTTCCTCAAACAGCAAACACCCGAGTTTCACACCAGCAAGAATATTAGCTACTACCCCAGCAATACGATGAGTCGAGCAGGGCATAA
>CAWCBX010000152.1:0-17272 GCA_963793595.1 uncultured Gammaproteobacteria bacterium | reverse complement strand
ATCTTGACGTTGATATTGGTCATTACACTCGGATTGGACTTCATTTCCTCCATGCTCACGCCCACGGACATTCGCCGCCATTTCGATGGCGTCACGGGCGCGCCCTCCCCCTGCCGGTGGCGAAAAAAGGCTTGCGAAAGCGTCAAATCGAGGAAAAGGCGGTATTCAAAGTGGCGGCGCGAATTCGCCGGCAATATCCGGTCGGTGCGGTTGCCTGGTTACCAAAAAAGGGTCAGTACATCGAAGTATTGCCCGAAACTAATCAGTTTTTTGTAATCTTCGAAATTCCCTACGTCGCCCGTTGATATTGTCGTGTACATTTGGTGTACCCGACACTCAGCCCAAAATTGATAATGTTGCCACCCACTGACAGGGTTTGCTCGGGGTTACGGGTTTTTACCTCAAACGTCTCGGGAGCCTTGGGAGTTACTCTTGCGAGTAAGTGCCATCCATGCGCACCACACCGTCATCGTGACCGACGCGCCGGCCTTGCGAAACAAATCGAGCGCCTTATCGCCGATTACCTCGATACCTTCTTCTTCGACAATACGACGCAGATATTGCAATAAGTTCCAGCTGCTCCTCGTCAAAGGCTTCGAGCGGTGCAAATCGATTGCGCAGAATTTTGCGATCGATTTGATGGATTGCTTCAACCGGGCGGGGCCGTTGCGGGAACGGCCACGGCGGTTCGATCTGACCATAGCTATGAACTCGCTTTCTGAATGAGACTATTATTCTGCGTAATCGCAATTATTTAATCTTTTATTTTTGAGTCATTTTTTGTTAGATTTGAGCAAAATACTCATCAGTTATGACTGTTAAATTACCTTTTGCCCGTGCCCGCAATATCTTTCCGCACCGCTCCGCCCTCGATGTCTTACGGCACGCCCGTACCGCTTCGCCGCCGAGGAATTTTATTGCTGGACCTTTTCTTGCGAAAACAATGGGTACAGGATGGCAACGGGCTATGGCTCTACCCCGGTCAGGATATTGCCGATGTGGCTCCGCCTGATTTCGCACTCAATCTCGTAGCTGGATTCGATGCCAGCCAGCTAAAACAACCGCAACTCTGCGCCTGGCTGAACCGACTGGCACATGCTGGTCGAAAATTGGCGGGATTTTACCGGCGCCTTCCTGTTGGCCTGCGAGCGGATTGCTGTATTATTACAGTGCCACTACTCACTGGGAAGATTTCGAAAGCTTTCCGCTTCCGTTCTCCGAAGTCCATGCGCGTTATCAGCGATTCGTGATCCATCGCAATCGCTTAACCTGCGCCGGCGGATCGGCCACGCTCGATATGTTTATCGAACTCGTTCGACAGGATCTCGGTAACGAAATTGCATTAAAAATTTCCCGCCAGATGCTGTTGCAGGAACAGTCCGTAGTGCGACCCCGCAGCCCAACCAGTCGCATGATGGGTCAGCATGTACTTCCGCCCCGGGTACGCCTGCACTCGCCATGATAGAAGCGGGCGTCGGGCAGTCGATCACGGTGATCGAACTGGCGACTCGCATCGGCATCAGTCGGCGAGAGCTATTACGCCTGTTCAGGAGTGAACTGAACAGCACGCCATCATCTATTCTTGGCCAGCGTCGACTAGATCGCGCCCGCTCCTGATTCTGAACACAGGCCTGCCAATGACCACGATTGCCGATTCGGTCGGTTTCAGTTCACAGTCCCATTTAACCAGTAGTTTCCGCCCCGCGCTCATTTTGGCATCACCCCGGCCCAGCAACGTCGTGAGTACAAGGCAGCGAGCCGGACCCCAAAAGCCGTGATTTTCGCGATTGGTGAAACCATCCTGTCTGAAATTGCTTATTGTTTTGCCATGAATTTAACGCAGTAAAAATAGCAAATGATTGTTTAAGGATAATACACGGACGAAAACCAATAGAATCCGATAACGCCGAAAATTGCGAGCTAATCATGGCCAGAACCCCAAAATCCGCGGATTATCCGACATCCTTCCGTCGAAACGAAACCGATTTACTTCCAATCTGCTCGGACTGGAAAGTCGTCGCAAAATCTGCTTTCTTGATCAATTACTTCGATTCGTTCGACGGCGCCCACCCGCGCGTATTCGTACCGACCGAGAAAAGCCACGGTCCTACAACTACATGCTCCAGCACAAGCAACTATCGACAAGATCAAGAAGGCGGGCCACGGCCGCGAAATCACTTTTCGTCATGCTCGACGAAAAGACCGAGGAAATCTGCAGGGATCTCGGCGTCGACATCGCCTTACCGCCGGTTGCGTTGCGCAAAAGGCTCGATTCCAAGATCGAACTCACCAAGCTGGCGAGCGCCGCCGAAATCAGTGCTCCCCAACGTACTGGGCAAGCCGACAGTTTTGCCAAGTCAACGAAAGGCTACCGGGGCGAAGCTCGGCAACGACCTCGTCGTGCAAACGCCCTATGGCGATTCAGGCCGCACTACCTTTTTTCATCAAGTCCGAAGCCGACTGGAGTAAGCATGCCAATACATGAGGCGAACAGCTGAAAATCATGAAGCGCATCAATCATATGCCTGGCACGCTGGAAGTTTGTGTCACCCGTCATGGCACCCTGTCGGGCCCGATCCAGACCGACATCACCGGGTTCGAGGAAATTACGCCCTACAAGGCGGCCGGTGCGGTAACGATGTCTGGCCGAAGATATTCAATGCCAAAATTCGCAAGGATTTACGCAACATGGCCTCGTCTTGGGAGACAAGCTTTACAAGGAAGGTTACAAGGGTGTGTTTTGCATGGATTTTCTGCTCGATACCGACGATGGCACTCCTTACCTGGAGAAGTTAACCCGCGCATCAGCGGCGCCAGCCCACTCACCAACCTGATCACCGCCCACTATGGTGGCGTACCCCTGTTTCTTTTCCATTTACTCGAGTACCTCGATGTCGACTACGAAATTGACCTGCGCAAGGTGCAGAACCGCTGGAACGAGTAACCATTTTCGGAGCCAGCTGGTGTTAAAGCAAACCGAAGACAAGGCGAAGCTGTTGACCCATGCGCCCAAGAGTGGCGTCTGGAGCATGGACCATCACGGGATCAGCTTCTATTCGGCCCGACCTCGACTGGACCAACGTCATCGATAACGACGAGGCATACTATCTGCGGGTTTATCGCGAGGGTGACTACACCTACAAGGGCGGCTGATCTCGGCATCGTCTCGCGCGGACGGATGCAAACCGAAGGAATGCGAATTACGCGACGGGTGCAAGCTCTGGACCGCGGCGATTAACGCGGAATTCCATGGCATCGAACCCAAGGCAGTTCCCGATCTCTACCACGACCCCTTTGGCTCGAAACTATTTTAGGGAGTCTCTGATCAATTCATGAATCAACATTTGCTTGTTAAAATGGTCAACTGGCGTTGCCAATCTTGTCAATAGCCTTGCTATTACCTGCGATGGGCGCTTTATTTGGCCCATTTTCCCTGCGCAGCTGTATATGACTCAGAATTAATTTGGAGAGGTTCCCTAGGCGGTTTGATCGAGCGTCCCGGGCGCGACTGACACGATCGAATTATCCCATCCAATAACGCTCTATCGCCTCGGCGATGCGCAACACTTCGTAGTCACTGCCCTCGGGCCCAATGATCTGCAACGACCTCGTCACCGATTCCCATGGGAATCGACAGTGGGCATGCCTGCCAAAGGTGTTGGCATCATAAAGAAAGCTGGCCCAGTCCAGCCACGGAAGTTCGATATGGGTACTCCATCTTGTGTGATGGACCGCGCGCGTGGAGTCCACAGCCAGTGCCGGCGCTCATTATATAATGCTGTTGTGCGTGTTATCTCCTGCATACGGCGCTCGTATCTCGGTGCGCCTGCGCTTCAGCGAAATCCTCCGCGCTGAACTGATCGCCGAAATCAATAAAGCCCTGGCAGCCTAATCAACCGTCGATGTCGTATGCACTGCCTCGAGCATGCTCGCCGCATATAACTCGCGGTAACCGCCCAGGAATTTCGCCTGAAACACGGCCCGGGTTGTCGTCTACCAGATTGAAACCGTCCTGGCGCATTAATTCGATCGCGTTGCGGACGAAATCGCCTCGCGCACGTCGGTGTCGGACCGGCGCAAAGCCGAGGTCTTCCGAAAATATGATCGGTGTCCTGCGGGTTTTACCCGCTGGTTTGCCGTTAAAACCCTCGTTCATAACTTCGAAAAAAAGTCGTGCATCGGCGACACTTCGAGTCATCGGACCGTAGCTCACCAGCGATTGCCAGGAGGAGAGGGCTTCGCGAGGTATCGCACCGAAGCTTGGTTTAAAGCCGACGATACCGCAAAATCCAGCCGGAATACGAATTGTGCCACTGCGGAAAAGGAACCAAGGCCGGTTGCCACGGCGACGGCAGCACCCCCCGACGCGACTCCACTGCAGCGGCGCTTCGAGGGTTCCGTGGGTTCGAGGTTAGTCCGTATATCTCCGAGTGGGTGACCCGGGTCAGGCTGAACTCGGGACAGGTCGTTTTAGCGAAGATAACCGCCCCTTCCTCCAGAAGATCCATTGCGCGACAGGTTTCGGTGGGGACGAAATCACTGCATAACGCGCTCCGTTGGCGCAGGTATAACCCGCGAGAAACTGGAACCTCTTATCGTAATTGGTAAACCGCACAAGCCACCGGCTTTGCGCATTCGCGCGTTTTTATCCGCTTCCTGTGCCGCCTGCCGGCACGAGGGTACAGTTTCAGTGCTATCGGATTAAAGGGCGCGATTTCTTCGGCGCGAGAGATAGTTTGTTCGAGTAGCTCAACTGCAGTGATTTGTCCTGCAGCCAGCGCTTTTAGTTGTTCTGATGCTGCTCGAAGAAGGTTCCATACCGCCAGACGAATAATTAACGGGCCGGGAATATTCCCGGCCCGTTAATTATTCGTCTGGCGGTATGCAAGAACTCTCTTCGACAGCATCAGAACAACTAAAAGCGCTGGCTGCAGGACAAATCACTGCAGTTGAGCTACTCGAACAAACGATTGTCTCGCGCCGAAGAAATCGCGCCCATACTTAATCCGATAGCACTGAAACTGTACGCTCGTGCCAGGCAGGCGGCACAGGAAGCGGATAAAAAACGCGCCAATGGCAAAGCCGGTCGCTTGTGCGGTTTACCAATTACGATCAAGGATTCCCAGTTTCTCGCGGGTTATACCTGCGCCAACGGAGCACTGGTATTGAGTGATTTCGTCCCCACCGAAACCTGTCGCGCAATCGAATTACTGGAGCAGGAAGGGGCGGTTATCTTCGCTAAAACGACCTGTCCCGAGTTCAGCCTGACCGGGGTCACCCACTCGGAGATATACGGACTAACCTCGAACCCACGGAACCCTGAACGCACTTGCGGTGGATCGTCGGGGGGTGCTGCAGTCGCCGTGGCAACCGGCCTTGGTTCCTTTTCACTGGGCGGGGACGGTGGTGGTTCAATTCGTATTCCGGCTGGATTTTGCGGTATCGTCGGCTTTAAACCAAGCTTCGGTGCGATACCTCGCGAACCCTGCTTTCCCTCCTGGCAATCGCTGGTGAGCTACGGTCCGATGACTCGAAGTGTCGCCGATGCACGACTTTTCTTCGAAGTTATGAACGAGGGTTTTAACGGCAAACCAGCGGGTAAAACCCGCAGGACACCGATCATATTTTCGGAAGACCTCGGCTTTGCGCCGGTCGACACCGACGTGCGCGAGGCGTTCCGCAACGCGATCGAATTAATGCGCCAGGACGGTTTCAATCTGGTAGACGACAACCCGGGCCTGCCGTCTTCGGCGATTACCTGGGCGGTTACCGCGAGTTATGATGCGGCCGAGCATGCTCGAGGCAGTGCATACAACATGGATTACCTGGGTGAGGTTGCCAAGGGCTTTATTGATTTCGGCGATCAGTTCAGCGCGGAGGATTTCGCTGAAGCGCAGGCGCACCGAGAGGTTATACGAGCGCATTATGCAGAAATGTTCGCCCGCAACGGCGCGCGTATATTAATCACGCCGACACTCGGCTGTGAGGCTTTCCCACACGGCACAATCCATCCACACAAGATCGACGATACCCATATCGAACTTCCCTGGCTGGACTGGGCCAGCTTTCTTTATGATGCCAACCTGGCAGGCATGCCCGCCTGTGCGATCCCCATGGGAATCGGTGACGAAGGGTTGCCATTGTCGTTGCAGATCATTGGGCCCGAGGGCAGTGACTACGAAGTGTTGCGCATCGCCGAGGCGATCGAGCGGCTTATTGGATGGGATAATTCGATCGTGTCAGTCGCGCCCGGGACGCTCGATCAAACCGCCTAGGGAGCCTCTGATTAATTCTGAGTCATATACAGCTGCGCAGGGAAAATGGGCCAAATCAAGGCGCCAATCGCAGGTAATAGCAAGGCTATTGACAAGATTGGCAACGCCGAGTTGGCCCATTTTAACAAGCAAATGTTGATTCATGAATTGATCAGAGACTCCCTAAAATAGTTTCGAGCCAAAGGGGTCGTGGTAGAGATCGGGAACTGCCTTGGGTTCGATGCCATGGAATTCCGCGTTAATCGCCGCGGTCCAGAGCTTGGCCCGTTCGCGTAATTCGCGTTGTTCGGTTTGCATCCGTCCGCGCGAGACGATAATGCCGAGATCGGCGCCCTTGTAGGTGTAGTCACCCTCGCGATAAACCCGCAGATAGTATGCCTCGTCGTTATCGATGACGTTGGTCCAGTCGAGGTCGGGCCGATCGAAGCTAATACCCCCGTGATGGTCCATGCTCCAGACGCCACTCTTGGGCGCATGGGTCAACAGCTTCACCTTGTCTTCGGTTTGCTTTAACACCAGCTGGCTCCAGAAATCGTACTCGTTCCAGCGGTTCTGCACCTTGCGCAGGTCTATTTCGTAGTCGACATCGAGGTACTCGAGTAAATGGAAAAGAAACAGGGGTACGCCACCATAGTGGGCGGTGATCAGGTTGGTGAGTGGGCTGGCGCCGCTGATGCGCGGATTAACCTCTCCCAGGTAAGGAGTGCCATCGTCGGTATCGAGCAGAAAATCCATGCAAAACACGCCCTTGTAGCCTTCCTTGTAAAGCTTGTCGCCCAGGGACGAGGCCATGTTGCGTAACTCCCGCCGAGTTTTGGCATTGAAGATCTTCGGCCAGACATCGTTACCGCACCAGCCGCCCTTGTAGGGCGTAATTTCCTCGAACCCGGTGATGTCGGTCTGGATCGGGCCCGACAGGGTGCCATGACGGGTAACGCAAACTTCCAGCGTGCCAGGCATATGATTGATGCGCTTCATGATTTTCAGCTGTTCGCCCTTCATGTCCTTGGCATGCTTATTCCAGTCGGCTTCGGACTTGATGAAAAAGGTAGTGCGGCCTGAATCGCCATAGGGCGTTTGCACGACGAGGTCGTTGCCGAGCTTCGCCCCGGTAGCCGCTTTCATTAACTCGGCAAAACTGTCGGCCTTACCCAGTACGTTGGGAGCGCTATCGATTCCGGCGGCGCTGGCCAGCTTGGTGAGTTCGATCTTGGAATCGAGCCTTTTGCGCAACGCGACCGGCGGTAAGGCGATGTCGACGCCGAGATCCCTGCAGATTTCCTCGGTCTTTTCGTCGAGCATGACGAAAAGTAGTTTGGCAGGACCGTGGCCTGCCTTCTTGATCTTGTCGATGACTTCCTTGTGCTGGAGCATGTAGTTGCAGACATCCTCCATCGAGTCAAATTCGGCGTGGCTTTTCTCGGTCGGTACGAATACGCGCGGGTGGGCGCCATCAAACGAATCGAAGTAATTGATGTGATAAAAGCGGTTTACAAACTTTTCCAGTCCGAGCAGATTAAAGGAAGTGGGGGAAACGAAGAAAATCGGTTTTTCGTTTCGACGGAAGAAAGTCAGGATGTCGGATAATCCGCGGATTTTTGGGGTTCTGGCCATGATTAGCTCGCAATTTTCGGCGTTATCGGATTCTATTGGTTTTCGGCCAGTCTATATCCTTAAACAATCATTTGCTATTTTTCTGCGTTAAATTCAGCAGCGAACGATAAGCGATTTCAGACAGGATGGTTTCACCAATCGCGAAAATCACGGCTTTTGAGTGGCAGACGATGGCTCGCTGCCTTGTACTCACGACGTTGCTGGGCCGGGGTGATGCCAAAATGAGCGCGGTAACTACTGGTTAAATGGGACTGTGAACTGAAACCGACCGAATCGGCAATCGTGGTCATTGGCAGGCCTGTGTTCAGAATCAGGGAGCGGGCGCGATCCAGTCGACGCTGGCCAAGAATATTTGATGGCGTGCTGTTCAGTTCACTCCTGAACAGGCGTAATAGCTCTCGCCGACTGATGCCGATGCGAGTCGCCAGTTCGGTCACCGTGATCGACTGCCCGACGCCCGCTTCTATCATGGCGAGTGCACGTTGTACCCGGGGCGAATAATGCTGACCCATCATGCGACTGGTTGGGCTGCCGGGTAGTACTACGGACTGTTCCTGCAACAGCATCTGGCGGGAAATTTTTAATGCAATTTCGTTACCGAGATCCTGTCGAACGAGTTCGATAAACATATCGAGCGTGGCCGATCCGCCGGCGCAGGTTAAGCGATTGCGATCGATCACGAATCGCTGGTAACGCGCATGGACTTCGGGAAACAGAACGCAAAAACTTTCGAAATCTTCCCAGTGAGTAGTGGCACTGTAGTGATTCAGCAATCCGCTCGCGGCCAACAGGAAGGCGCCGTTAGAAATACCACCAATTTTTCGACCAGCATGTGCCTGTCGGTTCAGCCAGGCGCAGAGTTGCGGTTGTTTTAGCTGGCTGGCATCGAATCCAGCCACGATAAATGCGAGATCGGGCGGGCCGGCATCGGCAATATCCTGACCGGGGTAGAGCCATAGCCCGTTGCCATCCTGTACCGGTTGATTGTTTTCGCAGAGAAAGGTCCAGCGATAAAATTCCTCGGCGGCGAAGCGATTGGCGTGCCGTAAGACATCGAGCGCGGAGGCGATACAGAAAAGGGGTACCCCGGGGCACAGGCAAAAGGTGATTTGACGGTTCATGACTGATCAGTATTTTGCTCAAATCTAACAAAAAATGACTCAAAAATAAAAGATTAAATAATTTCGATTACGCAGAATAATAGCCTCATTCAGAAAGCGAGTTCATAGCTATGGTCAGATCGAACCGCCGTCGTTCCCGCAACAGGCCCCCGGCCCCGGTTGAAGCAATCCATCAAATCGATCGCAAGATTCTGCGCAATCGATTTGCACCGCTCGAAGCCCTTGACGAGGAGCAGCTGGAATTTATTCACGATGTCTCGTTGCGTATTGTCGAAGAAGAAGGTATCGAGGTAATCGGCGATCAGGCGCTCGATTTGTTTCGCAAGGCCGGCGCGTCGGTAGATGATGACGGTGTGGTGCGCATGGATCGCGGTTTATTACTGGCAACGGTTGCCCAGGCTCCCGAGACGTTTGAGGTAAAAACCCGTAACCCCGAGCAAACCCTGTCAGTGGGTGGCAACATTATCAATTTTGGGCTGGTGTCGGGTACACCAAATGTACACGACAATATCAACGGGCGACGTGCCGGGAATTTCGAAGATTACAAAAAACTGATCAGTTTCGGGCAGTACTTCAATGTACTGACCTTTTTTGGTAACCAGGCAACCGCACCGACCGATATGCCGGCGAATTCGCGCCACCTGGATACCACCTTCATCAATTTGACGCTTTCGGACAAGCCTTTTTTCGCCACCGGCATAGGGGGAGGGCGCGCCCGTGACGCCATCGAAATGACGGCGATCTCCCGTGGCATGAGCATGGAGGAAATGAAGTCCAATCCGAGTGTAATGACCAATATCAACGTCAATTCTCCGCGCAAGCTGGACGATGCGATGGCTTACGGAGCCATGCAGATGGCGCTGTTCGGGCAACCGGTTACGGTGACACCGTTTACATTAATGGGTGCGATGACGCCATCCACCATGGCCGGTGCGCTGGCGCAGCAGAACGCGGAAGCACTGGTCGGCATCGCGCTGTTGCAGTTGACCAATCCGGGAACTCCGGTAGTTTACGGCGGCTTTACCTCCAATGTTGATATGCGTTCGGGTTCCCCTGCATTTGGTACCCCGGAGAACGCGATCGCCAATATCGCCGGTGGCCAGTTGGCGCGCAAGTACAAGTTGCCTTATCGCAGTAGCGCCTGCAACGCGTCGAATGCTGTCGACGCGCAGGCTACCTATGAAACCCAAATGGCACTCTGGAGTGCGGTCATGGGTCATGGTAATTTGATTTATCACACCGCTGGCTGGCTCGAAGGGGGTTTGGTAGCGTCGTTCGAGAAGCTCGTCATCGATTGCGAAATGCTGCAGCATATGAGCAAGATGCTCGAGCCACTCAAGATCGATCTGGCGGAGACCGGGCTGGAAGCGATGCGCGAAGTGGGTCCGGGCGGTCATTTTTTCGGTTGTGCACACACCATGGAGCGTTACAAGGACGCGTTTTACGAACCATTTATCAGTGACTGGCAAAACAGTGAAAACTGGGCTCTGGCCGGGTCCAAGGACGCCACCACCCGGGCTACTGAACTGTGGCCAAAGATTCTCGAAGAGTTTGAGCCTCCGCCAGAGGATCCGGCAATCGAGGAAGCGCTGCAGGTCTATATGGCGCATCGCAGGGAAGAACTGAAGGGAAACGAACCAGTCACCGAGCCGACTGCCTGACAGTAGCATTATTTAATGCGCTGTTCGGTTTAAGATTCCCGCTTTCGCGGGAATGACTCAGGGGTGCGGGAACAACTCTGATCGCTGCGAAGCGATTCCGGCTATTTCAACAGCCTGGCTTCGAAAGGATAGTTGATCAGGTTTTCGTAGCCGTCTTCGGTAATCAGTACCTGGTCTTCAAGCTTGACCCCTTCCCTGCCGCCGACTTCACCGGCGTAGACCTCGACACAGATGACCATGCCGGGCTCGAAAACACCTTCATAGCCGTGCGCGTCGTAATCCTCGCGATAGCGAATCGCGGGGTATTCATCGCATAGCCCAACACCATGCATCACCACGCCGTAGCGATTGGGAATACAGTTATCCGGCAGGCGATGCGCTTTTTCGGTAATCTCGCTGAACCTGACCCCGGGCTTGAGCAGCTCCATGTTGGTCATGATGTGTTCGTAGGACATCTGGTAGATGCGTTTTTGATCGCTCGTGGGCTCGACATCTCCGCACAACCAGGTGCGCGAGATATCGCAACACATGCCGTAGGTGCCGACCATGTCGGTATCGAGGGCAAGCAGTTCGCCATCACTGATGATACGCGGGCCGGATTCCTGGAACCACGGGTTGGTGCGTGGGCCCGACGAAAATATGCGTGTTTCAAGCCATTCGCCGCCCCGCTTTATATTGCCAGCATGTAACACCGACCAGATTTCGTTTTCACTTTTGCCGGCTTCGATGGCGTCCTGCATTTCGTACATCGCGGCTTCGCAGGCGGCAACTGCGCAGCGCATCGCCTTGATTTCGTCAGGGCCCTTGATGACCCGGGCTTCCTCGGTCACCGGCTGCCCTTCGAACACTTCAAAGCCGACTTTTTCAAGCGCGCGCAGTCCCGCGATTTCGATTTTATCGACCGCCAGGCGTCGATTCTCGCCAGAGTGGGTGCGCATCAATTCGTCGATACTTTTGGCGAATTTCAGGGCATGCTCTGCGCCGCGGTTTGCTGACTCGAAGTAAAAGAATGAAGCGCCGCTGCGCAGTTCCTTTACCAGTGGCAGGTGGTCGGAGAGATGGTCGCAGCTATGAAAATCGAATAGCACCATGTAACCGTCGGCGGAGACAAAGCAGGCGCGCGCCGGGTTATGCGTGATCCACAGCTGCATGTTGGTGGAATCGGTGGCATAGCGAATATTCAGCGGATCAAACAGTACGATCCCGCCGTAGTCGTGTTTTTGCAGTTCCTGCACCAGGCGTTGCAAACGGAATTCGCGCATCGAGTCGAGCTGCGGACATTCCAGGCCAAGCGCTTCCCATTCGGCAAACGCGAGTGCGGTCGGCCCGATCTCGACACGATCATTGTCATCGGGTGAACCGTCTGGCTTTAAAGCGAATTCGGGCTTGCGATTGGGATCGATCTTGCGATTTGAGCTGTCGATGGAATAGGGATTGGCGGCCATGAATGGATCTCGACTAGAAAAACGTAACTGGCACAAGAATACGGGATTATTGATGTTAAGATAAATCTTTTTTGTTGGCTTCGGTCAATAATTTCACCAGTAGAGTTTAGATGAAAAACGATATCACAACCTCCATGGAGTCCCGCCTCGCTCAGGCCTGCCACTATGTTGACGAGGTGACCGGCGGGATCAGTCCGCCGCTGCAGCTCTCGACAACCTATTCCAGGGATCCAGAGTATGACCACATCGGCAACTACAGCTATAGCCGATCAGACAATCCTTCCTGGGAGGTGCTGGAAAATGTTTGCGCGGAACTCGATGGAGGGGCGGAGGCAAAATGCTTCGCTTCGGGCATGGCGGCGGTATGCGCGCTTTTCGAAACCGTGAACGCTGGCGAGCACGTAGTTGCCCCACGTATTATGTATCACGGTTCGCAAGACTGGTTGCGCCGTATTTCAGAGAAGCGATCGATCGGATTGAGCCTGTTCGATGCCAACGATATCGGGAATTTACGGCAAGCGGTTCAGCCCGGCAAGACATCCGTGGTCTGGATCGAGTCACCGGTCAATCCAACCTGGGACGTCATCGATATTGCGCTGGCGGCAGAGATTGCGCACCGGGCGGGTGCGATACTGGCGGTCGATGCAACTGTCGCGTCACCGGTGACTACGCGAGCACTCGAGCATGGGGCCGATATCGTGTTCCACTCCGCGACCAAGTACCTGAATGGTCATAGTGACGTGGTTGCCGGAATCCTGGTAACGGCGCAAGCGGGACGAGCGCTGGGAAGAAATCAAGCTGGTGCGGACCTTGACCGGTGGTATTCTCGGACCCTTTGAGGCCTGGTTATTGCTGCGTGGTATGCGGACACTGTTTGTGCGTTTCGAGAAGGCATCGCAGAGCGCGTTGCACCTGGCACGCCATTTCGAGGGCCATCCGCGCCTGCAGCAGGTGCTGTATCCAGGACTCGAAAGTCATCCCGGGCACGAGATCGCCAAACGCCAGATGACACAGGGCTTCGGTGGGATGTTATCATTGCTGGTCGAAGGGGGCGCCGATGAAGCGAAACGTATCGCAGGGAAAACCCGGTTGTTCGTGCGTGCCACCTCGCTAGGTGGTGTTGAAAGCCTGATCGAACATCGTGCCTCGGTGGAAGGACCGCTTAGTGAAGTACCGCAAAACCTGCTGCGCCTGTCAATTGGTATCGAAAATTGCCAGGATTTGATAAACGATCTTGAGCAGAGCCTGGATGTGCTCTGAAAACCTGAGGAAAAAAGTATGTCAGTTGAGAGCTCCATTGAAAATACAACCAACGAGATTATGTCGGCGTTGGCGACCCATAACCTGTCAGACGCCGAAAAAGAGCAAGTTACGAAAATCGTAAGCCAGTTGCTGGTGAAGACCGTCGAAAAAACAACCAAGCAACAACCTGAAGACGACGGCTAACTGCTGCGGACCGGAGCTTGACCTGGCGCACCAGATCAGTGAAGAAGTCAATCGCCAGAAACAGCTGCTGATTTCAAACCTGAAGGCATTGCGATAACTGTAGCGCTATTAATCGCGTTCAAATTCCTGGCAGGCGTGCTCGATGGCGTGGGCAAAGGAACGCGCGAGACTGCGAATCACGAATAAATCGTAAGTCGGTACATCGTCGACCTGTACGATAGTGGCGTTCATATGCGCCACCGAAGTCATTGCACACCGGCCAGGCCCGAAGGCGCGCGGATGCAGATCGATCGCGGTGTTTTTCGCCATCACCTGGCGTGCGCGTGAGCCGCTTAAACGTAAGCCGCAACGACCATGACTTTGGTCGACAACTGCCCCGAGATCTCCCACGGCAGCCTGTAGTGTCTGTAATAACTCACCAGCTGCGCGCCCGGTTTCTTCATCACTGGCGATAATCATCCAGCTATTGGGCCCATTCCAGCAAACCTGCGTTTTGCCGTCGGAACTACATACCCCGGGCTCGGTTGAGCATTCAACACCGAGCGCCTTGCCGATCGCCGCCGCGGTGTCGCGGTGTTTGCCGTTGAAGGTCAGTACCTGGATTGCGCTCAGCGCCTTGCGTTCAGCCAGGCGAACATTGGCGTAATCGACGATGCTATCGTCAGCGATCGGTAACAATGGTGACAGGCGTACCGGTAAGTCTTGTTTATCAGGCACGGACGAGTTCTCCCTCGGGGTCGATAAATACAGGGTGGCAGACTTCGACTTTAAGCGTTTCATCGTCGAGCGGGAATACCGCCTCGATCTGCTCGCCATGTCGCGCAGCACCGTCGCGTAACAGGCCGAGCGCGATGCCGCAATCGAGTTGTGGGCTGTAGGTCGTAGTCGTCACATGTCCCTGTGACTGGCTCACGGTCTCCAGGGTAACTTTCGGGTCGACCAGGTGGGCACCGATGCGCAGGTTTCTACCCGGTTCCAGGGACTTAAGCCCGACTACCTGCAAGCGGCCCTCGGCCAGTAGTGCCGGGCGCTCGGAATTGTGCTTGCCGATGAAATGCTTGCTGCGATTGGCCATGCCTTCGAGGCCCAGGTCCAAAGCGGTAGTACGACCATCGAGTTCGGAACCGGCGACATGACCTTTTTCGATACGCATGGTGCCGAGCGCCTCGGTGCCGTAAACCGAGACTCCCAATTCCTTGCCGGCTTCGAGTAGTTCCAGCCAGGCCTGTTCACCATAGTCGGCGGGTACGTTGATTTCGTAGGCGAGTTCGCCGGAAAAAGAAATCCGGAACAGGCGTCCCGGGATATTGTTCATCATGCACTCGCCTGCGCCCATGAAGGGGAAAGCTTCGTTGCTGATATCGATATCGATAACCTTTTCCAGTAGCTTGCGGCTATTGGGTCCGGCGACCGCGATACCGGTCCATTGTTCGGTGACCGAACAAAATACCACGTCGAGTTCCGGCCATTCAGTCTGGTGGTACTGCTCCATATGCGCGAGTACCGGGGCCGCACTGGCGGTGGTGGTGGTCATGTAGAAATGATTCTCGCCCAGGCGCGAGGTAGTGCCGTCGTCGAAAACCATGCCGTCCTCACGCAGCATGATGCCGTAGCGCGCTTTGCCAACCGGCAGTTTGAGCCAGTTGTTGATGTACAGGCGGTTTAGAAATTCGGCTGCGTCCGGCCCCTGGATATCAATCTTGCCGAGTGAGGTCACGTCGACCAGCGCAACATTGTTACGCACCGCGTTGGTTTCACGGATGTAGCAGTCGTTCATCGTGTCACCCGGTCTTTGCGGGTAATAGCGCGCCCGCAGCCACAGGCCGGCTTCAATAAACACGGCCCCCTGTTTTGCGTTCCAGTCATGGATCGCGGTACGGCGTACCGGCATGAAATCGGAACCGACGGTATGCCCGGCAAACACGCCCATCGCCACCGGTACGTAGGGTGGGCGAAAGGTCGTAATGCCAACATCGGGCACCGGTTCACCGCGCTGGCAAGCGAGAATTGCGAGTGCGTTTACATTGCTGGTTTTGCCCTGGTCGGTCGCCATACCCTGGGTGGTGTAACGCTTCAGCAATTCGACCGAGTCAAATCCTTCCTGCGAGGCCAGCGCGACATCGCTCGCCTTGACGTCGTTTTGTTGATCGACAAATTGCTTGTAGGTTTTGTTGTAAGGGGTTGGTGAAATCCACAATGCCTCGATCGCGTAAGCGGTTTCATCCTCGGCTTTGGCGGCGCTGAAACCACTGCCCTCGAAGCCGGCAAGTCTGGCGGCTTCGATGCCGGCGGCGACGCCCTGGTCGAGGCATTGCTGCAATCCAAAGCTACCCTTTGCGGCACCGGCCGAGGTCTCTGCCTGGCGCGATTCGCCCGGGACAAAGCTCGAAATCGAAGTATCGTAGACCGGTTTGGCGCCCGACTGGCTATGCAGATGGACATTGGGGTTCCAGCCACCGGAGCAGGCGATCAGATCGCATTTGATGCGTTCCGGATCCAGGGTATCGCCCTGGGTGGTAACGATCTGGGCGTACTTGACGTGCTTGCCACCTTCGGCAGCACCGACGGTACCGCCGGTAATCAGGCGAATCGAAAGTTTTTCGAGTTCGTCTGCCAGGGGTGCGCGCGGATGCGCGCGCGAATCGACCACCGCGGTGACGGCGACACCGGCGCGATGCAGGTCAAGAGCGGTTCGATAAGCGTCATTATTGTTAGTTGCAACCACGGCTCGCCTGCCGGGTTTAACGCCATAGTGATTGACATAGGCGCGCACGGCCGAGGCCAGCATAATGCCCGGTTTGTCGTTATTCCCGAAAACCAGCGGACGTTCGGTTGCACCGCTGGCGATAACAACTCGCTGCGGGTAGAAGGTCCACATACGCTGGCGTGGATGGCCTTTTGGTGGTACCGGCAGATGATCGCTGACCTTTTCGACCGCTGCGACCACATTATGATCGTAGTAGCCAAACACGGTGGTGCGATTAAATACATGGACATTGTCCATGGCTTCAAGCTGTGCGACCGCCTCGGCCGCCCAGTCGCTACCGGGTTTGCCGTCGATGGTAAAATTCTCGGTGTTCAGCGAGCCACCCAGCAGCGGATGTTCGTCGACCAGAATGACGCGCGCATCAGTCTCGGCTGCGGCCAGCGCGGCGGACAATCCAGCGGGACCGGCACCGATGACCAGCACATCACAATGCTCATGGCATTGCTCGTAAGAGTCAGGGTCGGCTTCCGTGGCGGCGGTACCAAGACCTGCCGCGCGTCGGATGACATGCTCGTAGACGTTAGTCCAGAAAGAAACCGGCCACATGAAGGTCTTGTAATAAAAACCTGCTGACAGTAGCGGTGAAAACAGGTTATTAACCGACATGATATCGAAGGTCAGTGAAGGCCAGCGGTTCTGACTGTTTGCGATCAGGCCATCGAACAGTTCTATCGTAGTCGCGCGCGTATTGGGTTCTTTGCGCGGGCCGGTGCGCAATTCGACAATCGCATTGGGTTCTTCCGAACCGGCGGTCTGGATACCGCGTGGGCGATGATATTTGAAGCTGCGTCCTACCAGGTGTACGCCATTGGCGAGCAGTGCAGATGCGAGGGTATCGCCCTCATACCCGCGGTAGTGTTTACCGTCAAAGGTAAAACCGATCGAACGTCCGCGATTGATTTGGCCACCGCTTGTGGTGCGAAATTGCTGAGTCATTTCGAGC
>CAWCBX010000151.1:0-7294 GCA_963793595.1 uncultured Gammaproteobacteria bacterium | reverse complement strand
CATCGGTCTTTCCTGGGCACCGCTGGCCAGCATCAATCGATCGGCGCTGATGAAATGGCTCGCGCCATCAACCAGTATTCCGGTCTCGAGTCGATCATCGAGATACCATACCGGTGCATTGTTAATGTAGGTCGCGCCACTTTGGAGAAATTCATCGACCAGTCGCTTGCCCCGCAGGTAGTCTTTGCCGAGGTAATCCTTAACACGGTCTCCAGCCGCACCGACATTGCGGTAAATCTGTCCGCCGGGCGCTTTTTGCTCATCTACCAGCGCGACATCAATACCGAGACGCGCGGCCTCCGCAGCCGCGGCGAGACCAGCCGGACCGGCACCGATCACCAGAAGTTCGTAATGGTTCTTCATCCTTGCTGCTGCAGTTCTGCTGCGCCCTGTTGATACTCGATCGTCATGTTCTGCGCGACCTCGACCTGGCAGGCCTGCTGATTGGGAACCCCGTCAATGCTCATCAGGCAATCGAAGCAAATGCCCATCATGCAATATGGCAGGCGTGGCGAACCGCTTACGGGGGTATTACGCACCTTGCTCACACCACAAAGCAAAACCGCCGCGGCGACCGAGATGCCGGCTGGAACATCGTATTCACGATCCTCGATACGCACCGTAACGGTATCGGTACCGCTGTCTTCAACCAGGCGAAACATTAAACCTGTCAGTACTGAAGTGGTTGATAAGATCAGGCTCATCGCTGCCGGCTATCCACCCGGCAACCGGGCCGGCGTGCATGGCGGCGAGGGTGACACCGCTATGGCAGGTTACCGTAAATGCGCCCGGGCAGTTCGCAGATTGCTGGTAAATCGGGTTATGGTCCGGCGTCATTACTCGCAGCGCGCCCCAGGCACGCACCAGGCCGACACGCGCCAGCAAGGGAAACATCGACACGGCGCGACTGGCCAGCTTTTTCAACACCGATGGACTGCTGCCGTCATCCAGGCCCACATCCTCATGCGAATACCCGATCTGCACTGTGCCTTCCGCGGTCTGACGCACGTGTAATGTCGGGAAATTCAGAAATGGCTGCAGGCGCTCGGTAATCATGATCTGGCCACGGTCGACGACAACCGGAATATCCATGCCCAGCATTTCACCCAGGCGTCGATTGTTGAGCCCGGCACAGATAGCTATTTTTTCAGCTGACAGGATCCCCTGGGTAGAATGCGCGAAGAAGCCACCCTGCTTCGCTTCGATTCGATCAATCGCCTGGCCGGGGAAATAATCCACCTGGTGATAATCCATGCCCTGCTGCAATGCCTGCAGCAGGTAAAGCGGATTGACGTGCCCATCCTGGGGAGAATAGCTCGCCCCCAGAACCGCGCTCGAAATTTGCGGAATTTGTTTTTTTAGCTGCGCATGGTTCAGCATTTCATATTCAAACGATCCATTCGTGTGTTCGCGGACCTGTTCCATTTCCTGCACGCGTTCGTCCCATTCCGCCTCATCGAGGCAAAAATGCATGCCGCCGGAACGCTGGTAATCGATCCCAAGGCCGGTTTTATTCGCAAGTTCTGCCACCAACTCCGGCCACAGCCCCGCTGCCTGCCCGGTCCATTGCGCATAGGGTGCGAAATCCGCACCCTTACCCTGAACCCAGACCAGGCCGAAATTACCGCGCGAGGCGCGAAATGACCGGTCACCCCCGTCGAGCACCGCCACCTTGTAGTTCTGTCGGGCGAGCCCATAGGCTATCGAAGAACCAACCAGGCCTCCCCCAACTACTATAAAGTCGTATTCCATTGACTACTTTCCAACCAGTAACTCATCCAGTCCAAATATACGTTCCGGCACAGTCATCATCACCCCGGGGATAAATATGCAGGTAATCAAACGGATTCGAAGCCAGACTTTATCCCAGTTGCCGGGACATACCTATCACAAATTTGGAGCAGTGCAAACTGGAGCACTCTAAATGTTGATGTAACCGGTTTAAGGGAGATCCAATAGTCTTCTTTAATGTTGCAGATACTCCGGCATTTACTTTTTCAGCTAAACTGTCTCACTAACTGGACCACTTCTATCAATGCAAATTAACAGCCCGGGATCACAGCGAAGCACACCCCGATTTCAGGAGACTGCATACCTGATGAAACTGCTCTATATACTGCTCGTCCTGGTGCTGGCGGCATCCCCGCTGCAGGCAGATTCCTTAACCACCATACAACTGCAGAACCGTCCAGCCGAGGAAATCATACCCATTATCAAACCGATGCTGGGGACTGATGACGTGATTACCGGCCGGGGCTTCAAACTGTTTCTGCGATCTTCGCCGGAAACACTCGCACAGGTCGAGGACATGATCGCCATGCTGGATACGTCCGCAAAAATACTGCAGATATCCGTTTTCCAGGGCAGTGACCGGGACCTCAGGGCACTAGACATCAGTGGCAACATTCAAATTGAAAGTGGCGATGCCAGTGGCAGCATCGGCACCAATAGCAACAAAAGCGCCGCTGGCATCAGTTACAACAGCCGCAACGCCAGCGGCGGCATCAACGCTACCAGCAGCAGCGGGCGCAGGGAAAATAATCCGGTACAGCGGCTGCGGGTCACCGAAGGTACCGCAGGGTATATTGAAACCGGTGAACAGATCCCCTATTTTTCCGGCGCCGGCTGGATCGGCTCCAGCGCGGCTGCCGGCGATATCGAATACAGGAATGTAACTACCGGCTTCTATGTGCTTGCGCGTACTCACGGCGACAACGTCTCTTTGCAGGTCAGCCCATTCAGGAATTCGTTGAGTACAGCGCGCGCTGGCAACATTGAAACCCTGCAAGCCAACACCACCATAACTGGACAAATCGGTGAGTGGTTGCTGATCGGCGGCGCCACGGAGCAAATCAAACGTTCGCAAAGCGGCATTGGCAGCTACAGTTCAACACAAAGCAGGGCCAATGACGGAATCTGGATCAAAGCTGATCTTACTCAATAAGCCGTGAACCTGTCAGGAGTGCCGGGGGCGAGAAGAAGGTATCACTAAGGTTTAATCAACGAATAATTGACATGTAAAAAAGGTGGCTATGCCCTGATTTAACAGGGACCCCATCATTATGAGTACGACAAAGTGTACATTTTTTTCGCATAAACCGATTAATTTAGAAATGCTTAATAAAACACCTGCGACGTTTATGCTGTACTGCATTGAAATGCTCCCATAAGGATTGGACCTTGGTATTATCTTCCAGCTCATGATTGGTTTCTACAGTAGTAACGCCGTTCTTGACATAGGTATCATAGGTTTCTTTCATCAGCATGGCATTAACACCTTTGCCCTGAAGATCTTTCCGAATAGCTACCATCAACAGGTCAGCCATATCATTCTTCTTCATTGCCTTTAACAAAGGAATAAATCCAAACGGAAGTAGCTTGCCTTTATTCTTCTGTAACGCTTTAGATAATGATGGCATGGTGATATTAAACGCAGCAAGCTTGCCTTCGCTATCGACAATAATGGTTACGTAATCCACTTTCATGAAAGAGAAATACTGTTTGGTATAGTAATCCATCTGACGCCGCGTAAGAGGTGTTACTCCAAAAAGATCGGCGTAAGCGTCATTAATCAATTCAAATATTGCAGTGCTGTAAGGAAGTATTTCCTTTACTTTCTTTGCTCGGATAACCGTTAATTTCAATCTACGTTCTACTACCGAAGCAAGTTTGACAAGTCTTTCGGGTACTACCTTGTCTACTGTAATTTTATATTCAACCCAGTCGGTTTCTTTTACAAAACCCAGGTTCTCGAAGTGATTTTGATAATACGGATAATTATAAATAGAAGCCAGTGTACCTAGTTGGTCAAAGCCTTCTATCAATGTCCCTTCATGATCTAAATCAGTAAAACCAAGCGGTCCATGCATGGCATTTAAGCCTTTTTCTTTTGCCCAGTTTTCTACCTGTTGCAAAAGTAAACGGCTGATATTTACGTCGTCTTCAAAATCAATCCAGCCGAAGCGGATGTATTTATTTTTCCACTTGTCTATATATGCGTTATTGATAATGCCGGCAATCCTTCCGACAACTTTGCTGTTCCTGTATGCCAACCAGTATCTGGCTTCACAATAATCAAATGCGGGATTCTTCTTGGCGCTTAATGTGGCGGCTTCATCAAATTTCAAAGGCGGTACAAAACAGGAATGATTCTTGTACAGTTCATCCGTAAAGTTGATAAAGGCTTTCATTTCAGCCTTTGTGGTTACTTCCTTGATTTGAATTTCCATGAATCGCCTGCTGGTCGCTGGGCCGTCATCGTCGAATACTGACCGATTCTGAGTTGAAGGATTTGCTTCATATAAGCTTTTTAGAGACTTCCCTGAGGTCACTACATCCTTATTAAAAGTATAGGGCTATTTCCCTGCCATACAATCGTTAATGCGAACAGGTGATTGTCTACAGGCGGAATTCACGGCCCAGGTACACGTCTCTTACCTGCTGATTATTAAGGATAGCTTCCGGTTCCCCGGCGGCAATGATACGGCCCTCGTTCAGTATATAGGCATGACGGCAAATGCCCAGTGCCTCGCGCACATTGTGGTCTGCTATCAATATGCCAATATCACGAGCACACAGCTGCCTGATGATTTGCTGGATATCCACGACAGAGATCGGGGCTACGCCGGCAAACGGCTCGTCCTGCGGCAGGAAACCGAGATCACGCAAGGCGCGCAGTTGCATGGGCTCTCCGGTGAGGTCGATGTCGTCAATTCCGATGCCGCCCTCAGCGCAGGGTACCTGGCCGACGATCATGTAAAAGGAGGTTGTCTTGCCGGCCCTGTTAGAACCCAGCAGCCCAACCACCTGTCCACTGTGGACTGTCAGTGAGACGTCATCGACACCGCGCCGGGACTGGTAGCTTTTTGTTTGCGCTCAGCACGCTCATGGTGATGGTGCGGGCGTTTTGTTCTGCTTGCTGCCGGGCTGCAGGGTAATGCGTACACGATCACCGGGCTTGTCACTACCCGCATTGACAGTATTGCTTTTCAGGTCAAAGACAATGCGGTCGCTGCGGAGTTCCTCATCACCTGATTGCCAGACGCGTGCATTTTCCAGAAGGATGATGCGGTCCTCTTTGGCGTAATATTCGATGCGTCCGGCTTCTGCGTGCTGGTCGGACTCCTTGCCATCCGGGCGCTGCCGGTAGGTTGCCGGATCTCCGGTGAGTACAAGGGTATCAATGGTGTTATCGCTGAGCTGTACCGTCATTTTGCTACCTTGCAACACGAGAGTGCCCTGTTGCAGGTACACATTACCCTCATAAACGCTGTTGCCGGTTTTCTCATTCAGGGTGGCCCTGTCTGCCTCAATGTTTATTGGCTGATCACGGTCGCCTGTCAGCCCCAGGCCAGTGACTGGCAATAGTGACAGCAGTAATACGGTTCTCAGCAGGCCGCCTGTTACGCGATAACTAGCCATTACCATCGTTGCTGCCATCAATGGTTCCACGTACCCGGGAAAGCAGTTCCAGGCTGCCGTCTGTCAGTACGCCGTCCGCATCAAGAATCAGCGAGCTTATGTGCGAGACTTTTTCGAATAAGTCTTTCATAGTACTGGTGTTACACCACGCCCGCGCACCACGGGTCGTCATCGGTAAAGACCCCGATAAGCTTGCCTGCCGGGAGCAACAGACTGAACCGGCGGCATGCCACCTACCCTGCAAGATCCTTCTCCAGCAGCACATTCCCATCCTGCAACCGGTAGGCCCGGTCGGCCGCTTCGAGCAAGGCGGGCTGGTGCGAAATGGCCAGGATAGTTTGCCTGCCGCGTAATTTTTGCAGCGTCTCGCAAATCGCCGCTTCGCTCTGCGGGTCAAGCGCCGTGGTCGCCTCATCCATTATCAGCAAGCGGGGGCGGTGAACAAGGGCACGTGCAATCATGATCCGCTGCCGCTGGCCGCCAGACAGCATGCCGCCCCTTTCACCCACATTGCTGTGGATGCCTTCAGTCAATTTTTCCGTGAATGCCCAGGCACCCGCGGCCTGGAGGGCCGACACCACGTCGGCTTCACTGATTCCGGGATCCCCCAGTGCCACATTATTGAATACTGAATCGTGTAGCAACACCGTTTCCTGCGGCACGTAACCGATGGTGCGCCGCCAACGGTGCATATCAAGATCCTGCAGCGGGACTTCATCGACCAGCACCCTGCCACACGTCGGTTGCATCAACCCGATAATCAAGTCCAGGATAGTCGTCTTGCCCGATCCTGATGGTCCGATTAGGGCGGTAAATGAACCGGCGGGAATGGTGAGATTTAGTTCATCCAGTACCCGCTTGTCGTCATAGGAAAAACTGACACCCCTCAACTCGATACCTTCCTCAAGGGTCGGGGTGAGCTTGCCCCCGGGATGCTCGACCGCCAGGTCGGCCTTTTCGATGGTTTTCTGGATCGACCAGTAGGCAGACTCACAGACCGCCATCTTCTGGTACATGCGCTGTACCCGACCGGTATTCCTCAAAATTCTATGCATTAGAAAACCCAGCACCATCACTGTTGCAAGTGGCAGTTCCAGTCTAACCAGCGTGACATATATAGCCGACCACCAGCACCAGCGCAAACAACACCTCCTGCCCGGCCGACAGTACTTCGGCACTCAACACCTCACGACGCAGGGCGAGGTTAATATTTTTCGTTTCCGACATCAGC
Organism: uncultured Gammaproteobacteria bacterium; assembly: GCA_963793595.1. GTDB lineage: Bacteria > Pseudomonadota > Gammaproteobacteria. The sequence goes on along the minus strand of CAWCBX010000151.1, from coordinate 642 downwards.
ACGGTATTCACCAGGCGTTCCCGCCCCATCGACTTGAGCGGCTTAACCGACAACAGGATGTCTGCCAGGCGAGCAATCATCGACCGGGTAAACTTTGTCTGGCGCTTGCCGGCCTTGCGTGCCGTTTTAACCAGGCTACCCAGTAACCAATAGCTCAGCAGGCCCACCAGCAAGGCAAACAGTGCTGCCTGCCACATCACCAGGGTGGCGATGGTGAGATACACCATAGCCTCTATGACCAGGGATATCAGCGTGGCGCCATACAGGTAGGCATTGGCAGCCCTGACCGCCTCGATCGACATGGAGTTGGTCAACTGCCCCACCGGTTGATGCAAAAAATACTCCCAGCGCGACGCCAGCATGGCACGCAACATCGACAGGCGCAGATCGGTAGCAACATGGGCAACGATGTAGCCAACCTTTTGCCTGGCCAGCAACGTCAGGCCGCCCTTCAAAATTGCTCCAAGCAGTATGATGATCAGCAGTATCTCAATGCTGGGTGTAAATCCTGCTGCTTCGATAGCACCGAGCAGAAAACTCCCCGACCCCGGAGTCAGCCTCCACCCCTGAAGCATCTCCCCCGGGCGTGCCCGGCTTGACCAGGACCTGGTTCAACAACGGCAACAGGGCGGTCAGACTGAC
>CAWCBX010000150.1:0-6868 GCA_963793595.1 uncultured Gammaproteobacteria bacterium | reverse complement strand
ATGGTCATCGTGGCCAGCAGCAGGAAAGGCCATAGTCGCTGCAAAATAAGCCTGGCGTTACCCCCCACCAGTGCCTGCCACAGGTTGGTAACAAACGACGGCACCAGCAATAAAGCCATCGCCGTTGGTAAATCGATTGCCACGGTCAGCAGCGCGAGGCTCACGGTTGGCAGGCCGAGGCCGATGACGCCCTTGACAGTGCCCGCGATCAGGAAGGTAACAACAACGAATATCGTGGTAGCGTCAAGCACCTCCCGGACCTGTCAATAGCAAGATTTCAGGCACCGGCCTGTGATCGACAATCATACCAATCTGGCTGGCTGCTACAGACATTTGTCCGCAGAGCCAATGGGAATCCGGCTTGCGTTAATCATTTGGCACTTCAGCAACAACCCGGTTGCGTCCGTCGTGCTTCGCCCGGTAGAGATTCTGGTCGGCTACCTGGATCAGGCCTTCCTCATCATTGCTGGAATCGCCGAAACTTGCCACGCCAATACTGACGGTTATCCGGCTTTCTTGTTTCTGGGCTTTATCAAAGTCAGTTAGAAAAGAGTGGGACTCGATGCAACTGCGCAGGCGTTCAGCCAGCGCTTCCGCGGCTGTTGGCGCAGTATTGGGTGCTATAACGAGAAACTCTTCACCGCCGTAACGTGCCAGAATGTCTGAATCACGAAGTTCACGGTTAACCAGATTACCAATCTCGATCAGCATTTCATCACCGGCCTGGTGACCGAGTTCATCGTTGACTCGCTTGAAGTGGTCCAGATCGAGCAGCAGCACGGCAAGCTTGAAATGGTAACGCCGTGCTTTAGAGACTTCTTCTCGCAGGCGTTGTTCCATGAACCGTCGATTGTAGACGCCGGTAAGTGGATCCGTAAGAGTCTCATGCTCAAGGGCTGTAATGCGCATGACATCCATGGCGGTTTGCAGCGCAAGCACTGATGAAAGCCACACGAAGCATGCCCCGAAAAAGAATATTCCGGGGACGATGAGGTCGATCAGACTGGTGTGTTTGTTCCAGAAAACGATCATGTAGCCCAGGTAACCAATAACAAATAATGAAATCAGGGCTGCCATTGCTTTCCAACTGGTGCGAGAACTACCAAGGGGTAGTCGCCGGGTAATTTTGCGCACGGTGACCAGGGATCCAATAAGAATTATGGTGCCCACCAACACAAGACTATTTGAAAAAAGCAAAAGCATCGTTCCCCCTTTATGCGGTAGGGTACTATTTATTTCCGCGCAAGCGCAGAAATCTAAAAAGTTTTTACTGGACGGGTCGCGAGAGAGCTTTACTCGGGCAGGTTTGCTGCGAGCACTCGACGCACGTTACCACCCAATAGCTTGCTTACATCCCCTTTGGACAGTCCGGCGGCCAGTAGAGATTCAGTCAACATTGGTAGACCCGTGGTATCGAATGGTGTGGCGACATGACCGTCGAAGTCCGAGCCTAATCCTACGTGATCAATACCCGCAATATTTATAGCATACTGAATTGCTCTGACAATACCATTCAAGCTCGCATCGCAAACCGCGGTCTTCCAGTAACCAATACCAACGACACCGCCGTTTCTAGCAATGCCGCGCAGTTGGGGGTTTGTTAAATTGCGAGGGCCGGGGCAGGTCCCGGTGACGCCGCCGTGAGACACGACCAGCGGCCGGGTCGCGAGTTCGAGAGTATCCCGGAAGGCTAGTGGCGAAGCATGGGCCAGGTCGATGGTGATGCCAAGCGCCTCCATGCGTGGAACAAGCAAGCGTCCGAGTTCGGTGAGACCGTGTTTCTCAACGCCATGGGTCGATCCTGCGAATTCGTTATCGGTAAAATGTGTCAGCCCCATCATGCGAAAACCCGCAGCATGGAACTCTTGCAGCGCTTTCTCATCACCCTCAAGGGCATGAATGCCTTCGAGGGCGAGCAAACCCTTGATTCCGTTGGCGGACAGATCCTCGCGTCGCAGCACAATTGTGAGGGGTGAATTTTCTGCCAGCTGTGCGAACTCATCCGCCTGTGCCAGCGCCTGTTCCCTGGGGCTGAACCAGGTCGCAGGAGAGCGTAGGGAGGCAATAAACAATAGTGCAGGAACTTTGCTGACCACGCTGAAAACCTGCAGATCGACCCCGCCGTCGCGTAAGCGCGGCAGGTCCATCTGACCACGCGTATGCCGCTGGCGGAGATTGCGGCCCCACAGCAGCGGATCGGCATGCAGATCCGCGACAAAAGCAGCCTCATGGAAGGCCCTGGCCGTTGCGGACGTGGCGTAAGGGCCAGGTACGAGTACGGCGTTATGCTTTTGATCGTAATAGGGAAGGACTCCGTAACGAAGCACACCCATGGCCACGAGAACGAGACCGATAAAACCAGCTAACAACTTAAACAGGAGGCGTCTAATTTATCAGTCTCCACGCTCGCGGGAAAAATCCCGCATCAGCGGCCCGGGTAAACCCGGGCCGCTGATGTTTTTATATTGTTTTTATTATCTAAACAGGCACTACATTGTTCGCGCAAGGACCTTTCTGGCCCTGGCCAACTTCGAACTCTACTGCTTGGCCGTCATTAAGCGTTGCGTAATCGTCGCCACTTTTAATTTCAGAATGATGGACAAAAAGATCCTTTCCGCCGTCTTCTGGCGTGATAAAACCGTAGCCCTTAGCGGCATTGAACCACTTAACTGTACCTTTACTCATATTTACTCTCACAAAAAATGGTGAATCATTTTAAAATTTAGAATTCGAATTCACCGTTTCGAATTAGAAATGTAACTTCGCTACAAGCCCCCATAGTACTCGCCTTCAGCGGCAAACAAAATGAATGTAGCGAGTTCCGGGCAATCAACATCAAATCGTTCATGCGTTACCCAAAATCATGTTTTTCGTCTTCAATAAGACGCTTACTTAAAACTATTACGGGGTCCGGGTCAAATCCAATACTTTTATAGAATGCAATAACCTTGCTATTAGTCTTGCGCACCATTAGCTCAACCTTCGGACATCCCAGTTTAACCAGTTCTGCCTCGACATGTTTTACAAGAATCGAAGCGAGCCCCTTTCTGCGCTGAGAAGTCTTCACTGCCAGGAAATAAATCCAGCCACGATGACCATCATACCCTGCCATACAGCTGGCGACTAATTCGTTTTTCAGTTCTCCGACAAAAAACATCTGCGCAGAGTCCGCATATTTCCTCTCGATATCAGTCTGAGGGTTATTCCATGGCACAATAAGCCCACATTCACGCCATAAATCAATGACATCAGTCGCGTCATCGGGACGAAATGTTCTGATTTTGAAGTTTTCCATTGTCTCTCGGCGCATGTCGGCTGTGTTGGGCGGCAGGTCTGGCAGGGCAGTCTGTATCAGGGATCAACAATAGTGCCTGCTCGATAATGTAATGTTTTTTTGACGCCGTTCTTGCGAGTGGTCGTCCATGGCCCATCTTTCAGGCCTTCGACGTAATTTCCTTTTTCGGTAACTTCTCCTGCGTCGTTCCAGGCGGTATATGGACCGTGTAGCTTGCCATTTAAATCTGTTTCCAGTTTCAATATCAGGACACCGTTCTTTATCAGCTCCAGCGGTCCTGTGCGAATAGCGATGTTGGCTGCGTTGTGCCACATGCAGGTCCGCATAATAACGCCGTCACCCAGGTCTGCACGCACTGCTCCGCCTCGTGCGCAGTTAATTTCAGCGGCGTCCGTTGTCCGCATAAATCCGAAAATCAGCAAGAATCCCATGATTAGCGCTGCACGCATGCGAGCAGCGCCCAGTGACCATTTGCGGTTAGTCGATCTATCTGCCATAGATCGTTCTTTCGATCTCGTAGCTGAGCGAATTGATGGTGAACATGAGCCTATTGTCATTTATGCTCATTTCCGTGGACTGTAACCCGACAAAAATTTTTCCATCTCCCGGTTGCAGGCATACAAACTCACCGTTATTTTCATCGATCAAGCTTAGCGCCTCCTGCATAACCTTATTTCCCGTCTGCGTACCTATTTCGCCAATAACAGCAGCTATTGCGTAACTGCACTTTAGGGAAATGACTTGCGGCGTAGACGTGGCGGCTGTGACAGCAGGGCTGATAAATAACAGGTTGATTACCAGGAGCAGTTTTTTCATATCAGTAAACTCAGTTTGTTAATTCCAGCGCCACGAACAGAACCCGAAGTTGACGTCGTTGGCGTAATTCATTTTTCAGTCACCATTGATACAGGCCTGCAATAAAGTCCTTAGCCTGGCCTGACCCAGTTTATTCATTAGCGCTATGTTACGCGCGGGAATCTGATCGACGTTCGCTGATTCAGCAATGGCTCCTGCGAGGCTTTCCTCCCGAATTATATGCAACATGGGATAGGGTGACCGGTTGGTATAATTCTCCGCGTCATCTGACCCGGTGCCGTCAAACCGATAGTGTGGATGAAAACTGGCGATTTGATAGACGCCCTCGAGCCCCGTCTGTCGCAGCAATTTATCGGTATAGTTCAGAAACTGATTATAGTCATCAAAGTCCTGCAACACGTTTACATGGATCAGCAACGTGGTTTCGATAGAGGTATTACTATTGAGCAACTCCAGTTCGGCCTGCAGTGCCATCAACAATGCCTCTTCAGTTTCCGCTGCTGTCAAGGCGAAGCGAACCCGGTTCCTGGTCAATTCTCGTTTGGCAAACGGGCACAGATTCATATCCACAACAAAGGATTGCACCCAGCGTTGCACCGCAGCAATTATTTCATCATTTTTCAACGGGTCATTCTTGCCGTGATGCGTTTCCAGGTTTTTGTCGGCGCGCTATAGTTTCAGTTTAAAGCCTTCATGAGTGGCTTTAAAGCCTAGCGATTCATAAAAGCGTAAAGCTGAAGGTCGATCCTTATCGGAGGTAAGTTGAACAATCTTGCATTTTCTTGTTTTTGCCCGCTCGATGGCCCACTTTAAAAACCTTGCCCCCAGTCCCTGGCCTCGATGATCCGAACGAATTCGAACACCTTCGATCAGGCAACGCCATGAACCGATATAGGTCAGGTATGGAATAAAGGTTAGCTGCAGCATGCCGATCACCTCACCGTCACTTTCGACAACGGTCAGCTCGTTGTTCGCGTCTCTTTCAATTTCACTGAAAGCATGCAGATACTTTTGATTTAAGGGCTGTGAACTGTCCTCACGCAGAGCTCCCAACTCATCGTCCGACAACATTGACACCAGGTTTTCAATATCTGTTAGCAATGCTTTACGGAAAACTAACTGCATTCGACTGCCGGTAAGTGCTAGCGCTCACTGCGCTGGTAAAGCATGAACGCGTTAACTGATATATTCGGTTGCATGGCCTGGTTACCCGACTTTTACTCGTGGGCTATCGGTTTTTCAGTGAATAGATAATCTTTCAACTCTTTATCAAAGCTGGGATCTTGACGCCGAATCCACTCGAGAACCATCGCCGCATGTTCCTTCTCCTCGTCACGATTGTGCGCAAGAATTGCTTTTAATTCGCCATCTTTGCAGGCGTCAACTCGTTGGTTGTACCAGTCCACGGCTTCGAGTTCTTCCATGAGTGAAGTTATTGCCCTGTGCATGTCTCTGGTCTTGTCTGTTAGCTCGTCAATGGGTTCGTGATAACCTTCGTTAGCCATTTTTTTCTCCTCAAGTTATGTCGTTGATAAATAAAATTACCGCTGGTGCCAGGCTTCGCATCAGCGGCGCAGTCCCGCCAGACCCGTCTGCATGTGTGTGCCAGGCATATTCGGATGATTTTTCGTGGCAGAGATCTGTCTGTTGATCGCACTATTCTACAGCGCTTATATTGTTGGTCCAGCTCAAATCAGGTTCGTTAGCTTCTACTGGCCAGGCATTTTATGCATCGATCTACTGCCAGATTCGATGCATTTATCAACAGGTCCTCATTAACTGTAAAGGTCTGTGTCGCTATATTCTGCAATACTTGATTTAAATTTGCTCCGCAGTAACCACCTTGAGACTGTTTACCCAGATTAACTCACAGGCACCATTGCCGATATCATAGCGCGTCTGTGAACTTTGCCAGCGCCAACCGTCACTGGCTGCGGTCACATTAACCAAACTGCCAGACAGCTCTATGATGTCGCCTGTGCGGATTTTCCTGATATCACTTGCGACTGCTTCGTTGGCGGGAATCAGGTGCATATTGGCACTGCTGGATTCTATTTCACGTCGGGGTAAAGGAAAGGACTTCACCCGCCACTGATAAAAACGACCCGACTGGGAAATCTCGATATTGTCGAGAATGCTTTCATCAGACATGTTGCCCCAGCCCAGTGCCAGGTCGACAGGTGACAGATCGGCTTCTCGCCCCAGGTAATAGTTTTTCCGCGACAGAACCTTTGCCTTGATACTGAATTCCGCAAACTCGGTAATTGTATAGTCGTCAATCCGGTGGCTGGCAGGTGAGCTGATGCTAGCCTGGTAGGGCTCTTCTTCAGCCATTACACCAGGTCCAAGAATTACCTGGCCGCCACCGGAGTAGAATTGCCAGCTCGCACCGATTACCAGCAAAATTAAAACGATTTTTTTCATGGTTTAATACATTGCCGAAAACGCTCGCATCAGCGAGTAGTTTGTCTGGTTACGACATTGCTTCAGTTTCCTGTAGTCGCCTAACACCCCGCGTGCACCTGCTATCTGGCTTCTCTCTATAAATAATCAGGCTACTACTGTTACTACATGACCTTGAATTTTACCATCGATAGTGCCTGTGCCGAAGCGTTCGGTCAGCGCCGCGGTGGCGGTTTCTGTCGCATGTTCCAATAGAGATTTGTCTCGGTTCTCGATTTCGTTACGAAGGGGTGTCCCCTGACAATATGCGACGGCTGGAATCGAGGGTTCAGCAGCAATACTTCTCGCGGTTAT
>CAWCBX010000149.1:0-9794 GCA_963793595.1 uncultured Gammaproteobacteria bacterium | reverse complement strand
GTTTCGCGTTCCCGCGAAAACACCATCGTGATCGGCTCGGCGGAGGGATTACGGCTCCGTAGCCTGGATCTTCCACGTCATCTTCTACTTCGACCCGGGGCATGAAGTTAATTTCGATCAGGCGCCCGTTTCGGCCGTCAGGTAACTTCATGTCGGCAAACTGGTGGCCGCCAGGTTCGGTTCCAAGACGTGGCAGGTCGGTCTCGCCCAGTGATGGTGACTTGATCAGCAGATAGACCCCGTTCTCCCATAACTGGTAATACTGAAGTACCTGGTGCTCCTGGAATTCGAGCATGACGCCATCCTCGGCAAAATCGAACTCGAGCCCTTCCTCGTCGAGTTCCGTCAGCGAAATCAGGGCCTGGGCCTTGTCATACAGTGCGTCATCGAAGACTTTTTCTACATGGCCGGCGACGCGTACATAAAGAAATACAGCGGCTATCGACAGCACCACGATCATGCTGGCGATGATGGTGAAATTCAGCTTGTTGCGAATCGAGTACATGAATGGCTACTCGACCAGGTAACCAAAACCGCGACGTGTCTTGCACCAACCTGGGAGCGCCCACCGAATGCAGACGTTTGCGCAGTGAACTGATGTGGGCTTCAACCGCATTACGGGTCACGTAACTGCCGGCATCGTAAAGCTGGTCGATCAGTTGATCATGCGAAAACACCCTGCCTCTGCGTCGCGCCAGGAACTCCAGTAACTGGTACTCGTGAGGCGTCAGCGCGACCGGCTGGTCGTCGAAAACAACCTGGCGTGCCACCGAATCGACCTTTACTCCTTCAATTTCGATCACCGGGTTCTTAACCCCGGAGCGACGTCGATTGAGTGCGCCCAGTCGTGATACCAGTTCGTTGAACGCGAACGGTTTTACCAGGTAATCGTCCGCGCCCAGGTCGAGGCCGCGCACACGGTCCTCGGTCTGGTCATTGGCGGAGAGGATTAATACATGACAGTCGTTGCCCTCGCTACGAATTTTTGACAGCACTGTCAGGCCGTCGATCCTGGGCAACATCAAATCGAGTACGATGACGTCATACTGGTTGGTCGCAGTGTAAGATAGCGCCTGTTCACCGTCGAAAGCCTGGTCCACGGTAAAGCCGTGCTTCCTGAGACCTGTCGACAGCGAGCGTTGCAATCGCTCCGAATCTTCTACCAGTAATAGTTTCATAATTTGCCTACCGTTCCTGTGGAGTATACGCCGGCTGTCAACAGGCTACACTTTTCCGCGGGCAGCATTGCCCTGATAATAGGCAGCCTAGAAAAACTATCTGAATTTAAGCTGAAGATTGGTTGTCGGGTTAGTAAAATGGGATGGCTATCAAACAAACCAAAGCTGCGCTAGGCTTGCCGGCTGGTTAACCACTTTGCGGTTTACATGCAATCAATGTCAGGACTGCGCCCACTGTTGCTGCTGATTTTTCTCGGCAGTAGCTGGGGTCTTTATTTTTCGCTGTTGAAAATTGCCGTTTTGTCGGGCATTTCCTATGTTGGAATCCTGACCCTGACAACCGTTGGCGTTGGCATCGGCATGAGCGCGATAGCATTGCTGCGTGGTCGCAAACCAGAGTTCAAACTACGGCATATCATTTTTTATCTTGTTTGTGCGCTATCCGGGTACCTGCTACCGATGATCGCGGAACTCCTGGTTATAGCGCACATGCCGGCCGGCTTGTTGACGCTGATCGTCAGCATTTCGCCGTTAGCCACGTTGCTGATTGCGTGGCTAATGAAAACCGATATTATCAATCTGCCCAGGGTGGCTGGTATCGTACTCGGTGCTTTCGCTATATTCGCGATACTGTTACCCGATGCACATATTAGTGCAGAAGTTGCCTGGCACTGGTTGCTGATAGCCCTGTTCGTGCCGGTGAGTTACTCGATCCACCACAATTTCGCCGCGCGTTGCTGGCCCGCGGGTTCCGATTCATACCAGGTCGCCTGTGGCGAAGCGATTTTTGCGAGCCTGATACTGATAGTGTTTTCGCTGTTCAACTGGCAATGGCAGGATGTGCAATCCTGGAACCAGGGCCATAACGCTATTCTTTTTATGGCTGCAATTTCGCTGGTCGACATTTATATTTACTTTGAACTGATCCGGCTCAAGGGGCCAATTTATACTTCTCACGCAAATTATTTCATGGTAATCAGTGGCGTGCTGTGGGGCATGGTGATGTTTGCCGAGCGCCCGAGCCCACTGATGTGGATTAGCGCGCTGTTGCTGGTCGCTTCGTTGTACCTGATCGGCAAGAGTAAATCGAAAGAGGATAAGCCGCATGCGCAGGAAAATTGATTTGATTTTGTTGGTGGGAGCGGTGTTTGCCGGATTCACGGCGTTGGCAGGTGCCGCCGGGTTGCCCCTGGTCGATGCGCACATCCATTACAGTCATGACGCCTGGCAGCGTACGCCACCACCCGAGGCCGTCAGGCTGCTGCGCAGCGCGGGTCTGAAGTATGCTTTCGTGTCCAGTTCGAGTGACGAGGGTACCCAGAAACTCTACCAGATTGCGCCGGAGCTGATCGTGCCGGTGTTACGTCCGTATCGTAAACGCGGCGAAATCTCGAGCTGGATGTATGACGAAACCGTGGTTTCGATGCTTTCCGAACGGCTTGCCCGAAACTACTATGCCGGCATCGGCGAGTTTCATGCCTTTGGTGAGGATATTGATTTGCCCGTGCTGCAACAGGTGATCGCCCTGGCCAGGCAATACCGGATATTTTTACACGCCCATGCCGATGCGGATGCGATCAGACGTATCTTTGCCAGCAATCCCGATGCCCTCGTGATCTGGGCGCATTCGGGTTTCGAGTCGCCCGCAGAAATTGCGCCAATGCTGGCAAAAGTATCCCAATCTCTGGGCCGATCTCGCCTTTCGTTCCGAGCATTCCTTCAACGGCATGGTCGATGCAGACTGGCAGGCATTGTTCGAGCGTTTCCCGCGGCGTTTCCTGCTCGGCACCGACACCTATACGCCGGAGCGCTGGTATTACGTGGTCGAGCATGCGGACTGGTCGCGCACCTGGCTCGGCACATTGCCGGCCTCGCTGGCCGAAAACATCGCCTATCGCAATGCCGAGGCCCTGCTGGCGCGCGTGGGCAAATGATACGCACATTATTCATTGCCAGCCTGCAGCTGGTCAGCCTGCCTCTGCTCGCCTGTGATTTTGCAAACGGTGAACGCGTATCGCCAGGCGATGGTTTGATGCTGCATTACCGGATCAAGTCACCCCCGCTCACAGTAGCGCAACATTTCTCGATGCAATTTTTGCTCTGTCGTGGCGAGTCGGTGCTGGCAGTCGAAGGTTTCAAGCTCGATGCGTTAATGCCCGCGCACGGCCATGGCATGAACTATAAAGCGAGTATCGACTGGCTGGATGACGGCCTGGTCGAAGCCAGCGGCATGTTATTCCATATGCCGGGTCAATGGCGGGTTACCGTGAACCTGAGTTATGACGGGGTTGCACGGCAAACCCAACTCGATTTTGAGATCTGAATGTTTCGCGTTGCTATAAACTTGTTGTTGTGTATCGGTGTTGCGCTCCTGTCCGCTAAGGCTGCCGCACTCGAATTTAGCGCCGCCGAGCGTGAACTGATTGCGCAGCATGGACCCTGGCCTATGCAATTCGCGGCAGACAGCAGTAACCGCGCGTCCACAAATAGATCCGCGATAAGTCTTGGTGAAATGCTGTTCTTCGACCACGACCTGGGCGGCGATTCAAAATTCAGCTGCGCCAGTTGTCATGACCCGGGCCAGGCGTTTGCCGACGGCAAGGTGACTGGCCAGGGCAGGGTGCGGCTTGCCGATCGCAATACGCCGAGCCTGTTGAACCTGAAAGCCAATCGCTGGTTCGGCTGGGGTGGCGAAAACGATTCCTTGTGGGCGCAAAGCATTCGCCCGATTCTGGCTGCCGATGAAATGGCCAATCATCCCGACCACGTCCGGGAACTGTTATTGAGCCGCCAGCGTTATCGACAATTTTACCTGCAGGCGTTTGCCGCCGAAGTCGGCAGCGAGACCAGTGAGAAGGTACTGGTCAATGTCGGCAAGGCGCTTGCCGCTTACCAGGAAACCCTGCTGAGCCTGCGTTCGAGCTTCGACGATTTCCGTGACGCACTGCTTGCCGGCGACCAGGCTGCGATGAGTCGCTATCCTGAAAGTGCCCAGCGTGGCTTGAAGATATTTATTGGCACAGGACGTTGCAACCTGTGCCACCTTGGTCCCCGCTTCAGTAACGGTGAGTTCGGCGATGTTGGCATCCCGTACTTCACCGCTGACGGTGTTGACGCCGGCCGCTACGGTGGTATCCAGCAGGTCAGGGCTAATCCCTATAACCTGCTCGGGAAATTTAACGACGGTGATCCGGGGCAAAACGCGGTGAGCAGTTCGCATGTGCGCCAGACCCATCGCAACTGGGGTGAATTCAAGATCCCCGGATTGCGTGCCGTGGCGGCGACCGCGCCCTACATGCATAACGGTAGCCTGCCGACCCTGCGTGACGTGGTGCTTCACTATTCACTGCTCGATGAAGAGCGCCTGCACACCGATGGCGAAAAGATCTTGCGGCCGCTGAAGCTGAGTGATTCCGAGGTTGACGACCTCGTGAGTTTTTTACAATCCCTGGGAGATGAGTAGTCATGCCTGAGCGTAAGTTGATCGCCGTTGGCGGATTTCAACACGAGACCAATACCTTTGCGCCACACCTCGCGCCATACGAGGCCTTCGAACGCGCCGATAGCTGGCCCGGTTTAACATCGGGTGACGCTCTGTTCGACACCATGGCTGGACTCAACATTCCATTGTCCGGTTTCATCGACGCCGCGCAGCAGTCAGGTTATCGCCTGCATCCGTTATGCTGGTGTGCGGCCGAACCGAGCAGCTACGTCACGCGAGATGCTTTCGAACGGGTCGCGGATATGATTTGCAGCGGGCTGCGCAGCGGCGATCCGGTTGACGCAGTCTACCTCGATCTGCACGGCGCGATGGTGGTCGAGCATTACGAGGACGGCGAGGGAGAGCTGTTGCGGCGCGTGCGTGAAGTGGTTGGCACCGCGGTCCCGGTCGTCATCAGTCTCGATCTGCATGCCAATGTTACCGACGCGATGCTGGAATTCAGCGACGCAATGACCATCTACCGCACCTATCCGCATCTCGACATGGCGGAGACCGGCACGCGTGCCCTCGAATTGCTGGCAACGATTCTAGCGGGCCGCCCGCTGCACAAGGCGATGCGCAAGATTCCATTCCTGATACCGCTCACTTCACAGTGCACCGATTTCGAGCCCTGCAAGTCGATCTACGGATCGCTCGATGCGGCCGGCTTGAGCCCCGGCCTGAACAATGTCGATTTCGCGACCGGTTTCCCGCCGGCGGATATCCACGAGTGCGGCGCCGCGGTGGTCGCTTATGGCGTCGATCCCGCAAGCGTCGAAGCGGCTGTCGATCGACTCTATCAGCGGGTGGTCGACGCCGAGCCTGATTTCAGCTTTGAACTGCTGTCACCCGAAGAGGCCGTTACGCGCGCCATGGCGAACGCCGCCGACAAACCGGTGGTGCTTGCCGACGCGCAGGATAACCCGGGCGCGGGCGGCACAGCGGACACGACCGGTCTGCTTGACGCGCTGGTCGCCCACGGCGCGCGCCAGGCGGTGCTTGCGGTGCTGTACGATCCCGATGTAGCGGAACAGGCGCATGCCGCGGGGGTCGGTGCGGTGTTCGAGGCCGCGCTAGGCGCCAAGTCGGGTTTTCCTGGGGTCGAACCTTTCACCGGGCGCTTCGAGGTCGAGACGCTTGGTGACGGGCGTTTCGTGTTTACCGGCGAGATGAATCTGAACTCGCATGCCGAGCTTGGCAAGATGGCGCTGCTGCGCGTCGTCGATGAAGACTCCGAAGTGCGCGTGGTCGTCGGCAGCGCGCGCTCGCAATGCCTTGATCTGGCGATGATTCGCCATCTCGATATCGAGCCGACCGCGCAGAAAATCGTCGCGGTCAAAAGCACGGTTCATTTTCGCGCCGACTTCGATCCGATCGCGGCCGAGACGCTGGTCGTGCTCGCACCCGGGGCAAACTATTGCAAGCTAACCGACATGGCATATAAAAACCTGCGTGCTGGCATACGCCTCGAGCCGCTCGGACCTGTGCATCAAGCCTAGTAAAGATCGAATTTTTCCAGGTTTGCCCGGAATCGTTCGCGCAAGGTTTTATCCTGCGAGAGTGTTCGGACCAGCCCTCTACCCTTTACCTGCTTGTCCAGCGCCTTGATCTCGTCCGCCAGTTCTCCGGCCCTGGTTTCATTGCCCTGTTCCATCATCACATCGATCAGGTAGAAACGGCACAAGGGTGAATCGGGCTCAACATCGATGCCTTGTTGAAAGCGATGAGCCGCCGTTTCATAATCTCCCTGAGTTTGCGCGATCTCACCACCGAGCAGGTAGTACCAGTTAGGCAGTACCGGACACAGTTTCAACATGGTTTTTTCGTGCTGGCGGGCATTTTCGTAATCACCGACATAGATCAGGCAAAAAGCCATCAACGCCTGGATTTCGGCATTTCCGGGCTCGAGCTCAACTGCCTTGCGGCAGTATTCCAGGGCCTGAGTGGGTTTGTGTCGCATCAGGTGAATCAGCCCACCAAGGGTCCAGGCTTCCGAGTACAGGGGTACGAGGTCCAGCGCTCTTTGCTGGGCCTTTTCAGCTTCGACTAGTGAATCCTCCGGTGAGTTGCTCCAGCCACTATACACTTCCTGCCAGTGAGTCCAGCCCAGCGCCACCCAGGCATAGGGGTAACCGGGGTCGAGATCGATCGCCTGTTGCGTCATGCGACGGGCTTCGAGGATGTTTTCGCGGATATAGGTATCCATTAAATCAATCGCCGACAGGGTCAACTGCCAGGCTTTTATATTGCTGGTTCCGGTTGAACGGTGTAGTGCCATATCACCGTCGTCGAGCTGTACCTTCATCGCCAGCGCGATGTTCCTGGTGATTTCGTCCTGCACCGCGAACAGGTCGTCGAGGTCGCGGTCGTAGCGTTCGCTCCAGCAAATTTTTTCATCCCGTGAATCGATCAGTTCGGCGCTGACCCGAATGCTGTTACCGCTCTTGCGCACGCTGCCCTCGAGGATATAGCGCACGTTTTGTTGTTGCGCGATTTCGGAGATCGACGCGTGTTGATTCTTGTATTGCAAAACCGAGTAGCGCGAAACCGTGCGCATGTGGTCGAACCTGGACAGCGTGGCGATGATGTCGGTGGTGATACCATCCGCGAAATGATCCTGCTCCGGATCGTCGCTCATGTTTTCAAACGGCAGCACCGCGATCGACGGTGTGTCGTCGGTTTCTGCGACGATATCGTCGCATAGTCCGGCCTGCAGCAATTGATCAAAAAAGGCATCAAAGTCTTTGTCGCTCTGATAATTTAAATTTTCACTCCATAGCGAACGCCAGGCATCCTGCGAAGCCGGCATCCTGGGCATAAATTCCCGTGCCTTGCGTCGGTACTCAGCCATTTCAGCTTTGGCTTTATCGAGTTGTCCGAGCCCGAGCAAACAAACTGCCGTTTGCGCATGCAAGCTGGGCGGGATATTGGGCATCGTACTAAAGGCTTCGATGGCTTTTTTGTAGTCGCCGGCACAACGATATACTTCGCCCGCGCCCCAGCCCGTGTAATTGTGAAATCGATCGAGCTGCATACCGAAATCTGCAAGTTCCACAGCCTTGTCGATATCACCGGTGGCAACGAGATTGGTTGCCTTGGCGATATATCCGTCGGGCAGGGTCGGGTCCAGTTCGATGGCATGGTCGGCATGATACAGGCCCTTTTCGTAGTCCCTCGAGAAATTTACACAATCACTCATGATGGCGTGTGTGAACGCGTTGTTCTGATCCAGTGCCAGCGCTTTTCGAACGTAGTGTTCTATCTCGGACCTGGTTTGTTCCCGGTCATCGCACCAGTTTTCGTAGAGCAAGGATGCTGATACACCGGCGACGAAAGCATGTGCATCAACATTCTCGGGATCTAGCTCGATACACTTCTTATGACATTCGATAGACTTTGCCAATGCCTCAGGATTGTGTTGCTCGTAGTAGTACCAGCCACGCATCAGGTAGTCGAAACTTTTCATATCGGATGCCGGTTTCTTTGACGCGATGATTCTAACCTCACGGCCAATGCGACCGCTGATCGCGCCGGCGATACTGCGCACCAGGTCTTCTTCGAGCTCGAATAATTCATCGAGGGGCTTGTCGTAGCGTTTGCCCCAGATCTGGTTGCCGGTGCTGGACTCGACGAGTTGCACCGTAATCCGCACCTGGTCCTGGTTTTTCCTGATGCTCCCTTCGACGATATAGGGTACGTCGAGTTCGTCGCCAATTTCGCGGATGGATTGCGTGCTGTCCTTGTAGGCAAAACTGGTATGGCGTGATTTAACCGTGAGGCCCCACGAAGAGCTCAACGTGAGGATGATGCTTTCCGTTATGCCATTGCTGAAATAGGCCTGTTCCGGATCGCCGGATAAATTACTGAAAGGCAGCACCAGGATGGACGGGTGTTCGCTGGGCTCGCTTGAAAAAGTCAGCTGACCCAGTTCTTCCTCAAGCCCTGCCTGTAGCAGATCATCGATGATTTCCTCGTTAAATGAAGGATCGGCGAAAGGCGCGTTGTCACGCGAGTAAGCCAGCCATTCGTCGATCGTTTGAGGCATGGATGACATACTGTCGCGGCAATGCTGCAAGAAACTTTTCAACGTGTTGTTCGCCACGTCCATGCGGCCGAGTCGGACATTGGCTGCGGTTTTGTAGAGTTGAATGAAGCCGGGAGCATTTCCCGTATCGGCGATGGTGCCCAGCACATCTTCATACAGCCCGCAAAAGAATTGCGAATCTGCCAGAATCCACTTGGCCCAGGTGTGATATGGGTCGAGTTGGAGTGCCAGTCTGGCCTGTTCCTGGGCGGCTTCGAACTTCCCCTGGGAGCTTAGATAAAGTGCCATGGCTGCGATGGCCTCCGAATCGTTCGGATTAATTTCGAGCGCTCGGCGCAGATGGGTTTCGGCCTGGTTGTAATCGCGGTTGAAAATCAGGTTCTCGGCAAAAGCGACCTGAACCGGGCCCAGCTCGGGATTCAGAGCAAGGGCTTTGCTGGCGTGTACTTTGCACAGTTTTCGGGAAGCTTCGAAATCCGGTACCCAGCGATCGATCCAGTTCATTTCATGGCAAGCATAAAGGGTTGCATGGGCAAGCGCGTTGCTGGAATCCAGTTCGAGACACTGATGCAGCTTTTCGATCGCGATCGCCATGTCCGCCGCGTTGCTTTTTTTGCAATGATAAATTCCCTGCAGCAGCAAATCGTAAGACTGCTGGTGAGCTGCACCTTTGGCGAGCGCGATGCGTTGCAGGTCGGATTCTATCTGGCCGGTAACCGTGGTGGCGATAGCTCGACTCAGTTCTTCCTCGAGGTCGAACAGGTTTTCGATTTCGGCATCGTAACGTTTGCCCCAGACCTGGTTGCCGCTTGTCGCCTCGACCAACTGCACCATCACCCGAACACGTTCGTCGCGTTTTGCGAATGCTGCCCTCGACGAGGTAATCGACCTCGAGTTCCCGCGAAATTTCGCCAGGGCTTTTAATCTGCTGCTTGAAGGCGAAGCTCGAATTGCGTGACTTGACGTTGAGCCCCGGAAACAACGACAGGTTCAGAATAATGCTGTCGGTAATGCCGTCGCTGAAATATTCCTGTTCAGGATCTCCGGACAGGTTGTCGAACGGCAGCACCGCGATACTGTGATCGGATGA
>CAWCBX010000148.1:0-7370 GCA_963793595.1 uncultured Gammaproteobacteria bacterium | reverse complement strand
CTCAGCGCCACCTGGGCACGTGAGCTGGCGCGTTACAAGATTCGCAGTGTCGCCATAGCACCGGGCGTGTTCGAAACCGAAATGGTCGCGTCGCTGAAACCGGAGGCGCACGAACGCATCACCGGCGCGGTGCCGCTGCGACGCACCGGCACGGTCGAGGAACTCGCGCACGCGGTCGAATTCATCATCGAAAACGACTATTTCAGCGGTCGAATTCTCGAACTCGATGGTGGTTTGCGTTTGTAGCTCTGCTACAGAGAACCCTGTATCAGGCTCAGCACAGCTAGCAAAACAAGGCCAACCCGCTAGTAATGTAGCGGGCCGATCTGAATTGGGGATGTTTTTCGTCTCTAAGCCGGGTTAGCCACGTTCAGATCGATCCGCCATAACTGTTTGATGGCAAAGATAGCAGCGTAAAAAAAGCCTAGCGGAAACAGGATCGTCTTCAGCAGGTAAATCGCCACCAGGTTGATGAAATTTTCGATGCCGCGACTTACCCTGTCTTCGAGTTCACTAATGCTCAGGCTTTGCCAGAAATCGATTGCCGAATCCCTGATGCTGTCAGTATCGAGATCTTCATCCGTTTCGAGATTCATGATGTTTGCCTGGAAGTTCTCGATTTCTTCATCGTTAGTCTTTAATTGCTGGTCCAGAAACAGGTAACCGACACCACTGTTAAGCGCGACTGCCATACCCAGTGCAAAACGAATGAATACGACGACCAGGAAACTCCTGAATACCAGGCTTTGCGCACGGGGCTGGCCATAGAAAAGCAACAGCAATGCGGATATTCCAAGCACCGCGACCAGGTATAGAAATAATTCATGCGAGGCCAGCAGCAACAACACCTTCTGCGCCGCGAGTGAAGCCAGCACCCAGGTCATGACAGTCGAAAAACGCTCGATCATATCGTTGAGCGGATCGAGCAGTTCGCCGATCGTTATCGACCCCGAAACAATACCTACGCCGGCCTGGACCTCACTACTTTGCATCATCGATACCAACGCGTTAATACCCCTTGCGGTGGCGTAGGTTAGCGCCGCATTCTTGATCGAATCGGTGGTGTATTCATCGACATAATCGTCGAGCACGCGACCACTCGACACCGCGACCAGCAGCACGATGCAAATCGAGATCAGGGTTTTACTGTTAATCAGCACACCTCGTCCGTGCGCGCCGCCATGATCAAATCATTTTTATGCAAGCCCCTGATCTTGTGGCTCCACCAGGTTACGGTGACCTTGCCCCATTCGGTTAAAATCGCAGGGTGATGATCCTCGGTCTCGGCGATCTCGCCAACGCGATTGGTAAAGGCCAGCGCCTGCGCGAAATCCTTGAAATCAAACTCGCGCGACAGTTGCATGACACCGTCGACCACGATAACACTCCAGTCCGGGATACTGGGCATCATTAATTTCAGATCCTCATCGCTGATTTGGGGAGCATCCGCGCGACAGGCTTCACAACTTTGTTTGCTAAGATCGAACATCTAGTTCTCCTTGACTCGGTTTATGATCCTTCGGAAATGAGCAAGAAACAATTCGCTCATTACACTATCTCCTCGACTATCGTACGCAGCGGCACTCGTTGCTGGCTCATTCCAGGTGCATTTATACTCGTCGAGCCGTTGCATTGAAACCTGTTTCCCGGCAGGTTGCAATGCCAACCAATCGTCCTGGGTGGGCGCGACAAAACAATGTGATCAGCTTTTGGTCCGGCAGCCAGTACTGGTCTGGATCAGCGCAGGATCTGTCTGCACTAACCCGATTTTAGACTGAATTGTCCACGCTGGTAGACGCAGGGTTTGTGTACCGCTTACCCGGTGTTTATACTCGATTGGCCCAACCAAGAGGAGCAAGCCATGAGCGCTTACATGATCGCCAATGTCAAGGTGAACGATGATTCCTGGATTCCCGAATACGCACAAAAAGTACATGATATCGTGCATAAACACGGCGGCAAGTATCTTTCCCGCAGTGGCAATCTCACACTGCTGGAAGGCGAACTACCCGACCTCACGGTAGTAGCCCTGATTGAATTTCCCTCGGTAGAGGCCTGCCAGGCCTTTGTCAACGATCCGGATTATGCGCCTTTTGCAAAGGCTCGCCAGGCAGGCACCGAGAGTAACTTTTATGTAATCGACGATACCGACCTCGCCCAGGGAATTCCTTACCTGCCCCCGGGCTAGGTTCCATGAGTGCCCGAGTAAGCGCTGCGTGACGGTGAACTCCAGCCTTGCAGGGCGCCTGCCACGGGCTGGTAAATTTCTACCTGCAGCGGGAAACAGGGCGTACTGTCATCGGAGTGACTGCTGCCGCAATCGCCACCCGGGCAGGTAGACAGCGCGCCAAGCAAATCGATTTCGGCAAAGAATTCGATGTAATCGCCGGGTCGCACCGGGCTCGCCTTCATGAAATATTGATGGGTATCGCGGGTAAAACCGGTACACATGAATACGTTCATGACATCGTGCACATGCAACTCCGCCTCGGTGAGCGGGATATCTACAGCCGCCGCGAGGGCACGCGTCAGATTCGAATGGCAGCAATGGTGGTAATCGACCCCGTTGAGCATGTAATTGGTATAAGGGTCGCAGCGTGTGCCGATGACATCATGAACACCAGCGCCGTCCTCGTCCCAGCCATACCAGTCGAGCGTATCATGCGTAATCGTCGCCATCGGCCGTAGCCCGGGCAGGCTGCTCCACAGGCGATCGCCGGTACTGACGTGGGTGGCGTGGAGCTGGCGGGTTTTACCGCTAAAGAAACGCTCGGAAAGATCCTGCGCATGCCATAGATTCAGATCTCCAACCTGGGAGCCTTCGACGCTGACAATGCGAAAGAACGAACCTGCCGGCACTTCGAACGTGCCGCCATCGCGTGGGGCTACCGTGATTTCGGCAAGCTTGCGCATGCCCTGCCGGGCCTGCAGGTACAAGGCGAGGTTAGACGGCGGCAACTGATCGACCTGGTAGCAAATCAATGGTTTGGCGGCGCGGCGAGCAGAGGCATCTGGTGGTGGATTACTGGGCGCGGTATCGATCATGGCAGAAATATTTACATCGTTTAAATCCAGGCATTCTACTGTAAACGACCTTCCAGGTGGTTAAAAATACGAGCTAAACCAGTCCAGGGTTTGCTGCCACCATGAAGAATTCATCTCGACTTTACTGACATCAAGGTCGAGATCATAAAAACCTTCAGGCAGGGGTGCCTTCGCCGGCGCGTCCGTCGTATTTTTGACCTGGGCAAATTCATTCCTGGCGAGCGCGATTTCAGCGACGGCGTTTTTCAGGTTGATAGCGCCTGCCTCGACCGCTGCCGAAACGCCATACAGATCGCCACAATAGGCCTCCTCCATACAGGCTCGAACGGTAAAATCGGTGCCGCGGATACCTATCGTGGTGTTCAACGCAGAACGAAAATCGACGCGGTTATTTTCATTCTGTGCAACAAGGCCGGTAACGATTTTGAACACACCCCGATGCAGGGTAGCAATCAGCGAGTCCGGCGTCACGGCATCGAGCACTTCGCTGCCGGCGTAGGAAAATTCGTTTATCTCGACGCGGGACTCTGGCCCCAGGGTGATTCGGGTTTCATCAACAAACCTGATTTCTGCGCGTGTATTTTTCTGGGTGAAAATTACATCTGTTGCGAAAAGATTTTCCGCCTCGGTTACCCTGATTACTTCAGTGTCACGAATTATTTCGGAGAATCCCCTGGCAACTTCGATGCTGCCGACAATCGCTGCTGTTGGTTCAGGTTCGGGGACTGGTTCGGGTTCGGTGGCCGGCGCAGGTTCGGGCGCTGCAGAAAGTTCAGTTTCAGGTTCGGCGACTGGTTCAGGTTCGGGGACTGGTTCGACAACATTCGGGTTAACCGGCAGGGTGAGCACCACGCCGGGCAGGAGGTCATTTGGATTGCCATCTCGAAACGCATGCGGGTTCAGTCGTATAACCTCGTCGAGGTACGGCTTTATATCTGCATAAGTCTGCCCATAGTCTTGTGAACGCAGAATATAAGACAGGCTGTCCCCGGGAGTGGTCTGGAACTGTTTCTGTTCCGCCGCGGCGCTAATACTGATCACCAGGCTCAACAATGCGAGTATATATTTCATGCAACTATTCCAGGTTTATTGCGTGATTCGGTAGGATAAGAAACACGTCATTAGTTTTTTTGCAGACTGCAGATAATCGGTTAAACGACAGACCAGTTTGATTTCGCGGCAATAGTATTACATATGGTGGGACAGTGATATATCGACTTGAAATTAGAGCGAATCAGGGCAGGCTGATTTCACCGGACTAGAATTTTCCCATAACATCGGACGCAGGCAGGCAGCACAAACCTGAGCACCTTACCACGGGAAAAATCGCTTTCGATGGTCAGCTGACTGTCTTGCATTTCGACTATGCGAGAGGCAATCGCCAGGCCCAGACCGAGGCCGGGCTGGGCCTCACTGCTGTCCTGTCTGCCGATCCTGCAGCAGTTGATTGTCGACACCGTTGACCTGGGCGAGCCGACACTGTTGGGCTGTCAGTTCCAGGCTTTCGGGGCGAGTACGGGGTTGCATCAGGTTAGCGACGCCCTCGACATGAGCGCCACTGTTGGCGATCACGTGGTACAACTCGTGTGCGAGCGCAATACCGGCATCTTCGACATCCAGCATCAGCCACACACTGTTGGCAAGCCAGGGGCGCATGCGCGTATTGCCAAGCCCGAAGGCTTCACCGAGATAAGCTGCCTGCATGAGCGTATCGCGCGCAAACACCACGGTTGTCTTTGCTGTACCCACGGCCTCGAACAACGTATGGGCACTGCCCGTGGACAAATCACGCAGGTAATCATCACCACTGACAGAGTAGATTGAGATTTCTCCAGGCATCAGGTCGCATTGGGCGAGTATAAGGAAAGCCTGCTGCACCGTTTGCTCGATACGCTGCTGCGACCAGCGCGAATCCAGTACCAGCACATCGAGGGGCAGCCGCAAACCTGTCCTGGTCAATGGCAGCTTGAGATCGATATCCGGCAGCGCCTGTTTATCAACCGGGGCACCGGCCAGCGGGTCCGCAATATAACCCGTGCTGACCCAGTCGCGGGCGCCCGAGTCAGGCGCGCCATAGCGTCTGCGAAACTCAGCGGCAATTTCGGCCGCGCGCCAGTCGCGGTGGACTGTTTTTAGTCGCGCGGCGAGCGCGGCAACACGCGACACGGCATAACTCGATCCCGAGACGCGAGTTTCGGTTCCGGAATAGTCTAACGCGCCCCGTCGCTCCGCCGGAACCAGGTAATCCACCGAAATCCGGCCCCAGTTAGTGCGTTCAGCGGGGCTCACGAAATCATCCGCCGAGGTCACCACCAGCATATTCTCGAGATCGAGCGAGGCCGGGTAAACCGGACGCTCGTCGATATTGCGCCCATCGTTACCCGCCGAAACGATAAACAGCATATGCGGATGCTGCCGCGCGGCACGCGCGAAACTTCCCCAGTCTTCGGATCGATTACTGCCGAGCGGCAGGCCCAGAATTTCCACCTGGTTGCTGGCGGCATGTTCCACCAGCGCCTGCATGCGCGACATGTCGGGTCGCGGGTATCGATACGGCACCAGTTCAATGCCGGGTGCTTCGCGCAGCAACAGTGACGCGGTGCGGGTACCGTGGCGTTGCAGAAAAAATCCGGAATTCACCGGGTGCGCGTCAAAAGGCAGAACATCCATCTCCCAGAAGTCGTAACCGATGAGCTGGTTGTCGTCATCCCGGGCGAGGCGGCGATTAATCTCGGGTAACAGGTAGTTGACGCCTGAATCGACCATGCCAACCCGTACCGGCGTTGCGTCACCGGGATGCTTGAGCCGCCTATCAGCTTCGCGCTCGATAAATTCCAGCGGCGGATTAAACCAGTCGGGCTCGCCCTGCGGTTCAAGATCTGCATTCAGGGTGACGATATCGACCGCCTGACCCTGCTCGGTATAGTTGATTTTGCGCGCCACCTGCAGGCTGCAATCCGACCCCATCGACACCAGCACCAGCGGGTCGCCAAACTCGCCATAGAGCGAACTGACGAAACGTGTTGGCTGGCCCGTCCGGTTGATGACATCCAGCTCCACAAATGCATTGTCATCAAGCTGCAATCGATAGCGGCTGCCGAGCTCTGCTCCGCGAATCCTGAGTACCGACTGTTCGATCGGGCTCCCGGTAAATCCTGTCGCCGGCGCAGCTGACTGTTCCCAGTTACGACAGGTTTCAAGCGTGAATTCGAGCACGCGGCGAGGTTGCCATTCGCTCGCAAACGCTGCTTCGTGCGAAATAAGCAAAATTGCGATCAGTAAAAAACCAGGAATAACGCCGATCGTGTTTTCAAATCGCATGGACAGTTTCGCTAGCTGAAGGACTGTCGATTATAAACTTCATCATGGTCAGCACAATCCTGTCATTCCCGACCCTCCCTGTCATTCCCGCGCAAGCGGGAATCTCGATACCACGCCATCGTTGCAAGATCCCCGCTTTCGCGGGGATGACTCTAAAAACGCGCGGGGACGACTGTAGAATCGCGCGGGGGATGACTCTAGTCGAGCGGGGATGACGGAAGTGGGCGTATCGGGATGACAATTTGAATCTATCCAGCATCGGTTAAGGTAGAATTCCAGCCCATGCTCGCCTTCTGCCTCGCCGTCCTACTATTGCTGGTCACTCCCGGGCCCGGCGTCCTGTCGACCGCCGGCGTCGGCGCCGCGTTCGGGTTTAACGCCGGGCTGCGTTACGTCACCGGATTGTTTATCGGCACCAACCTGGTGGCGCTGATCGTGGTTTCCGGTCTGGCGGCGATTATTCTCGCCAGCGACTGGGCCAGGAATACCCTGCTCGTGCTGTCGGCGATATACCTGCTCTACCTGGCGGTACGCATCGCCTTTGCCGGCAAACAAATTGCATTTATCACCGCCGCTGAAAAACCGGGCTTGCGGGCGGGGCTGCTGCTACAGTTAATCAATCCGAAAGCCTATGCGGTAAACATGACCTGGTTTACCGGATTTGCACTGTTTCCAGGTTCACTGGTCAGTGAAACCCTGTTCAAATTCCTGGTCATCAACCTGATCTGGATACCGATCCACCTGCTATGGCTTGCCGCCGGCAACGCCGTCAACCAGCTGGAGCTAACCCCGCAAACCCATTTCCTGATCAACTGCGGGATGGCCCTGGCCATGGTGGTAGTGGTTGCGCTGGCGATATTTTCGTTGATTTAGCAGGCTTAACTCAGTCCCGCAATCAGTCGGCACAGCGTCGCGCGCGTGATCGTAGCGCTGCCGAAGTTAATGCACCCTGACTAAAGATCGAACAGCTTGCCGGGGTTCAGGATATTCCCAGCAATTGGTCG
>CAWCBX010000147.1:0-20828 GCA_963793595.1 uncultured Gammaproteobacteria bacterium | reverse complement strand
TCCTTACTTCGTTGGTACATATCTTTCCACTCTGACGACGGTTGGCGTGCTGGATTTCTTAGCGACCACTTCCAGGTCCTGATCGAGCAAGTTAACAAAGCTATACCGGGTGACTATATGCATCAACCTTGTCCCGTAGCGCCCGCCAAGGCGATCTGGTGCCCGTGCCATTCTTGAGCTCAATGCTAGAGGTTGAAGGTGTTGATGAGACGCCTTCTTTGGTGCACTCCACGGCAGCCTTCTCGGGGGACGGACAGATACATCTTGCTTTTTGTTTTCAGCAACCCTAAGGCTGATGGGACTAGACCAGACAGACGACACAATGTCCAAGTCAAGACCACGTTGTCGCCGTCGCTCAATCTGTCGTCTAATACTAAGCTTCTTTGGCCTGTCCTCTCCGACCATATAAATGCCAAACGATGAACGTCCTTCTAGATGAGCAAACTCCTCATCTTGCAGCAAATCGGCAAGTCCATGCTGCATCGTCAAGGTATCTCTTCCTCGGCCGTATAAGGAATCATCGCTCGATTTGGACTTGCGATTAGATATAAGATCGGGATGAACCTGTCCTGCTATATGAGAGGAAGACGTTGCATACTCGAGATCAAGCCCAGTGGAATCCACAACCCACAAAGGGACGAATATGGCCAAACTTCTGGGCGCGCTTCCGATGGTCTGCGCAAATGCTTTAGTGTCATCCTTTGTGGCAGTACTGCTTTCAGTAACATGTAGCCTGGCCTCAAGTGCTACAGAAAGGGCGAGTTTGGTTCCGCCCGCATCCTCTAATACCATCTTCCGAGTTGAAACTAAATCAACGTCGTTCGACGTTTGCCGACTGATGTACTCTTCTTGAGGAATCATTATCGGCGAGCTCCAATTAGGAAAATCCCTGGAGAACTCTCCCCCTCGGGCATTGTCCATAAGGAGCTTAACGCGCATCTCGACTAGATCCTCGCGCCTCGCACCGAGCCAATTCGTTGACTCCCCACATGAACGACGCCCAGATCCTCCCAGCCTTCTTCCATTGTTGCGGTAGTAGCACTGCCTTCATCTGAACCATTACTTCTATTGCTTCTTGTGTTTATCCACGAGAGACTCTTCTGCAATGCAGCTTGCTGCCGCCCTTTTACGCGTACTTGTACCCGTATGGCCGTAGGAAGATGATTACTAATAGCAATTGGAGGTCTGAACATTACTAGGCGCTGTTCAGGGATAAACATTGTGCGTGGCGCACCTTGAGTTGGATCTTCCGCCCTTTCATCGAGGCCCTCTGCTCTCGCATTGACAAGTTCGTCGGGAAGACTTCCAATACGGACAGAGCCACAATTGATGTATATTCGAGATCGCCGACGATCATTTGATGTTAGGAGGCTCATCTCCGAGATTTTTATCATGCCACGACTAGCAGAGTTCTTTGAGAAACGCGGAGGAACAGCCAGAGGAGAAGAAATGTCGCTCATACCATACGCATCTTCGGCACACGAAAGTGAGAGAGACAGCAGCCCTTGATCAATTAGAGGAACAAAATGGGCTGGGATAGGAAACGTCGACGTCAATGGATGCTTCGAGGTCGCCGATGCTGTTGTTGGGACTAACGCTTCATGCAACAGCCTTTTGCCGCTCTTTGGGGCGGAAACTTCACAATAGATCTCTCTACGTGTTGTATTGCAAAGAGCAATCGGCGACTCGATTGAAACAATCTTGACGCCACCACGTAGGGCAACTCTTACAATCACCGTTGGGTCGTTAGCGCGGCCCATACTCCTGTCCATGAGGGTTGCTTTATCAGTAGTGCGGTGTAGCACGAAAGTACGGACGCCTACAGCGTCAACCGGAACTCTACCAACCGCTTTATACTGATGGCGCAGTAGCTTATTCCAGCCGCTACCATTTTCACCATTCGCTTGATCGAACAATCCAAGCTCGAGGGAAATATAAGCTTGGTGGGGATCGCAAGATTGTGATATGTTTCTTTTCAGGGACAGAGGAATTTCTTTGCCCTGCTTGAGAATAATAGCAGCACTCTTTTCCCCGCGCTCGATCCTACCAGGATCAAGTACCTCTCGAAACCGAATGGCCATACCACTTTCGTTTCGGATTAAATGCGGCGCAACTTGTTTCTTGGTGTGGCTCTTCAGCTCGTCGGAGAGTAAGCCAATAGCATCCGAAACGAAGGCACCTGTAAGGTTGATGTTCATTGGACCGCGATCCTCTATCCTAAGCAGCACCGAAGGGCGTTGCTTCTTCTCATCTCCTTCTGGCGACATTCGTGGGTAGCCAAACAAGGAAAGCCAATCCCTGGCACGGCTACTTGAGTACGCAACGGCTGTTCGGCTTGATGCCAGGTCAGGCAGCATCGCCGAGCGCAAAGTAGCAGCGCCCATCACAACAAGTAGCGCGTATGCAGCGCCAGAACTTGATTGAATAAAGGACTCGTCCTCATTACTTGTATCTTTACCAGCTGACGGCGTAGGTGAGCCGATAGCTTGAATGGAAGTAAAGAGGGTACTTATTTTTCTTGTATGGATAAGGGAAGAGAGTCTTGAAGGCCGAGAAGGCGCAGCGCCCCCGAACCTTCCGCCGCTTAGAAGCATCGGACTAAGTTTGAGCGTTTTGGTCATATCGCAACCAATACATCCTTGCACTGGCCACGGCTCGACGAGAGGCTCCCAAGACACTAACTTCTTGTTGTGGTAATGCGCAGAAATTTCACATTGGTACCAAGCAGCGACCTCAATATGTGATAGGACCGGGTCGAGAAATCCTGCCGCTTTGCTCTGGTGGATGGGACTATTGCCAACGCCCATCTTGAGATTCGACATCGCGAATTTGATAATTGGGTTCTCTGTCAATCTTGTTGCTGCCGCAGGCACAATTGTGACCCGAAAGCCATCTGCGCTCACAGACAAGGAAGCAATCGACCCTTTTAGAGCACCAACAAGAGATTCCGACGAACCTGTGCGGTTTCCAGCGTTGTATTGTAGTTGATCTGAATAGTTAACGATCGCCGATGGCATCGCTTCTGTTTCATCCATGCCTCTCTTATCCTTTTTATCGCGTTCTTTTTGCTCCTTAATGTGTCCAAGGATAGGCAACACCGACACATGAAGGGCCTCGTTGATACCACCGCTACTCTGTTTGATGTACAGAAGCACATCAACAAAGTTAACGTC
This sequence comes from uncultured Gammaproteobacteria bacterium, assembly GCA_963793595.1. Classification (GTDB taxonomy): domain Bacteria; phylum Pseudomonadota; class Gammaproteobacteria. The sequence goes on along the minus strand of CAWCBX010000147.1, from coordinate 17,655 downwards.
GACTTGGACGGAGTGGGCAATATTATAAATAGCCCTGCTCTCTCCTAAAATGCCTGTATCGCTTGAAGAGACCTTCTTCGAGGACGAGCAAATCGCAGTAGCTGCAAGGTTGTGCAAAAGGCTCAAATCGAATGGTGATATGATTTGCTGTTCGCCCGCAGTCGGCGGCTGTACAATAAAGCAACACATGGAAGAGTCGATGCCCCTCTTCTTCAAATCGGTCGATGATAAAAGACACATTGAAGTCCGCAGGGCCTGAAAGTTATTCACGTTCCAGCCGATTTTGGAGGTCGACGCCTGAATAAGCTTTGGGGTGCCTTCTGCGATCGCATCTGCATCTGCATCGACATCTGCATCGACATCTGCATCAACATCTCCCACTTCGCTGATTCCTTCTAGCGTCACCACGCTAGAGCCAAGCGCGAGGAGGGATTGTATCATTGCATTGGTCTCGCCACCAGCTATAGAGGATGCCTCAAGTCCAATGAGAGTATCGAATTCTTGGCCATTGCAAATACGAAGATCGCCAGATAATGAAGCCTGCCACCGAAACGAAATGACACTGATTGGGTCACACGATCTGGAATTCAAGTACGCAGCGATATCACGGCGCGAAAATACGTTGGACAAGCGTTCGCATAAACTGCTCGAACAATGGCCCGAGGTCAGGCAAAGCTATGCCGGCGATGAATACGTGGTGCAGGTACGCGATCGCGAAATTCGTACCGAGCTCAAGTACGAGACCCTGTCCGGGTCGAAAATTACCAGGGTGGCCCTGCCCGCCTTCGAAGACCACGGCGAGCTATTGAAATGGTTGCTGCTGGAAAACCTGCCGGGCAGCTTCCCGTTTACCGCGGGTGTTTTCGCTTTCAAACGCGAGGGTGAAGACCCGACGCGGATGTTTGCCGGCGAAGGCGACGCCTTCCGTACCAATCGACGCTTCAAGCAACTGTCCGAGCATGCCACTGCGAAACGTCTTTCGACTGCTTTTGATTCGGTCACCCTGTACGGATGCGACCCGGATGAGCGCCCCGACATTTACGGCAAGGTCGGTAACTCGGGGGTTTCCATTGCCACCCTGGAAGATATGGAGGCGCTTTACGATGGCTTCGATCTGTGCAGCCCGACGACCTCGGTATCGATGACGATCAATGGACCGGCGCCGATTATCCTGGCGATGTATCTGAATACCGCCATCGAACAACAGCTGGCGAAATTCGTCGCTGACAATAAGCGTCAGCCGAACGCAGCGGAAATCGAGGAGCTTCGCAGCTGGTCGCTGGAAAATATCCGCGGCACAGTGCAGGCCGATATTCTGAAAGAAGACCAGGGGCAGAATACCTGCATCTTCTCCACCGAGTTCGCCCTCAAGATGATGGGTGATATCCAGCAATACTTCATCGATCATCGCATCCGTAATTTTTACTCGGTTTCGATTTCCGGGTATCACATCGCCGAGGCCGGCGCCAACCCGATTTCACAGCTCGCATTTACGCTCGCCAACGGCTTTACTTTCGTTGAAACCTATCTCGCGCGCGGCATGGATATCGATGATTTCGCACCCAACCTGTCCTTTTTCTTCAGCAATGGCATGGATCCTGAATACACGGTCATGGGTCGTGTCGCACGGCGCATCTGGGCTGTCGCAATGAAGCACAAGTACGGTGCCAACGAACGCAGCCAGAAGCTCAAGTATCACATCCAGACCTCGGGGCGCTCTTTACACGCGCAGGAAATGGACTTTAACGATATACGCACCACCTTGCAGGCCCTGATCGCGGTTTACGACAACTGTAACAGCCTGCATACCAACGCTTTCGATGAAGCGATTACGACCCCGACCGGAGACTCGGTGCGACGCGCGCTTGCGATACAACTGATCATCAATAATGAATGGGGACTGGCGAAGAACCAGAATCCAAACCAGGGATCTTTCATCGTCGAGCAACTCACCGACCTGGTCGAGGAAGCGGTGTTGCAGGAATTTGAACGCATCTCCGAACGCGGTGGCGTGCTGGGCGCGATGGAAACCGGGTATCAGCGTGGCAGAATCCAGGATGAATCGATGCTCTACGAGCACCGCAAGCACGACGGCTCGTTGCCGATTATCGGCGTCAATACTTTTCTCAACCCGAATGGCAAGCAGGATTACGAAATCGAGCTCGCGCGCTCTTCCGAGGAAGAAAAACAAAGTCAGATCAGGCGTTTGCGTGAATTTCACGCCACCCACGCAGATACCAGCGCCGCGGCGCTCGAACGCGTGCGCCAGGCAGCGATCAACAATGAGAATATTTTTGCCGAACTCGTCGACGCGGTGCGCTATTGTTCGCTCGGTGAAATCACCAACTCGCTGTTCGAGGTTGGCGGTCAGTATCGGCGGAATATGTGACAGCAATTCATCGCTCGTCATTCCCGCGCAAACCTAACGCGGCCCAGCGGGAATCTTTTAACATTACCACCCTTACAGGATCCCGCGGGTCCGGGGTATCTGGACGACTATGAAAGTTACTGGATCCCCGCTTTCGCGGGGATGACCATAATCCCCGCTGACGTGGGAACAATACTGAAGTGAGAACATAAATGAACATAAAAACAGTGGGCGTGGTTGGCGCCGGAACCATGGGTAACGGTATCGTGCAGGTATGTGCGGCCGCGGGACTTAAAGTCATCATGCAGGATATTGGCGAGGCGCAGGTCAAGCGCGGACTGGATACGATCGCCGGCAGCCTCGATCGCCTGATCAGGAAAGAAAAAATCACCGCGGATGACAAGCAGTCCAGCCTCGCCAATATCGACACCTCGACCTCGCTCGAAGCTCTGGCCAATGTCGACATCGTTATCGAGGCCGCTACCGAAAACGAAGCGCTCAAACTGGGGATATTCGAGCAACTGGACAAGATCTGCAAGGCTGACGCGATCCTGGCGAGCAATACTTCTTCGATATCACTGACCCGCATTGCAGGTGCGACGCAGCGCGCCGGCCAGGTCATCGGCATGCATTTCATGAATCCGGTACCAATGATGGCGCTGGTCGAAGTCATTCGCGCCCTGCAAACCACCGATGAAACCTACCGTGCTGTGCACCAACTCAGCGAATTCATCGGCAAGATTCCGGTAGAAGCCAAAGATAGCCCGGGGTTTGTCGCTAATCGTATCCTGATTCCGATGATCAACGAAGCAGCCTATGTCTACTACGAGGGTCTGGCCAGTGCCGCGGGTATCGACGAAATCATGAAACTGGGCATGGCGCACCCGATGGGCCCGCTAATGCTGGCCGACCTGATTGGGCTGGATACCTGTTACGCGGTGATTAAAGTCCTGCACGAGGGCTTTGGTGATTCAAAGTACCGCCCCTGCCCGATCTGGCAACAGATGGTCGATGCCGGTTACCTGGGGCGCAAGAGTGGCCGCGGTTTTTATAATTATGAGGAATAGCAACTGGTGATTCGTCCTGATTTAGCGGACGCCAGGGGCGGATATCAATAAATTCGTTTTACAGGCTTATTAATTAACGCTGTAATACGGACTTTCAGATTCGACATTATCCAGCTTTTAAACGAAGATGGCATGTCGAAGAAAATCTATAATAAAATCGCTAGCCAGATATGAGCCAGAAGGATCAAGACACAACGCTAGACACCTTTCCGAAGCTGTTACACAGCCATGTAAAGCTGCGCCCTGACCAGGATGCAATCCGCGAAAAAGATCTGGGTATCTGGCAATCCTGGACCTGGGCTGAAGCCGCGGCTGAAATTCGCGCCCTTGCCTGTGGCCTGGCGAGTCTCGGGCTGCAGCGCGGCGACAAGCTCGCCATCATCGGCGACAACCGCCCCCGGCTTTACTGGGGCATGACCGCAGCGCAGGCGCTGGGAGCAGTCCCGGTGCCGCTTTACCAGGACGCGGTGGCCGAAGAAATGGCTTATGTACTCGACAATGCCGATGTCAAAATGGCCCTGGTCGAGGACCAGGAACAGGTCGACAAGATGCTCGAGGTGCGTGATCGTTGCCCCCGCGTCGAACACATAATTTTCGACGAAACGCGCGGCCTGCGCCACTACGAACACGAGTTTCTGCATGACTTCGAAAAGATCCAGCAGGCCGGTGTCGAATTTGATCACGATCATCCCGATTTTTACGACCAGCAGGTAGCAGCCGGTGTCGGTGCCGACGTTTCGATCATGCTTTATACCTCGGGCACCACCGGTCATCCCAAGGGTGTCGTGCTGACCAACGACAACGTCATTATCACCGCGCGTAACGGAATTATTCGAGAAGGTCTGACTTCACACGAAGAAGTGCTCGCCTACCTGCCGATGGCCTGGGTCGGGGACAACCTGTTTTCCTACGCGCAATCTTTCGTCGCCGGATTTTGTGTCAGCTGTCCGGAAGATGCGACCACGGTGGCCAACGACTTGCGCGAGATCGGGCCCACTTATTATTTCGCACCGCCGCGAGTCTATGAAAACATGCTCACCCAGGTGATGATCCGCATGGAGGATGCCGCCAGTATCAAGCGCAATATCTTCCACTACTTCATGGAGCATGCGCGCAAGGTCGGGGTCAGGATCCTCGATGGAAAATCGGTGTCGCTCAAGGATTCGCTGCTTTACAGGCTCGGCAATATACTCGTCTACGGTCCGCTCAAAGACGTACTCGGTTTGAGACGTATCAAGCTCGCCTATACCGCCGGCGAGGCGATTGGCCCCGAAATGTTCGACTTCTACCGTTCGCTCGGTATCAATATCAAGCAGCTTTACGGGCAAACCGAATGCATGGTTTTAGTCTGCGTACAGCCCGACGGTGAAGTCTACGCCGATACCGTTGGTACGCCGGCCATCGATGTCGAAATCAAGATCGACGACAATGGCGAAATCATGTATCGCAGTCCCGGCGTATTCCAGTCTTATTACAAGAACCCGGAATCTACCGCGAGCACCAAGACCGAGGACGGTTGGGTGCGTACCGGCGATGCCGGCTTTTTCGATGATAACAATGGCCATTTGAAAATCATCGACCGCGCCAAGGATGTCGGCAAACTCAATGACGGCACGCTGTTCGCACCCAAGTATATTGAAAACAAACTCAAGTTCTTTGCTTTCGTCAAGGAAGCCGTGGTCTTCGGCAACCAGCGCGACTACAGCACCGCATTCATCAATATCGATCTCGATGCGGTCGGTAACTGGGCCGAACGGCGCAACATGGCCTACTCGGGCTACATTGACCTCGCCGGACAGGACGAGGTCTATCAACTGATCAAGGAATCCATCGACAAGGTCAACCAGGACCTGGCACAGGACAGTCGACTCGGCAATTCGCAGATACGACGCTTTTTGATTCTGCACAAGGAGCTCGACGCCGATGACGGCGAACTGACCCGTACGCGCAAGGTGCGGCGCAACTTTGTCGGCGAGCGCTACGACGACCTGGTCGATGCGCTGTACTCGCAGCAAAGCGAATGCCACGTCAAGACCCAGGTAAGCTTCGAAGACGGTCGCATCGGCACGCTCGAGGCCGACGTCAAGATATGGGACGCCGACACCTACCCGGTAAAATCTGTGACCCAGGAAGCCGCGGCATGAATGAGCGCGCTATCGGAGCGGAAATCCTCAAGGTCGAAAACATCAGCCTTTCTTTCGGCGTGATGAAAGTCCTGGATAACATCAGTTTTGATATCAGGCAGGGTGAGATTCGTTCGATTATCGGCCCCAATGGTGCGGGCAAAAGCTCGATGCTGAATGTCATCAACGGTTTTTACCATCCGCAGCAAGGCTCGATTACTTTCAAGGGCGAAACCCGCAAGCAGATGGCGCCGCATGTCGCCGCGAGCTCACGGTATCGCGCGCACGTTTCAGAATATCGCCCTGTTCAAGGGTATGAGTACGCTCGACAACATCATGACCGGACGTAACCTGAAGATGAAAACCAACCTCTTCTGGCAGGCGCTGCATATCGGTCCGGCGCGTGCCGAAGAACTCGAAAACCGTGAGGCGGCGGAAAAAATAATCGACTTTCTCGACATCCAGGCGATTCGCAAGAAGCCGGTCGGTAAACTGCCCTACGGTCTGCAAAAGCGGGTCGAACTGGGGCGCGCGCTCGCCGCGGAGCCGGAGTTACTGTTGCTCGACGAACCCATGGCCGGAATGAACAGCGAAGAGAAGGAAGACATGTGTCGCTTCGTGCTCGACGTCAATTCCGAGTTCGGTACTACGATCGCGCTGATCGAACATGACATGGGCGTGGTCATGGATTTATCCGACCGCGTGCTGGTACTCGATTACGGCAAGCAACTGGCGGATGGCGAACCCGACGAGGTACGCAACAACCAGGCAGTGATCGACGCCTATCTTGGGGTGCCGCATGAACATGCTTGATTTTCTGTTTTTTGTCGAAGTAACGCTCAGTGGCCTGATGGCCGGCGTCATGTACTCGCTGGTGGCGCTCGGTTTCGTGCTGATCTTCAAGGCCTCGGGAATATTCAACTTCGCTCAGGGCGTGATGGCGCTGTTTGCGGCGCTGACCCTGGTCGGGTTAATGGAAAAATTCGGCTTTCCGATCTGGCTGGCGATTATCGGCACCATCGCCGTCATGATTGCACTGGCCTGGCTGATCGAGCGCGTGATGCTGCGCCAACTGGTCAACCAGGAACCCATCATCCTGTTCATGGCGACCATCGGACTCGCCTACGTGCTCGAGGGCATGGGCGATATCCTGTGGGGCTCTGATGTCAAGCTGCTCGATCTCGGCATTCCGCAGGGTGCCTGGGAATGGCTCTACATTCGCGGGATTTATATCGAGAAACTGGAAATGTTCGCCGCCGGTACCGCCGCTATCATGGTTGCCTTCCTGGCCGTTTTTTTCCAGAAGACCCGCATCGGCCGTGCCCTGCGCGCGGTTGCGGATGATCACCAGGCGGCGCTATCGGTCGGCATTTCATTGCACACCATCTGGGTCATCGTCTGGTCGGTTGCCGGTATCGTCGCGCTGGTCGCCGGTATCATGTGGGGTTCCAAATCCGGCGTTCAATTCTCACTATCGCTGATCGCGCTCAAAGCGTTGCCGGTATTGATACTCGGCGGCTTCACTTCGGTGCCGGGTGCGATTATCGGTGGCATGATTATCGGTGTCGGCGAGAAGTTAGCGGAAGTTTATCTCGGCCCGTTTGTCGGCGGCGCAATCGAAAACTGGTTTGCCTACATGCTGGCGCTGGCCTTTTTGCTGTTTCGTCCGCAGGGACTGTTCGGCGAAAAAATTATAGAAAGGGTCTGAGGAATGATTTATCGAGAAACCGGACAATTCAAGGCGAACTACCAGGACGACCAGGCGCTGTTCCCGATCGACCAGGATCGTTACGTCATTTTCGGGATTTTATTTGTCACCTTTGCCGTCGTGCCCTATCTGTTGAACCAGTACTGGCTCAACGCAATCCTGCTGCCCTTCCTGATTTACTCGCTGGCGGCGCTCGGACTGAACATCTTAACCGGCTACTGTGGACAGCTTTCGCTTGGCACCGGGGCCTTCATGGCGGTCGGCGCATTTTCAGTGTACAAACTGATGGTCGCATTTCCCGAACTGGGATTCATCCCAATGGTGCTGCTATCGGGATTGATTACCGCCGCGGTCGGCACGCTGTTTGGCCTGCCATCGCTGCGCATCAAGGGGTTTTACCTGGCTGTAGCCACGCTGGCAGCGCAGTTTTTCCTGATCTGGTTGTTCAACAAGGTCGGCTGGTTTTTCAATTACAGCGCGTCGGGCATGATCAACGCGCCCCCGATGACCATATTCGGTGTCATAGTGACCGGCCCGGAAGCCAACGGGGTCGCCAAGTACTACCTGGTCGCCGCTTTCGTCGCGGTGTTCGCGCTGGCGGCGAAGAATATTGCGCGTGGCCGCATCGGCCGTAACTGGATGGCGATCCGCGACATGGATATTGCCGCCGAACTGATCGGGGTGCGCCCATTGATTGCCAAGTTGTCAGCATTTGCGGTGTCGTCATTTTACGTCGGCATGGCCGGCGCACTGTACTTTGCCGTCTGGCTCGGATCTGCGGAACCAACCGAAGCGTTTGATATTAACCAATCCTTCCTCGTGCTGTTCATGATTATCATCGGTGGCCTGGGCTCGGTGCTGGGTTCGTTTCTCGGCGCCGCATTCCTGGTGATACTGCCGATCATGCTGAAAAACATACTGGTCGATGGTTTTGGCACCGACAGCGCATTGTCGGCGCATATTGAAATAATCACCGTCGGCGTACTGATTATTGGATTTCTGATTGTCGAACCGCACGGGCTGGCACGCCTGTGGCGGATCGCCAAGGAAAAAATGCGCCTGTGGCCATTCCCCTATTAACGAGTGGATCGGCTGACGGCGTGTGACTTAAAATGTAGTTTCGCAATACAACCGGAGGAAGTAAGTAAAATGAGAAAATTAACCAGAACAATCGTGGCCGCGCTGTTGGCGGTACCGATGATTTCCGGTGTCGCCAGCGCCTACGAGCTGGTCATGCCGACCCTTGATTATCGAACCGGCCCCTATGCACCGAACGGCATTCCCTTCGCCAACGGCTACGGGGATTACCTCAACATGCTCAACGAACGCGATGGCGGCATCAACGGCGCACGTATCAGCCTGATTCCCTGCGAGACCGGGTATAACACCAAGAAGGGTGTGGAATGTTATGAAAACACCAAAGGCGAAGGCCAGTCTGGCGCCCTGGTTTACCAGCCGCTGTCTACCGGCATCACCTACCAGCTGATTCCGAAGGCCAGCGTCGATGAAATTCCGATTTTCTCGATGGGTTACGGTCGTACCTCCGCCGCCAACGGCAAGGTATTCCCCTGGGTGTTCAACTTCCCGGCAACCTACTGGAGCCAGGCAACCGTATTCGTACAGTACATTGGCGAAAAAGAAGGCGGCATGGAAAACCTGAAGGGCAAGAAGATCGCATTGGTTTACCACAACTCGGCTTACGGCAAGGAACCGATCCGCACGCTGGAGAAAGCGGCAGAAAAATTCGGTTTCGAATTCATGGCGCTACCGGTAGATCATCCGGGCCAGGAACAAAAGTCGACCTGGCTGCAGATCCGTCGCGAAAAACCCGACTGGGTAATGATGTGGGGCTGGGGCGTCATGAACCAGGTCGCGATCAAGGAAGCCGCCTCGATCCGCTACCCGATGGATCATTTCATCGGCGTCTGGTGGTCAGGCTCTGAAAACGACGTATTGCCGGCCGGCGCAGCCGCTGACGGTTACCTGTCAGGTGCATTCCACCAGCCTGGTGATAACTTCGGTGCCCACGACGACATCAAGAAACACGTCTACGACAAGGGCATGGGGCTGGGCGACCGCGATCGCATCGGCGAAGTGCTTTACAACCGGGGCCTGGTGGCCGCGATGTGGACATCCGAGGCGATTCGCAAGGCGATGGAAATTCACGGCACCAACGAAATCATGGGCATACACGTACGTGACGGCTTCGAGGCGCTCGAAGTCGACGAGGCACGCCTGAAGGAACTGGGCCTGGCTAACTTTACCATTCCGGTTAAGGTTACCTGTGAGAATCACGAAGGCCCGGGCCAGGTTGCATTGCAGCAATGGGATGCCAAGGCCAAGAAATGGAGCCTGGTCAGCGGCTTCTACGAGCCCTTGCGTGACATCACCGGCCCGCTGATTGCCGAGGATTCGGCCCAGTATGCGGCGGAAAACAACGTCACCGAACGTAGCTGTAACTAGGCTGCAGCAAAGCAACATCAGGATAAAGAGACGTGACTGAAGCGGCAGAATTAACCAGCAACAAAACCCTGTTGTCGGTTAAAAACATCGAAGTCATTTACGACCATGTCATCCTGGTGTTGAAAGGCGTATCGCTCGAAGTACCCGAGCAGGGCATTGTCGCCCTGCTCGGGGCCAACGGCGCGGGAAAGTCCACCACCTTGAAGGCTATTTCCACCCTGCTGCGCGCCGAGCGCGGCGACATTACCAAGGGTAGTATCGAGTTCGAGGGCAATCGTATAGACAAGCTGAGTTCGGCCGAGCTAGTAAAGCGGGGTGTTATCCAGGTAATGGAAGGACGGCACTGTTTCGAACATCTTACCGTCGAGGAAAACCTGCTCACCGGCGCCTACACGCGACGCGATGGCGGCGCTGCGATTCAACGTGATCTCGAACTGGTTTACAGTTATTTTCCACGCCTGCAAAGTCGCCGGCGCGCACAGGCCGGATATACTTCGGGCGGCGAACAGCAAATGGTCGCTATCGGACGCGCCCTGATGTCACGACCCAAGATGATATTGCTCGACGAACCATCGATGGGCCTGGCCCCGCAACTGGTGGAAGAAATATTCGAAAATGTCGCCCGTCTTAACAAGGACGAGGGAGTTACCTTTCTGCTGGCCGAGCAAAACACCAATATTGCGCTGCGTTATGCCAGTCATGGCTATATCCTCGAAAATGGGCGCGTGGTGCTTGATGGTAGCGCCAGCGAGCTGCGCGAGAATACCGACGTCAAGGAGTTCTACCTTGGCATCAGCGAGGGCGAGCGGGTCAACTTCCGCGAAGTAAAACATTATCGCCGCCGCAAACGCTGGCTAACCTGAACTTACAGTCATTCCCCATTTTTTGTCATTCCGGCGCAAGCGGAAATCTCTCTAATCATGAAAGCTTAACAAGATCCCCGCTTACGCCGGGATGACTCTCCACCTTGTCATTCCCGCGCAAGCGGGAATCTTATAGTATGCTGTCTTTACGAGATCCCCGCTTACGCGGGGATGACGAAACCCTGGTGAGGATAATGGGAAAACGATGAGTGAATTCTACGATAACCTGGAAACACGCAGCGCCGATGAGCGAACCGCGGCACAATTCGAGGCAATGCGCGAGCAGATAGTCCACGTACAAAACAATACCCCGGCTTACGCCAGATCACTGCAGGATATCGATGCCGGCATGATCACCGATGCGCTGTCATTCAGCGCCTTGCCGTTGACGCGAAAATCGGAGCTCATCGAATTACAACAGGCACAGCGTCCCTTCGGCGGTTACACCGCGAACAACATGGCAATGCATTCCCATGTATTTGCCTCTCCCGGTCCGATTTACGAGCCGGGATTCGCCGTCACCGACTTCTGGCGATTCGCGCGCGCGCTCTACGCCAGCGGAATTCGTCCCGGCGACCTGGTGCACAATTGTTTCAGTTACCATTTCACCCCGGCGGGCCAGATGTTTGATAGCGCCGCACTGGCGCTGGGTTGCGCGGTGATTCCCGCGGGTGTCGGGCAAACCGAATTACAGGTGCAAACGATCACCGACCTCGGCCCCAATGCTTACGTCGGCACACCCTCTTTTCTAAAAATCATTCTCGAGCGGGCCGACGAACTCGGCAGTGACGTCAGCTCCATCAACAAGGCGATGGTCAGTGGCGAAGCGCTGCCGCCACCATTACGTGCCGGTTTTGTCGCGCGTGGGATACGCGTGCAACAGTGCTATGGCACCGCCGACCTCGGCCTGATCGCGTACGAATCCAGCGCCCAGGAAGGTCTGATTATCGACGAGGGCGTATACCTTGAAATCGTTCGCCCCGGGACCGGTGAACTGGTCGACGAAGGTGAAGTCGGCGAAGTCGTGGTGACCAACCTGGGACGGGATTATCCCCTGATCCGTTTCGCCACCGGCGACCTGTCGGCCTACCTGCCGGGCAGCAGTCCCTGCGGACGCAGCAACCAGCGCATCAAGGGCTGGATGGGCCGGGCCGATCAAACTGCCAAGGTACGAGGCATGTTCATCCACCCCGAACAGGTCGACCGGGTTATTAAACGCCATGCTGAAATTGCGAAGGCACGACTGGTCATAGACTGGGTGGAGCAAACCGATCAGATAACCCTGCAATGTGAAGTTGCCAGCGCCGCGGCATCGCTGACAGATGCCATCGCCGACAGCATCAGGTCGATTTGCAAGCTGCGTGGCGAGGTCGAAATTGTCGCCCTGGGCAGCCTGCCAAATGATGGCAAGGTCATCGACGATGTCCGCCAGTACGAATAAGGATTCGCAGGCTCAAGCCTATGAAGGCACATCATTTTCTTGAAAATGTCCGCGTAATCGATCTGTCCCAGTATATTCCGGGACCCTTTGCAACCCGCCAACTTGCCGATCTCGGCGCCGATGTCATCAAGGTCGAGCCGCCCACTGGCGATCCCATGCGATTCTTCATGCACGCTGACGCGGATGAATTGTCCCCGATCTATCGCCACCTGAATCGCGGCAAGCGCATCTGCAAGCTGGATCTGAAATCCGCAGCGGACAAACAGCTGCTGCGTGAGTTGATCAAAGATGCCGATATACTGCTTGAGTCCTTTCGGCCTGGCGTACTGGCTCGCCTCGGTTTCGATCGTAATGAGCTCGATCGAATCAACCCCGGACTGATTCATTGTGCCCTGTCAGGCTATGGCCAGAATGGACCTGACGCGTTGCGCGCCGGTCACGACATCAACTATAACGCGCTGAGTTCACAGTCGATTGTCAGCGGCGACGCGCAACGACCCATCATCGGTTACCCACCGATCGCCGATCATGCAGCGGCGATGCAGGCGAGTGTCGCCATGCTCGCCGCCCTGCACGCGAGGGGACATAATCCCGGTAGTATCTATCTCGATATCAGTATCGCCGAATCGATTATGAGCTGGCAGTATCTACCCATATTGACCAATGCGGGGGCGCGCGCCACATCGATACTCAACGGCGGTGCGGCCTGTTACAACATCTATCAATGCGCCGATGAGCAATTCATCAGCCTCGGTGCGATCGAAACCGGGTTCTGGAAAAACTTTTGCGACACGCTGCAAAAACCGCAGTGGATGTCCCGACAATACGAAACTATGCCGCAACAGGCGTTGATTGCCGAAGTCGCCGAACACATCATCCAGCGTCCCCTGGATTACTGGCACCAATTGCTGGACGCGGTGGATTGCTGTTACGCTCCCCTGCTCACGCCCGGGCAATTATCCGCAAACCCGCAAATCCAGTTCCGTGGTTCGCTATCGGAATCCGGACCGAATTATCCGGGATGGATAAACGATGCAGTCGTCGAAATTGACGCTTCGATAATCGAAATCGAAGATCCACAGTCGCTGTGCTGGCGCCCAGCCAGGTAGAAAAATTAAAGTCATCCCCGCGCGGGTCTCGGTCGCAAAGCTAGCGACGACAAACGGCTATGATCGAACACTGATTAATTAATTTGGTAATCCCGATAAAGAATCATTTGTTTGCTATGATGCTCTAAAAATCTGACAGGAATAGCGCTTATGAAAAATACCTTTTCACGATTTGAAGTCAATCCACCCGCCGGAATGCTGCCGTCAAACTTTGCTTCGCCGGGTACGTTTACCACCGACGATAAAACGGAAACAAACCACTTTTATTTTGCCTCCGATGACGAAAGTATTTTGACCGGTGTGTGGGAGTGTGCTCCCTGTAAGGAAGTGTACGATCCATACCCGGTGCACGAAATGATGACGATATTATCGGGCTCGGTCACCTTGACCAGTACCGACGATGGCAGTTCTGAAACATTTACCGCCGGTGACACCTTTTTTGTTGCCAAAGGTACGCGTTGCACCTGGGAAATCACCGAGACCTTGCGCAAGTATTATTTTATCGCGGCCTGAAGCCGATCACGCAAGCTCGTCCTGATAAATCTTAACTTCAGTGAAAGCTGGGAAATTTTAAGGAGTACCAAAATATGTCAATTTCTCGTCAACAGGCAAGCCAGCACGCGGCTGCCTATACCAGGGCCTGGTGTGAGCATGATGCCGCAGCAGTAGCATCCCTGTATTCGAGTGATTCTGCCGGAATTATTATTAACGACGGCGAGCCCTGGGTTGGTCGCGGCCTCGCTGGGCCATTTTGATGCCGAAGATTATGCAAGGCAAGTAAATGGAGCTTAACAACCATGTTGTTTAGATTTTCATGAAATCGGTAGTTAAAGGAGTCATTGGCTGTCGCTGATTTATGGCATCTGGGGAAGTACGTTTTACTTGCAGGGGAATGCTTCTGCAAAGGCCCCAATTACTAAACGGCTCGCAGGCAGTTGTAAGTATTGAGGATTTTCATCGGTATATTTGATGAAGATTTTTCTTATCTGGGGGAGTGACACACCTTTAGAAAGGCAAAAGTATTCTTTAGTCAAAACACCCAATCGGTCCAGGCCATCATGCGCGTCGGTTATGCCTACCAAATACATTTCACAAGCACGCTTTTCCGAAGCTGACCCGCTTTCACACAAGGGTAGTAACTTCCCACCAGTAAAAAACCCCGCGCTGGCAGGGTTGATAGCGGACATTGCCGCAAAGGTAATGAAAGCTAATATTTTTAATTTCATTTTCATATTTTTGAACAACGCCTTCTGGTCATGTTGGGTGTGTGCTTAAAATCGATGTCAGAGTCTTTACAACTCGTACAGATAGTCGCGCAATTCGAATATGTCGAGGTCGTAATTCTCTAGCCTGTTAGTATCGACATCAACGACCGAGAGCGATAATTTTCAAATGATCTGCCCCGTTGATTCGCTTAGTTTTCTAACCTGACGGGATCGTCACCAGCGGCAGTCCTTCCTGGTTACCGGTCTCGGTCAAGGAAAAGAGAATCATCAGGAAAGCGAAGGTACGTTTCGACTTGAAGTCGCGATCGTCAATCCAGAACCAATGGTTTCTGTAATTCACTGAGGTAAAGGCGTTATCAGGCTTTTGCTTGCTGAATTTAATGTCAATGAGTCGCCCCTGCTCGGGGTCCGCCTTTTCACCTTGATTATCACCAGGAACTGTTCGACCTTCGGTCACATCCTGTAATGGCACCCGAACTTCGGTTGCTAGCGCAATCATGATTTGCAGAATTGAACGTGTAAGCAGAGAGATCTCGCCGTCGCTTCCCGGGAGCATGCCATAGGTAATCTGGAATTCTTGTCGTTCTGGGCTTAAACCCAGCAACGAATCCAGTTCCTTCATTTTAGCTTTAAGATCAGCACTGACGTTTTCCCTGTGAAAAAACAACACAGTCGTTTCTTTGCGGGCATCGCTACTGAGAATCTGCATCCCGACGGCTCCAGATTTCTGGATCTCTCGGAATAGCTCAATTGCCCGGTAAAACTTCGGATCACCTGTTCGCTGGTCAACACCTGCTGCCCTGCGGGCCCGCAGCCCGTTCAATGATTCCACGGTAAGTGGAAGAATCAGCTCTGCCGACCAACCCGACTGCAAGAGGAATATCACCGCCTTCGGGGGAATCGGCGTCATGAAACTCCTGTTGAACTTCTGGCCAGTAATGGGGGCGTAGGTAATAGTCGGTCGATCTGTATATTTCCCGGCTGTGCCAAGTGAGAAAAAATCGCCCTGAACGGCATTTCCAGACGATTCGGTCGCCCCCAGATTGACCGACCCTTCAAGCGTATAACCGCTGACAACGGATACCACCTCAACAAATAGTGGCATATCGGCGTATCTAAGTTTGACAATATTGAGCAAGGTTTGCTCTTTCCAGGAATCAGAGATTGCAGTGTTGTAGTCGAACCGATCACGTGGAATAGCGTCAGGCCCGACTGTCGTACACCCCGTGATAAGGAGCGCTGACAGAACCGTAGTTAGCAGTGTTATACGCATCGCTTGAGAGCCCATGGCTGTGAATACTTGTCGTTTTGTCACCATCTGATTTTTCTCAGCCATATCATCTCCCCTGACAACGGCAGCTACCTGGAGACCTATCCTATAACAAATAAGTTAGGAGTCGGAGAGGAATTTTCTCAAATATCCCTTCAGTTTGCCCGGCTCGAAAAATAAACCTGCCCTGTCCCCTATTGTTAGTGATCGGGCTGATTTCGATGGCGCTCGTGAAACGGGCTACAAGCCCTGTCGCTAGCTGAATAGCAATCCATAGATCAGTGCGGCGATTGTGAGCAGCATGCAGCTAGTGGCCGCAACACGGAAGGTTTTGCTTTCACTTTGTGAGGTTTGCGGCCAGAACAGGAAGCCCAAAAGAAAGCCGCTGACAAAGCCGACTGCATGCGCCCAGTTGTTTACGTTTGGCAACGCCAGCCCGGTAATGGCAATCAAGGCGACCCAGGTACCGACGGATGCTATGCGCATTTTCAGGTTGCCCTTGCTGGCGCGCCACTCATCATACGACATACTACCGATCAGGGCGCAGACCGCACCTGAAGCGCCGAGCGTGAGCGGTATTCCAGCCAGGCTGGAAATAGCCATGCTGAATAAGCCGCCAAGAAAATAAATAAGAAAAAATCGACTGGGCGCATAGATCTCAATATTAATTTTTCCAACCGCATGTAAGGCAGAAACATTAAACAGTAAATGCAGCAAGCTGCCATGCAGGTAGTTGGCCGTAATCAGTGTCCACCAGCGATCTTCTGCAAAGACGGGTAACGTACCTGATGCGCCAAGTTTGAAAAGTACGCCAGTACCTGGTGAGAGAAAAACCATTGGATTCAGGTCATAGTTCACTGCCCCAGGCGCAATAAACAAAGAGGTGATGTAGAGCACAATATTGGCTGTTACCAGAAACCGTACTAGTTCCGTTGGTTCCCAGATATTTCTTATTAATTGCAGCTGCATCGCGCCATTATGGCGTTTTAGTGAGATGCGCGACAGCGCTTTTGCTACAAAGACGTCAGCTGCCGATTCTAGTACAGCAAGCTGTGCCTGACGAAGGGATAGCGAAAATGGCTGTGCATTATTTTTACCTGGACATCGATGTTTGCGATGGGCATTCGCGCTGTCAGTGGTGAACGTGGATTAAGATTGAAGACTACGATTGCCAACAAAAGCGTCTATATCCTGCATGACCTGGAAACGTTTGCCATATTTCCAGCCTGCGTACTACTGATCTACGGTTTTATAAAAGCGCTATAGAAATAAAAGTGGCATCGAACTTTCATCCCTGTTATCGAGTGTCCCTGCCAATCCAGGTCTGGGTAACGCCGAGAGTGCCGACGATAGCATCGGAGAAGTTCTTTGCCGCCTGCCTCGATTCAAACCCGGGAGCGACAACACGGTAGCGCAGTACCGAACCGATTGTACTTTCAACGATTCGGGTATCATGGCCGGCCTGTTGAAATCTCCTGATTGATCTCTTCGGCGACTTCCTCTTCACGAGTTGAAAACAGGTACACCGTGTAAATATAGTTAGACAGCCCATCCTGCTTAGTCGTCTCGACTTGCGCTGCAGTGCTTTCCCCGCTATCGACATTGTCGTTCAACAACCTCGCCAGACTTCACCTGCTGCATCTTGCGCAATCACTGTCTCGGCGACAAACGACTTTTCTTTTCCAATCCAGGTCTGGGTAACGCCGAGTGTCCCGACGATAGCATCGGAGAAGTTCTTTGCCGCCTGCCTCGATTCAAACCCGGGAGCGACGACACGGTAACGCAGTACCGAACCGGTTGTGCTTTCAAAGATTCGGGTATCATGACCGGCCTGTTGAAATCTCCGATTGACCTCTGCGGCGACTTCCTCGTCGCGAGTGGAAAACAGGTACACCGTGTAAATATAGCCAGATACCTCATCCTGCGGGGTTGTCCCGGGCGCCACTGCCTTGAGCCCGTCGGTGGCAACATCGTTTTTATCAACGATTTGGACGTCCTCTTCACCAGTTGCCGCGAA
>CAWCBX010000146.1:0-15112 GCA_963793595.1 uncultured Gammaproteobacteria bacterium | reverse complement strand
TGTTTATGTTAACCTTAAACAGCATATTGCTCATTACCATCAATATCAGGCTGCGCCGGATAAAGCGCAGGGTTGTCATAATGACGAACCATTTGCTGCGTTTAGGTGCTGCAGCATCCAGCGTGCGCAGCTGGCTGCGATCCTCTATCGTCCGATCGTAATTGATTCCGACCGGAATAAAGACAAGGTCCCGATCCGTTTCCGGCTTATAGTTGCGCAGCATATAGTCCAAAACACCTAGTTTCGGTGACTGCAGGCGGCCATCGCGACTCAACCCGCCTTCCGGGAAAACCGCCTGGCAAACGCCTTCTTTGGTCGCCATGTGGATATAGCGTTCCAGCACCCGCCGGTATAGGGAATTGCCGGATTTTCGACGGACAAAGTAAGCGCCCATGGCTCGAATTAAGGTCTGCAGCGGCCAGATTTTGGCCCACTCACCGACGGCATACGAAAGCGCGGTCTTTTCGGCGGCTAAAAATGACACCAGCAGGTAATCCATGTTGCTGCGATGGTTCATGACGAAAACAACCGTGGCATCGGGGTCAATGTTTTTAAACTCCTCGTCTTCGCTAAAACCAATGTGAACCCGGTAAAGCAGCTTGGCAATTCTTTTGGATAACCAGTAGCCGAAGCGAAAATACAGGTAGGCATTGAAGGAAGGGACAATTTCTTTGGCGTAGGTAATCACTTCGGACTGTACGATCTCGCGCGGGCAATCCCGTTTGACCGCCTCCTGCTGGACCGCTTCGATAACTTTAGGATCATAAACGAGACGATCAATCAGCACCTGGCGTTTGGTGATCTGAAATGGCTTAATCTGGATATCCAGGCGCGTGCTGATTTCATCGATGACCCGATTAATCCGACGCCGCAAAAACCAGCGGGTGCTGGGAATTAAGACCCGGTCGCGGCAATTTCATGGTGTGGCGTTTTTACCCGATCAGTGCAGAAGAAACCTGGGAAGAATTTGATTTCTTCTTTGAAACCGCCGAACCGGACGCAACCGAAAAGGAAGCGCTGCGCTTCATCGATGAAGTGCTGCAACCCGAGGATATCGCTCTGGTCGAAAGCGTGCAGCGCGGTATGAATACTCCCGCCTTCAATTCGGGGCGCTACATGGTGGATGTCGCCGGCAGCGGCGCCAGCGAACACGCCGTACATCATTTCCATGGCCTCATGCTCGACGCCTATAAACGTGCCAGCGAGGCGGCAACATGAGCCAGATACTCGAAGGTAAAACGGCTTTTGTCACCGGCGGCACCGGGGGTATCGGCAGTGCTATTTGCGCACGCTTCGCGCGCGAGGGAGCGCAGGTCATCGCCGCAGACCTGGCAGCACCGGCAGAACTGCCCGAGCGGGTCGAGTTCATCGCTTACGATGTTACCGATGAAAACATCTGCCGGAACACTTTCAACGAGCTTGCCGCACGCTGGGACAAACTCGATATCCTGGTCAACGCGGCCGGCATCGAAATCGAGAAGACCATCGAAGACACCACGCTCGAAGAATGGAACCGCATCTTTGCGATCAATGTTACCGGCATGTTTCTGACCTCGAAATACGCCCTGCCCCTGGTCAGAAAATCGGCGGCGGCCAGCATCATCAACTTCGGCTCCTACGATGGTTACATCGCCGACCCGGGGCTTGCCGCCTACTGCGCCACCAAGGGCGCGGTGCACGCGCTGACCCGTGCCATGGCCTGCGATCATGGTCCCGAGGGAATTCGCGTCAACGCGATATGCCCGGGTTATGTCGATACCCCGATGTTGCAGAGTTTCTTCGGCGAATCCGGTGATATCGAATCACTCAAGAAAGCCGTCCGCGACGTGCATCCGACGCGCACCTACGGTACCCCTGAAGATGTTGCCAACCTGGTCAACTGGCTTGCATCCGATGAAGCCCGCTACGCCTCGGGACAACTCTGGGTGCTGGATGGGGGCCTGAGCGCCCAGGTCCAGCAGATGAATTTATGAACAGGCTGCAACACAAGACCGCCCTGGTAACCGGTGGACGCCAGGGCATCGGCCGCGCCATTGTCGACCGCTTTGTCAGCGAGGGTGCGCGGGTCATGACCTGTGGTCGCGGTCCGCGGCCCGATGACCTGCCGCCGGATATACTCTGGCAAAGCGCAGACGTATCCGCGAAAGCGGATGTCGACAGGTTGACCGATGCCGTGGTCACAGAGTTTGGCGAACTGGCCATCCTGGTTAACAACGCCGGCGTTCAGATCGAGAAAACCATCGTCGAGACCACGGATCAGGACTGGAATCTGCTGATGGGCGTCAACGCAAAAGGCGTATTCATGCTGTGCCGCAACCTGATCCCGGTCATGGCAAGTGGCGGCTCGATTATCAATATCGGCTCTATTTCAGCATCTACCGCCGATCCGGGCCTTGCTTTATACAATGCATCGAAAGCCTTCGTGCAGGGATTGACCCGCTCGATTGCCGTCGATCACGGTCCGGCTATCCGTTGTAATGCGATCAGCCCCGGCTGGATCATGACCGGTATGGCAGACGCGGCCTTTGCGGTCGCCAATGATCCCGCTGCAGCGAAGCAAGACGCGCTGGCACGCCACCCGGCCGGACGCTTTGGTGAACCAGGCGATATCGCCAGCCTGGCAACCTGGCTCGCCTCCGCTGAAGCCGGATTTGCCACCGGCCAGTGCTACACCCTCGACGGCGGCATGACCGCCGCATCCCCACTTAATCCAGGATTGTTCTAGAATAGTTAACTAGATGTGAGCGGCTGCGCGAGAAAATACGCAACCATCTCTTTTGCCGGCTATAAATAGCGGCTATTTCTGTCCAGGATAAGCGGATGTCTATCGACACAGACGAAATCACCTTAATACTTTCGGGGGTAAAGATCCTGCAGGATCTTGATGTCGAAATTATCCGTGATATTGCCGCCCACACCCAGGTCGCAAGATTCAACAAGGGCGAAATGGTCATCCAGGCCGGTGAAATGGGCCGACGCATTTACTTTATCTTCGAAGGTAAGGTGGAAGTCCAGATCCCCGACATCCAGGGCGATATCAAGCGCCGGATCTTACTCAAAAAGGGCGAAGTGGTTGGTGAAATTTCACTGCTGATCAACTCG
Source organism: uncultured Gammaproteobacteria bacterium (assembly GCA_963793595.1). Classification (GTDB taxonomy): domain Bacteria; phylum Pseudomonadota; class Gammaproteobacteria. Next base: position 12,010 of record CAWCBX010000146.1, on the reverse strand, counting down.
AACTACTCGGCTGACATCGAAGCGCTGACGAAAACCACCGCATTTTATCTCGATCGCGATCACTTCAAGGAATTGATCGAAAAGCATCCGGACTTCGCCGAAGTCATGTCACAGCTGATGACCAGCCGCATGGCACAAAACGGCGGTATCAACCGCGTCGGCAAGTACGAGCTGCGCGGCAAGCTCGGCGAGGGCAACATGGCCACCGTGTTCAACGCCTGGGACCCGGAGCTGGAGCGTGAAGTCGCGATCAAAATGCTGAAATACAAGCTCGCCTTTAACGACAGGTTTCGCGACAGTTTCGAACGCGAAGCCAGAACGATTGCCAGTCTGAATCATCCGAATATCGTCAGCGTATTCGAAGTCATCGACGAGTTTTCCACCCGTTTCATCGTCATGGAAAAACTGCACGGGCAGGACCTGTCCGCGATTCTGAAAGAAAAGGGTGCGTTCAGCATCGCCGAGACCCGTGAAATTCTTTCGCAGGTTGCGAGTGCCCTGCAATACGCGCACAACCACGGCGAAACCGGTATCGTGCATCGGGATATCAAGCCATCGAACATCGTTATCGATGCATACGGTAATATCAAACTTTCCGATTTCGGTATCGCCAGCCCGCCACAGGACAAGGACGTTAATATCGAGGGCACGCCTTCGTACCTGGCGCCCGAAATTATCAATGGTGACCTGCTCGATGGCCGGGCCGATATTTACGCGCTGGGGGTTATGGCCTTTCACATGCTGACCACGAGTTGCCCATTCAGCGCCTCGACCCTGGCCAAGTTACTGAAGATGCAGGTCAATCAGACGCCACCCGATATCCGTAACGCCTGCCCTGCTATCGATGAGGATCTTGCCGGGTTTATCGAAAGTGCGCTGTCCAAAGACCCCGACGATCGTATTTCAGACTGGGCAGAAATCAACAGGATTCTGAAACCGGCCGGCCAGTTCAAGCTGGCACTCGATCCCGATGAGCTGGCAGTGATTATCCGCTTTCGCGATACCTCCTACCAGCAATCGGCCAGTTTCATCAACGCGATGCAAAGGCTGTTAAAGGAAGAGAAAATCAATCATCAAATCGACATGCATCGCGGCAGCGACAAAGACGATTAACGCAACATCCAGTAGCCAAAAAATAGTGTCATCCCCGCGCAAACGGGGATCTCACCGAAGTGGCGCCTTAGCAAGATTCCCGCTTTCGCGGGAATGACTAAGAAGTCGCGGGGTCAAGCCGCGATATGACAATGATCCGACAATGGAGGCCAGTTTCACTCCCAGACGTTGGCCTTCTCTTCAAATCCGTCGCGACGAGCACCGATAATGCAAAACCGGTGTTTGCTCGGCGCCTCCATTACCGTCCAGCGTTCCATTATCTCGACCACGGTCGCGCCCAGTGCTTCGAGCCGTTTCACTTCGGCGGCGATATCGTCGGTTTCGATATCGATGTGAATCCGACTGGGATGTTCGACCTGTTGCAAAATTATATGTGGATCAGCAGGATCGCTGTGCACATCTATATAACGCCCCGCTTCATTGGGCGACTCCGCTCTGCCGCCCAGCGCCGCGGCCCAGAATTCCGCCTCGCGTCCCAGGTCATCGGTCTGGCAATCGACAATGACGCTACCCAGTCGACTCTTATGCATGGAATCTCCCTCGTTTCAACAATTCGATTTACTCGCGTCAGGCTATTCAAGCCCGCATTTTCTCAACCCGTCGAGGTAGGGATCCAGTCCTCCGGCGTGTTTTGTCGGCAGATTTGTTTCAAGAAATCCGATCGACAGATCGGATTTAGCTTCCCTGGCCAGGGCAAGGGACTGCTTCGCCTCGTCAACCCGCCCGAGATTAGCCAACGTGGCGGCCTTGACGGCATGCGGCCAGTAACCGGTCGCATTCGGAATCTGCAAGGTTTTATTGGCCCATTCCAGAGCCGCTTCGTATTCTTCACTGAGGATAAAGTTGAGAGCATGCACAACCGTGAACGCCCACATCATCGGGTCGCACGGACCGCACTGGAAAACTCCGCCAGGATCGCATCGCCCGCATAGCGCAGGACCTTGCCGCCTGTATTTGCGATCTGCTGACTGGCGCTAATCCAGCACCTCCATGACCTGGCGGTGCGTGCCTTCCTCGTCGCCACCGGTCAGGCGCGAATATCCAGCGACATCAGTATAAAGAATCGCGGTCAGCTTTCGATTGAGTGGCTCTGATGGCATCAATTTACCTGAAATTGCAGCGGCGTTGCTCGGATCAAAAATCAGTATAAAGAGGGCTAATTCGATGTCCAGCCAAAATGGTTAAAGTCTGGGTGATGTTTCGAGTACTATTGGCAACAATTCAAGCATCGATCCTGGAACTGAAATCAACACAACGGACGACCCCATACGTCGGAAAACAGCCGGGATTCTGATTCTTCTGATGATTATCATCACCACCCTCGCGGGGCTGAATTTTTTCGATTCCGGCTCGACTCCCTTATGGTTTGCCGGAATCGCCTCCTGGCTGGCGGCATTGCTGTCTGTTTGTCGACACTTCTCGCGTACTCAAAATCCAGGTATCACTCATTTTGCTGATTGGCCTCGCCATGATCGTCTATGCTCGTCGACAGTCAGTCGTGATCGATACTAATGCATTGGTCAGCGCGAACACCGGCTTGATGACGATGATCGCGGCGGTCGGTTTCCTGCGCCTGGTGGTGATCCCTGAAACCGAGCAGGCAGAAACTCTGCCGATCGGCAGGAAGGCATTTCTGCAAACGATCCTGGGGCTCAGTATCTCGAGTTCGATCATTAATATTTCTGCACCGATCCTGATTTCTGATCGTATCCATCACCAGCGCCCACTGGACCGCTTCACCGCGCAGACCTTTACCCGGATATTCTGCGGGGTGTCCACCTGGTCGCCCTTTTTCGCCGCGATGGCGGTGGTGTTGACCTATGTCAACGATGCGAGCCTGTTGTGGATCATCGTTGCCGGATTTCCCTTCATGTTAATCGGGTTTATCGGCGTTTACCTCGAAGCTCGCATCCGTTATCCCACAGCCGTGGAATCTTTTGTCGGCTACCCCACCCACCTCAGCGCGCTGATGGTTCCCGCCATTTTGATCGTCACCGTGGTGGGGATGTCGCAGCTGCTGCCGACTACCCCGATCCTGGTGCTGATCGCAATCAGTGCGTTACTGGTAACCGGTTCGGTGCTCATCCTGCGGCATGGAGTAAAGGGATCGCTGCAACGCTTCAAAACCCACGTGACCAGGGGTTTGCCCGGAATCGTCAACGAACTCTGTCTGTTCCTCGCGGCGGGAGTACTCGCCGGCGGCATCTCGGCGCTGATCATGCACGGCGTCTTCGAGAATCCCTTCAACCAGTTTGATGCCATCACGGCCGCAGAAGTACTGGCCATCATGTTATTGTGCGCATTCTGCGGGATTCACCCGATAATCCTGATATCGAGTTTCGCGCCGATGATCATGACATTGAACCCGAATCCCAACCTGCTCGCGGCAACTTTCCTGTTCGCCTGGCATCTCGGCACCTGCTCGAATCCCCTGTCCGGCACGACCCTGGTGTTTCAGGGCCGTTACGGCATCCCGAGCTGGAAACTGGCTTTCTGGAACTGGCCCTATGCGATCGTGATGCTGATCGTCGGTTCCATATGGTTGCAGCTCGTAGCCGATATTTTCCCCTGATATCACTCGACTATCAGTGCAACAGGATCTGGACAGTTGCGCTTGAAAAACTCGAGTTCTGCCGGCCGCACGACACCCGGGTAATCACCCCGATAACCCTGCATATCCTCGATTAACTGAAAATGCAGATGAGGTGACCAATTGCCGTTCACCGGCCGCGGGCCGAATTCTCCAATTTGGTCTCCCGCTGAAACCGCCTTGCCATCGTGTAACCCTGCCAGCGAAGACTCACTCAAATGGCCATAAAGGGTATGGAACTCAACATCATCAAGCCGGTGGCGCAGAATAATGACCGGACCATAATCGCCCGACACCTGCCGATTGGCAAAACTTTGCACTTCCCCATCAAGCGGAGCATATATCGCCGTGCCCGCGGGCATGAACACATCGACGCCGATATGGATCGAACGTTCCGCGTCTCCCTGAAATAGATCGGTGTTTTTGTACATGCCCCGGTTTTCGAGGTAACCGCCGACCCCAGCGATTGCTCCGGCAGCGGCAAGCTTGCACAGAATTGCCGCATCGAGTTCGACTTCGCTGAGGCCGTCGAACTCGTGGTTCGCGGTCGACAGATCCATCTGCAGCGTATTACTCGCGGTTAACGCCGGGTCAAACATGGGCGCGAACGCGCTGCGATTGTTTTTTATGAAAGTATCAAGCTTCATTTGAAATTCTCATCGTTCACGCCAGCGTCAGAATACCAAAATTCACGGCCCGCCAACCACACTATCATTCCCGCACCTATGCACGTCATTCCCGCACAAGCGGGAATCTTATAACAAGCCACCCTTGCAAGATCCCCGCTTGCGCGGGGATGACTATAAAACTGCGCGGGGATGACTGGAAAAGGAGCGAGGATGACGGTAGAACCGGGCGGGAACGAGGCCCTGTGGCGCTATTTCCACGCAAAATGCGGTTGTTCATAGTGTGCGACACGGGTACTTCTGCCAAGCAGCGCAACCTCGCGGAACTGGTAAGCGATGGCGGCACTGGGTGCGGCAAACCATTCATCGCCGAGCGGCATTTTCAGCACCGGGTGTTCACTCTCGTCGATTGTTTCGAGTATTGGTACGTCATCGCGCATGAGTTCCTTTACCGGTATACGGTGGATTTGATCTACTTCGCCGGGATTTGGCTTCAACTCGACATTGCTACCACCCCAGACCACGATCGGTGTAATGACGTAGCCCGAGCGTGTCGCGTAATCATCGAGCCGACCGAGCACACTGCTCGAATCCAGTTTCAAGCCGACTTCCTCCTCGAGCTCGCGCAACGCTGCCTGTTCGACGCTTTCACCGGGATCGACCCGTCCGCCCGGATAGGCGCGTTGCCCGGCATGACTGGAAAGCCGGGTCGCACGGGTCGTCAGGATGTAAGCCGCCTCTTCCCGCGCATCCGTCGGGAATGGAATATTGGCCATGTTTGCCGGCTCACTGCAGTCGACCAGGGTAAACGCGACCGCCGCATGTATACGCTCACAGCGATCCAGTTCGGTGAACTCATGCCGCCCCAGGTTGTAGATGATCAAATCGAATAGTGACTGGTCGAATTTACAGGTTGCTTGCATCGTTAGATAAGCTTAAAGGTTAGATGAAACATTGATCCACAAAAAGCCATGGCAAGTCCAATTTAACCCATTTGGGTGATGTTTTGTGCATGACTTGAGAGGATACTTGAAGAGTTAATATAACAATAACTCGTTTTATTGGTGAAATAAGACAGATTTTCAGCGGTAAAATGAGAACTTTTGGTTAAGTAACCAGGTTATGTGGATGTCAGTTTATTGCGAGCAGACTCCGATCCAATTGTTAAATGCAAAAGGAAAAGCACGGCTTAGGTTAATTTACGATTTAATCGCGCAATATTTGCGGGCCTCCTCGGGGGCCTTTTTTTTGCCTTGCTGTTAAACCTCTGGCATCGTTATCGGCGCTTGTTGCAATCCAGTCAGAATTTCCTTCAGTTCGAGGATATATTCCGACCAGTAGCGCGGACTGTTAAACCACGGAAACGCAAGCGGAAACGCGGGGTCATCCCAACGTCGCGCCAGCCAGGCGTTGAAATGCAATATCCGCATCGCGCGCAACGGTTCAATCAATTTGAGCTCGCCCAGATCGAACTCGAAAAACATTTCATAACCTTCGATTATCTCCAGTAACTGGCGCTGCTGGTTGTTTTTATCACCCGATAGCAGCATCCACAAATCCTGAATGGCGGGACCGGAAATGGCATCGTCAAAGTCGACGAAATGCGGACAATCATCGCGCCACAACACGTTGCCGCTGTGGCAATCACCATGCAGGCTGATTTTCCGGTATATGTCCGCATCAGGGCGCCGGGAATTTACGGCATCCATGATTTCTCCACTGATAGCAAGGTAGGCTGCTTCGAGATCCTGCGGGATAAACCCGGCCTCGAGCAGGTAATCAACATTCTTGCCCGCCTGATCGACCGACAATTTAACCCGGTGCTCGAAACGAAACCCCTGCCCGGCGGCATGGATACGGCCGATGAAGCGACCCAGCAGGTGCAAATGATCGAGATTATCGAGCTCGGGTGCACGACCACCCTGGCGTGGATAAATCGAAAACATGAAATCATCGTGCATTGCCAGGGTCGGATACTCGTCCCCAGCGTTGATAATCAATGGCGGCACCACCGGGATGTCGGCATCGAAGAGGAACTGGGTGAAGCGATGCTCCTCGTCTATTTGCTGTTTGCTCCAGCGATTGGGCCGATAGAATTTGACGATTACCGGATCTTCATCTTCGATACCCACCTGGTAGACTCGATTTTCATAGCTATTCAATGCCAGTATGCGCGCGTCGCTTAACCGACCGGTCGATTCGACCGCTGCTATCACATGATCGGGAGTAAGTCGCGTATAAGGGTGCGTCAAGGCCGGTTTAACAGGCGCTGAATTATCTTTATAGTTTCCGTTGAATCCCATTCGAGTGCTCCCAGGTAAGCGTAGCGAATTTTCCCCTGGTGATCGACCAGATAGCTGGAAGGATACACGTAGATCTTCCAGTCTGTTGAAACTTTACCGTCCAGGTCCATCAACAGCGGTAACTCAAGCGGAACCTTTTTCAGAAATCGGCCAATGCGCTCTCGATTCTCACCAACATTGACGGTTACGATGGCAAAGTCCGGGTTATCGATTTCGGCCTGCAAGCGATGCAAAGACGGGATTTCCTCCACGCAGGGTCGACACCAGCTAGCCCAGAAGTTGACCAGCACGACCTGGTGCTCATGACCGGCCAGCGTAAACCTCGAGCCGTCGAAAGCGTCCAGTTCGAGCGCCGGGGCCGGCAACGCCCCGGGCACGGCCGCGAGCTTTGTCGCTGGCGCTGATGTTGCGGAGAACCGAACTGTCTGCAGATTTGAAGCGAACGCAAATTCAGGAGTTTGCACACGCCCCAGGACTTTAGCCGCCCGGCCTAATGTAGCCGCATAGGCATTTTTCGCAGCCAGATCAACCTCACTGATTTCACTATCGTCACGCACGAAGAAACCACCCTGCACGCCTGTCAAAAGCTGCGTGTAGACCTGGCTTCCACCCCTGCCCAGTTGTGTTGCAAGTGCCGGTATTTGCGCCGATTTGGTCGAGTATTGTGCGTCTATCAGGTAAACCGGCAGGTTGGTCGCATGGGTGATCGGCAGGTAAACCGCGGCATCGCCAGCCTCCGGACGGCCCTGGTAAAGATGGGCATGGGTGAGAATAATGCCATCGATACGCGCTTTTCCGGGGTTTTGCAATTGCCATTCACGCGCGGCAATCAGCGCCAGCTGGGCGCCACGTGAACTGCTCACCAGGGTCAGATTGGCATCAGTCGAAGCCAGCGCCGCGTCGATGAGCGCGACAATGTCAGCTAACGGAAACCGTCCGATACTGGCGCGGTTACGTTCGACAAAGTAGATATCGTGCAAATCAGCAAGCCAGACTTCGTGCCCCAGATCAGCCAGCGCCGCGGCATGCATTTTGTGCGCAGGCCTGAGGCCTCGTTCCGATGGCAACCAGAGCAGCAAGGAATCGCCAGGCGCCGGGAAATCTTGTTACTTCGAACTCCTGCCCATCGGGTAGTTCGAGCTGCAGCGAGTTTTCACTGCTATTCGCGGTACCGGGAATGCAGACAAAAGCCAGGATCAGGCAGCAAAGCCTTAACCCGAATAGCAAGCGAACCATGCAGGCTTACTCCAGTTGATCGAGCCAGTCGGCGACCGCGCTTACCAGGGGATCGCCCTGGTCGGTAAAGTAATGGTCTGCGTCCGGCAAAACCACCTGTCGCGAACTGCTGTTCCCTGCCTTGTCGATCATCGCCTTGCGCCGGGGCGCCAGGCGAATAACCGCGGGATACTCCTGCTCACCATACAAATCCAGTACCGGTACGTGCATCCAGTCGAGTGGGAATACCTGGTGCATCGGTTGCTGATAATCGGTGGCGCCCATACCGAGACCGATAAACGCATCGATGCTACTGTCATTTGTCGCCCTGATCCAGTCCATCGCCATATGCACGCCGCAACTGTGGGCCAGCAATACGACCTTCTCGTGGCCCTTATCACGTAAAAAACGGATGCCGGCTTCGATACGTGCATGCGCATGGTGAAAAATCGGGACGTAATCGTAATATTTGGCGTCCTTGGCGAGCACCGGCATTTGTAGCGACAAGGTGCTGTAGCCACGTTCAACCAGGCCTACCCGCAGTGGATTAACCGTATCGGCCCAATCGGGGTGAAACCCGCGACCATGCAGAATCAGCACTGCTACCGCTGGATCCTCTGCCTCGGTATAGATACTCAAAAATTCACGGCCATCGGCCTCGAGCCATTCCGCATCACCGTCCAGAATGACATCGATAATTTCATCGGCCAATCTTGCTTCGCGCTCAAAATCGGGTTCGGACGCGACCGTCTGACCGAGGTAAAACACGAGCATCAGGATGCCGAGACTTCGCATAGCGCTAACGCTCATGCTCCATCAGCACCGGCTTGTCACGTTTTTCAAGCAATTGCTCCTCGGCTGATAACTGGTTATCGGCAAACATGACTTTGAAACTGGGCCCGTCACCGGTTTGCTGTGCACGTAACTTCTTGGCTTCGGTTTTGGCGGCACGGAAAGCATCGAATACTTCCAGCAGTTCGAGATCCTTGACCAGGTCGAGTTTATCGCTGGAACTGACTTTGAACAGGTAATAAGGCATATCTGAATCCCTGGCTGATTAGTCAACCACTATTAAATCGTAGCCCAACTCTTCGTAGAGTCGAACCTGGCCGGGACCGGTTGGCGCCACGTTGACATAATCAGGGAAGTCTTCGGCAGTGACACCATACCAGCCCGCATGAGTCTCGCAGACATGTACCGGCACATCAGCGGCCACCAGTGCCTGTACCTGTCGATGAATATCGGCATGTTCACCCTGGTACTGTGTCTGCAACGCGAACTCTTCCCTGCCATGCGAAACCACCGCAAACTCGGTGTCGGGAAATCTGGCACGAATCCTGTTGATCGCGTCGCGCACCATGGGCAGCAACTCCTCGAGCGCGGTCTCGTCGGCTTCCACTATTTCAAACACAACGCCATGCGGGGGTTCCGCTCGGGTCAGCAATGCGTCGACGTCCGCATTTGCCAGCCCGATTACCGGAAAGCATAACAATATCGCCAACGCTGCAACGATTATTCGCATATCTACTCCGCATTCAGGCGGCGATGAATCTAGAGTTTATCCCGCGCTTCGTCGATACGATCATCGATGAAGCCACCAAAGTAGTCCTCAGACCAGATACCCACCAGCTTTTCGCTCATCTCCTCTCCGTCAGCATTCAAAAATATCAGGGTCGGGGTCAACGTGACATCATATCGCGCGGCAAACTCGGCAGTTGTGACCGAGCGGCCGTCGAAATCAATCACACTATCAAAGTCGCTCAATGACACCGCACGCAGCAGAATTTTATCACCGTAGGCGGCATTACGTTGCATCGGCAACAGGAACAGGTCTTCAAGTTTACGGCAATAGGTACAATCGTCGGCCGAAAACTCGATGACCAGGATCAATCCCTTTTGTTTCGCGAGCAGGGATTCCGTGCGCAGGTCGGCTACCTGAATCATGGCCGACTGAATCGCCGGCAGCCGGTCCGGACAGTGAAAAAGCTATCGCCAGGGGCAGCACCAGGTTTATGCGCAAGCCGGCGACCCGCGTCAGGGTTTCGCAGGCAAATCGCAGTACTGTGCGTAAACCCCTGATGATAGCTACCCGTTATTAACTTGACGGCTTGGCAGTGGTCAGGCCGAGATTCGACCAGTTTTGCATGCCGCCGCGATACCACTTCATCTTGTGCGCCGGGTAGCCGAATTTAAGCAGGTTCTTGATATTGTTAGGTGACTGACCGCACCACATACCGTTACAGAACATGACCAGGGTTTTCGCATTACTGTAGTCCCATAACCCCTCGAGCGCAGTGGCGCCAAACCGGTCCTCCATGATTTCTCCGATCGAAATCGGATCCGCGCCCTTCGCCGGATTCAAGGCAGTCCAGGGAATATTGACCGCACCGGGAATGGTACCTTTCTGCACCCAGTCGGGCGTCCGCGAATCGATCACCAGGATAGATTTGTCACCCTTGCTCATCTTTACCAGGTAATCGATGATTTCACGTTCACCGAGAGTTTCTATGCCCGGCGCCAATACGATTGGCTGTATACAAAACGGCGGGCAAGGACGCGAAGTCTTGGCAAAAGCAGGGTTGACCATGGCCTTGTTGTTCTGGTCACGCATGATCTTGACCGATTTTCCGCCATGCATGACGCTTGCATCCATCATGCTGGGCGTAATACCGACCGGCTTGTCGGCCGCAGCACTACTGCCAGCCCAGAGCAGGCCGGTAGTAAGCAAAATTGTTGTTAATATTCTGGATTTCATCTTGGTTCTCCTAAGGGATTTCTAAGCATTAACTAAAATTATGACTCCAATCCTAATCACAATCAGGTTCTTCTTCCTCTTCCTCTTCTCCTTTCTTTTTGCTGCTCTGGTCTTCTTCGCTACCGGCAGTAACCATGTAGCATTGCTGCATCGATTCGAGCGCATGCTCGAAGCTATCCAGTGGCGACCAGGCCAGTGCCGCGGAGGAGATAATCGTTTGGAAGGTGACAAAAACTACCAATAGCAGATGCTTCATTTTAAATGTCTCTCCATTCGACAATTCGGGCGATGCTAGGTAATCAAAAAAGAGCATAATAGCCCATACCTAACATTAGGTATTTAACCACGCAAGCCTATCCATATAGTGTCTATTGGTAAATTGAATAAATGGAATTGATGCGATTAATACACTCGTCAGCGTAGATCTTCAACGGTATCCTGCTGTCGTTTTCGGCTTACGCGTGGAACCTGTCGGTCGATGATTTCGAATTTGTGGAAGTTGCCGACAATATGTACCTTGCGCTGGAGACTTTTGAACCAAACCTGTAAACGCATGAATAATCCAAGGCAAACAGCTCAGTGCAGAACCGGTCGCAAATTGCCGGGCCTGGTGCTGTTGTTGCTACTAATCCCGTTACACGCCAGTCTCGCCAGTGAAGGTCAATATTACGGCGCAATTGCGTCGGAAAAGCCGGACTGGTTTAAGGAAAGTTTCCTCGAGTTTGAAGAGGATGTCGCCGAGGCCACCGCGGCCGGGCGGCGGGTGATGCTTTACTTTCACCAGGACGGGTGCCCTTATTGCGCCCGCCTGGTCGAAGAAAATTTCACCGACCCCGAACTGAAGGCATTTATTATCGAAAATTTCGACGGGATAACGCTCAATATGTGGGGCGACCGCGCAGTAGTCAGCGTCGCAGGACAGGCATTTACCGAGAAGAGTTTTGCCGCGGCGCTGCAAGTGCAGTACACCCCGACGCTGGTTTTTCTCGATGAGAATGGCCAGGTAGCACTGCGCCTGAACGGCTACTATCCCCCGCAGGACTTTCGCGCCGCCCTCGATTACGTCGCCCAGAAACTCGAGCACAAATTGAGTTTTGCGCAGTATCGACTCGATGCAATGGCCTCGCACAACGGCCAATTGATCGACGAAGACTTTTATCTCGATCAACGGGATATGCAGAAAATCATCACCGCTTCGGGCAGGCCGCTGGCGGTTTATTTTGAAGCGCCCGATTGCGCCGAATGCGTGACCATGCACACCCGTATCCTGAGCGACAGCGCCACCAGGAAACTGGTGCGCCAGGCCGATAATATCCAGCTGAACGTCGCTTCATCGCAGCAGATTACGACCCCTGCCGGCAAAAAGACCACTGTGCGACAGTGGGCCCGCGAGCTGGGTATCGCCTAT
>CAWCBX010000145.1:0-10191 GCA_963793595.1 uncultured Gammaproteobacteria bacterium | reverse complement strand
TGGCCGCCGGCAACGCCGTCAACCAGCTGGAGCTAACCCCGCAAACCCATTTCCTGATCAACTGCGGGATGGCCCTGGCCATGGTGGTAGTGGTTGCGCTGGCGATATTTTCGTTGATTTAACAGGCTTAACTCAGTCCCGCAATCGGTCGGCACAGCGTCGCGCGCGTGATCGTAGCGCTGCCGAAGTTAATGCACCCTGACTAAAGATCGAACAGCTTGCCGGGGTTCAGGATATTGCCCGGGTCCATCATGCGCTTGATTTTGCGCATTAGCTCGATCTCGGCTTCACTGCGGGTGTATTTTAAATAAGCTTTCTTTTCCAGGCCGATGCCATGCTCGGCCGAGACGGACCCCTGCAATACCTGCAACGGGAAATAAACCATTTCATCGATCGCGTCCCGGTCTCGCTGCGCCCCCGGGTAAATCGAAAAATGCAGGTTACCGTCACCGATATGACCATAAGCCAGCAGCGCCGCATCGTTGAATCGCTCTACCAGCCTGCTGCGGACGGACGCGACATAATCCTCCATCGCCTCGAGTGGCAGACTCACGTCATAGCCATAGATCAGACCAAACTTATCCTGCTCCGGCTCGAAACTTTCGCGAATCTGCCAGAATTTGCCACGCTCGGTTTCCGAACTCGCGAGCGCTCCATCGGCAATCTCACCCTGTTCCAGCGCGGTAGTTAGTAATTCTTGAAGTTTTGCCCGTCCGTACTCGTGATCAGAGATAAACACGTCCATCAGCACGTAATAAGGCGTGTCGGTTTCGAGTGGTGGAGCGACGCTCGAGTGCGGACCGGTATTGAGTTCGTAGTGATCGCGCCACAGCACCTCGTAGGCCCCCAGTGCGCCGGGTAGCGCGGCGTCGAAGTAACGCAGCAATTCCATTACCTTGTCCCAGGAAGGCACAGCCAGTAACGCGGTCTCGATAGCGAGCGGTGCTTCATGCAGCCGCAGCACGGCGCGGGTAACAATGCCGAGCGTGCCTTCCGAACCGAGGAACATCTGGCGCAGGTCGTAGCCGGTATTGTTCTTCAGCACATCGAACATCGACGCAACAATCGTGCCGTCGGCAAGCACCACCTCGAGTCCGAGCACCTGCTCGCGCATCATGCCGTAGCGCAGCACGCGCACACCGCCGGCATTGGTGGCGATGTTTCCGCCGATGGTGCAGGAAGCCCGTGCGCCGAGATCGAGCGCAAACATGAGCCCGTCCTGCGCGGCCGTTTCCTGCACGGTCTGCAATATCACCCCGGCCTCGACCGCCATTGTGCGCGTGCGCGCATCCATCGTCTCGATCCGGTTCATGCGCTCGGTCGAAAGAACAATTTCGGTCGCCGTGGACTCATGCCCACCCGCAAGCCCGGTCATTCCACCGGCCGGTACCACCGCTTGCCCGACCGCATGGCAGATTTTCATCACCGCAGAGACTTCCGCGGTGGTTTTCGGGCGCAGCAGTGCCAGCGCCTGTAACTCTCCGCCCGACCAGACACCCGCACTGCGGCCGGCGAGCGCCTTACCGGTTAGAATACCGGCCGCACCGACGACGGCTTCGAGTTGCTGCAACAACCTGTTGTTCCGTAACGACATCAGGACATTCTAATCGGGATAGATGAAGTTGACGAGTCTCTGTCGCGAAACCTGGCATCGATAGCCTGATCAAGATCCCGCTGCGGTAACACCACCAACAAGAGGCCTGATTCCAGAAAACGCCTGATCTCAATCAAGCTCGTTTAACCTGCCACCTGCTGCTACCGCCAGCACTATTACCGGTTCCGGCTGCATATACGCAGGGCCCCTGTCATGACAATAAACAGGCCGTGGCTATAAGTTAATCTTTATGTGTTTGTTAACGCAATGCAGGGTCATGGCTAGCCACCCCCACATTTTCGTATGCTTTATCCAGCGCAACAACGGCTCCTGTCAGCGCCGGATAATCCACATTGATTACGAAGGTCGGAATTTTTTGCAGGTAACCGGTCAACCTGCCACGTTGCTCGAAACGTTCGCGAAATCTGGAACGCGAAAAATTGTCGAGTATCCTGAGTATGATACCGCCACCAATATATACCCCTCCTCTCGCACCCAGCGTCAATGCCAGGTTGCCGGCGACCGTACCCAGAATGTCGCAAAATATCAGCAGGGTCTCGGTCGCCATAACGCAATTATTCCCTAGCGCCAGGTCGGTTATCTCGCCCGGGCTCAGTTTTTGCGCTTCACCACCCTCAAGCTGGGTGATAGTTTCATAAATCAGTGATAATCCGGGGCCAGAGGCCAGTGACTCAGCCGAGATATGTTTATATTTTTCTCGCAGCAGCTGGATAATCTGATCTTCGCGCGCATTGACCGGGCCATAGGAAACATGTCCACCCTCGCTTTCGAGCGGAACCCAGTGTTCACCCGCGGGTACCACTCCAGACACGCCCAACCCGGTACCCGGGCCGAGCACGGCCATGGGATGTCCAGACAGGCCCTCCCCGGATCCGATCTTGAGGCACTGGTCTTGTTTAAGAAAAGGCAAGGCCAACGCGAGCGCGGTGTAATCATTCAGTACCTTGAGGTGACGTAAGCCGAGGTCTTCCCGGGTCTGGCGCACGCTGAAACTCCAGTTATGGTTGGTCATCTTCAGTTCATCGCCGGTGACGGGCGATGCGATCGACATTGCGGCCTGGTAAGGCTCGCTCAATCCCACCTGTTCGAGGTAGCTTCGGGTCGCATCGACGATCGTCGGGTAATCGGCACAGCGTAGACTACGCGGTTCGATTGGCCTGGATTCGGAACCAGCAACAAGGGCAAAGCGCGCATTGGTGCCACCAATGTCAGCTACCAGACTGTATTGCTTCGCCTGCATCGTAGTGTTAATCCTCCAAAAAGCCCTGCGGGTTACAAGTTAACTAGTGATAACAAGATCGCGACTAAGGCTTTCTCAACCCGTTAAACCGAGACCATAAATTTCAATGCGCTCCGCCCGCGAGGTCCTGCGCCAGCTGCAACTTGAAGTCCCGGAAACCCTTGCAGTTCAACGCACGGCAAAAACGTATCACGCTGGGTTCACAGACCTTCGCCTCGCCCGCCAGCAATCCGATCGATTTGCGCAATACCCGGTAAGGGCTTGCCAGTACGGTGCGTGCGACTTTGGGTTCCGCGCGGGTCATGTCTTTCAAAGCTGTTTCGATTTCACCAGGCATAGATATCACCTGAAGATCAGTAGTCCTCGATCCAGCCCCTGCCATCCCTGGTGATCAGGTCGCGCGCGGCCGCGGGACCTGAGGTTCCGGCCCTGTAGGGCTCTGGCGCTTTATCCGAGCCCTCCCAGGTATTCATTATCGGTTCGACCCATTGCCAGGCCGCATTCAATTCATCGCGGCGAACGAACAGGGTCTGGTTACCCCGAACCACATCCATGAGCAGCCGCTCGTAGGCGTCGAGATGGCGTTCATCGGTTCCCGCCAGGTCCAGATCAAGCTTGACCGGCTTCAGGAGATTTTTTTCACCAGCCTGCTTCGCCATCAGGTGTAGCTCGATGCTCTCCTGCGGCTGCAGGCGTATATATAAACGATTGACACTTTCACCATGCTCCGAGGCAGGATAAATCGAGTGCGGCAGCGAATAGAAGTTGATCACTACCTCGCTGACGTACTCGTGCATACGTTTGCCGGTGCGCAGGTAAAACGGCACCCCCGACCAGCGCCAGTTATTGATTCTTGCCTTGAGTGCAATAAATGTTTCGGTATGACTATCGGCACCGATGCCCGGTTCGTCGAGGTAACCAGTGACTGATTCAGCATCAACTTCGCCCGCGTGATACTGCCCTCGAACCGCATTTACATTAACGCTTTCAGGCGTAAACGGATCGAGTGAGCGTAAGACCTTGAGCTTTTCATCGCGCACGTTGTCCGCATCCATGCTGATCGGCGGTTCCATCGCGACGATACATAACAACTGCATCAGATGATTTTGCACCATGTCACGCAGCGCGCCGGTTGAATCGTAAAATTCACCGCGACCTTCGACCCCGATTTTCTCAGCCAGCGTGATTTGAACATCGCGGATTTTTCCATGACTCCACAGCGGTTCGAAAATGGAATTGCCAAAGCGCAGTGCCATCAGGTTCTGCACCGCCTCCTTGCCGAGGTAATGATCGATGCGGTAAATCTGTTTTTCATTAAAAACCGACTCGACACAGGCATTGATCAGGTCGGCACTTTGCAAGTCGTTGCCGAGAGGTTTTTCCAGCACCACGCGCGAACTGGTTTGCGCCAGCTTGCTACGGGCGAGTCGCTCGCAAATACCGGCAAATAAATCCGGCGAGGTCGACAGATAAAAGATTCGAATTCGCTCTTGCGCGTCATTTAGAAAATTGGCCAGGTTTTCAAAGTCTGCGTCCGAGCCTGCATCGAGCTGCAGGTATTCGATCCTGCCGGCAAAAGCCTGCCATTGTGATGTGTCAAAATACCTGTCGGTGATGTGGGTCCGACTTTTGTCGAAAATTAAATCGAGATAGCCCTCCCGCCCCAGGTCCTTGCGCCCCAGCGCGACAATCCTCGCCTGCTCCGGTAATTGCCGCGCGCAGTGACGATGATACAGGGCTGGAATCAGTTTGCGCGCTGCGAGATCGCCCGTTCCGCCAAATATTAAGAGGTCAAATGGTTCAACCATCATCAGTTCTGTTACCTCCATGACAATTTACTGATTGTCTCAAATTAACGGGATTTATCTATTGAAATTACATTTTCTGAGATAGCCGGCGCTGATTATTTATATCCAAATCAGAATCATTCTAATCTGGTTACTGATTTTCCTGGTTTTTATTTCTATAAAAACTAACATTCAGAAAAAACTGAATTCCCCAGGAAATTTTATTTTCGGGAAATTTGTAGTTTTACTATATTTTTAATGCGCACATCAAACCAGGAATTAATCAGCATTACCTGACATACACAAAACCGTCGCCGCGGTATCGGTATGCTCAAGGCCCTGAACGGGCCGCTGCCAGGGGTAAAGTTCCGTCCTGCCGGGGGCATCGGCGCCGATAATTTTGTCGACTTCCTGACCTTGCCCAATGTCGTTTACGTCGGTGGCTCATGGGTATGCCCCGCAAACGCCGTGCTAACCGAGGACTGGTAGCAGATCTCATAGCTGGCTTTCGAGGTTCGAAGCGCTCTAAAATAAGCCTTCAAACCAAACCGCTTATTTGAGTCAGATTAGAAACAGGATAATGGCCGTAATCGAACATAAATTTAACGATCGCGATGAATTGATCGAAAACCTGACCCGGGCTTTCACCAACGACCTGCAACAGGCACTGGATCAACAAGCCTCAGCGACGCTATTGCTTTCTGGCGGATCGACTCCAGCCCCACTTTATCGACGACTCTCGAGCGCAAACCTGAACTGGGACCGGGTTAACGTCGCCCTCGTCGACGAGCGCTGGGTGGACGCGGAAAGTGATGCCAGTAACGAACGCCTGTTGCACGAGAACATGCTCATTAATAACGCAGCTGATGCAAACTTCACCGGCATGAAAAGTGATCATCAAACGCCGTTTGATGGTGCGACTGAATGTAGTGCCCGCTATGCGATCCTGCCTACGCCCTACACAATCTGCCTGTTGGGAATGGGAGCGGACGGTCACACCGCCTCGTTGTTCCCCGGGGCAGAGGGGCTCACCGCGGCACTCGACTCGAAACAATACTGCGCCGGAATTCGTGCCGTTAGATCTGAAGTGACGGGTAACAATATCGAGCGCATGACGATGACGCCATGGAGCATCCTGCAGAGCCAGAGATTGATTCTTCTGCTCACCGGCACCGATAAATGGGTGGTCTTTCAGCAGGCCTGCCAGTCCGGCGCGTCGGCAGACCTGCCGATCAGCTTCTTTATCCACCAGGACAGCGTGCCGCTAGAGGTCTACTGGGCCCCTTAAAGCACCCGCTTTCAGCCCGGCGCCAGGGCAGTTCTTCGACCTTGAATACGCCTGGCCGAGCAAAAATCTGGCGGCGGAAAATGCGCTTGAAAACAAGCATCGCAATCGAAAAACACTGAGCTTCTACCCAACTCGCCTGTTAATCAGGTTTTGCGTTCGGCATTGACGGCAAGTGCAAAATCATCGAGTTCGACCTGGTTTAGCCAGTCTTCGAGGTTCGCCGGCAACTTGCCTCTCCAGTTCGGGTATTCATCGATTGTGCCGGGCATGTTCACCTGGTTTGCCTGCAACAGCAGGTCTTCCAGTTGAACCATCAACAGCATTGACTGCGAGCGTGCCAGAAAACGCTGTATCGACAAAGCCAGTTCACTGCTCAAATCTTTTACCGCGCCAGTGTCATCGTTCTCTTCGCTAGCGATCAGGTTCTCCCGCCCGAGCGCTGCCAAAATCTCAAGCCGATCCTGATGACGCATCTGCCGTTGTTGATCTCTGAACTCGTCTGACGGGTATAAATCAAGCCGTTCGCGCAGTTCCAGATCAGTGCCCTGCCAGAAGCCGCGCAGCGTTGCCAGGTCATGTGACCCCGCGGTGCACAGGGCATAACGCGGATATTCCACTGGCGACCTGATCGTTCCGTGGTACCAGTCCTTCTCAAAATAAAGTATCCGGTAGGAGAGTATTTTGTTGATTTCAAGAGCGTGGCGAACATCGTCCGGGACGGTGCCCAGGTCTTCGCCGATAATCAGGCAATGATTGCGCTGGCTCTCGAGTGCGAGAATACTCATCATGTCAGCGAAAGGATAAGACACATAGGTACCCGCTTCGGGCGTGCAGTTTGGCGGCACCCAGAACAGTCGTGTCAAACCCATGATGTGGTCGATCCGAAGTGCACCTGCATTGTGCATGTTGGCGCGCAAGGTATTTATAAACGGTCGATAAGCCTGATCGACCAGCGCCTGTGGCCGTAACGGGGGTAATGCCCAGTTCTGCCCGTTTGCATTAAAATCGTCGGGTGGCGCACCGATACCGATGTCTAGTGCGTAATCCGCCTGTTCAGCCCAGCACTGTGCCGAAGACTGCGCATTGCCGACCGCGAGATCGCGATAAATACCAATACACATGTCGTGCTTTTGGCAATTTTCATGAATTGCGCTTAGCTGCTGCTCGGCATTCCACTGCAGGTACTGGTGAAACTCGATTTCGTCGCCATGCTCGTCAGCCCATCTTGCTACCGTTTCCGATTCCGGGTCCCGGCAGGCTTCAGGCCATTCCTGCCAACAATCAATATCGGCATCCTGTCGGTGAAAAGACGCTTGCAACGCCTCGAACAGGGCGAATTTTAATAAATCCTCACCGCCGGCGTCCTGGAATTCAAGAAATGCCCTGACCCGCGGCGCCTCGGCATCATGCCGTATTTTTTTAAAACCCTGGTATAGCATTTCAAGAACTTCCAGCTTGGCCGCCCAGACCTTGCGGTAATCGATCAATTCAAGCTCGCGCAATGCCTGCAGGCCAGCCTGGAATTCGCTGGTCTTTACTAGATGTTGCACTTCAAGGTCATTTTTAAATTCATCGACGGCTTCGACGTCCAGGTAGACAGGATTGAGGAAGTCGCGACTCGACGGACTGTAAGGGCTCGCGTTTTCCGGCAAATGCGGGAACAGCGCGTGTAATGGATTGAAGCCAAGCACATTGATTCCAAGCGGGGCGAATATCTCGACCACGGATTGCAGGTCAGTAAAGTCACCGATGCCCCAGTTACGTTCTGAACGCAGCGAAAATAGTTGCAGGCTAATGCCCCATATTTTCGTGCCATCCGCGAGTTCGGGTGGTTGATAGCAGGTTTCGGGCGCGACGATAAGGGTGGTCTGCGCCCTGGCACTGTCACCCGCTTTAATCACCAGGTGGTGATAACCGGTATCGGTGAGGCCTGGCAGCGTAACCTCGAATCGCATCAGCCGGGTCCCATCAACGACTGATTCATCGATAGCGTCCGCCGGGTTTATTTTCCATTCGCCATGCCGATGTTGACCCGCT
Organism: uncultured Gammaproteobacteria bacterium; assembly: GCA_963793595.1. Taxonomy (GTDB): domain Bacteria; phylum Pseudomonadota; class Gammaproteobacteria. The sequence goes on along the minus strand of CAWCBX010000145.1, from coordinate 2,224 downwards.
TCCTCGTTTAGCTGCCAGGTAATGGCGCTATCGATCTGGCTCGCGTCAAGGGTCAGCGTCAGGCGTATGGGCAGGTCATTTTGTCGACGCACTACCGCGGGTGCGACGACAGTCTGCCATTTCCGGGATTCAACCTGCTGCAGGCGGCACCGAATATCGTCATCACTGTCGACCGGTAACCGTAATGCCGCAAGCAGAGACCGCTTCACGTCGACGCTGGGCTCATGTCGCTGACCGCGGATATCGTAGTAATCAAGCACGATACCGCAGCTGGCGCATAGCGCATCGAGCCCCTCGTGGTCGGTTATCGACATAGAAATCTATTCTTTTTCAGTACAAGGTGACTCATGGGTGTGTGCGATTCGTACAGCTTCGACCTTATGTTAGCAGTTCAAACAATTGCAGCGAACGCGGCTCGATCTCCACGGATGTGTTGCCGTTGATTAAAGGCTCGATACTCGCAGTCGTCAGGATGCACTGCCAGTGAAACTCGGTCTGCGGCAGTTTAAAGTCTACCGGCTTTGAATCGGCGTTGAATGCGATAAGCAGCGCCGATTCCTTTTCGCCATCGAAGCGTGGATCTCGTGCGGGCATCACCTCAACCGCCAGTAACATGGCGAGAAAATTGCTGCCGTGGTCATGCCAGTCGGTATCGTTCATCGGCTGGCCGTCTGCGCGCAGCCACTGAATATCGGTAAAACCAACAGGTTCAAACTGTTCTTCCCCATGCACGAAACGATCTCGATGCAACAGCAGGTATTCGCTTCGAATTCGTATCAGGGAGCGCACAAAGTCGATCATTTCCGCTTCCTGCTGAAGCGCCGACCAGTCCAGCCGGGTAATGTCGTTATCCTGGCAATAGGCGTTGTTGTTGCCCTGTTGGCTGCGCCCGAGTTCGTCCCCGGCGAGCAGCATCGGGGTTCCCTGCGCGAGAAACAGGGTTGCCAGAAAGTTACGCCGTTGACGCAGCCGCAACTCATTGAGTGCCGCATCATCGCTCGCGCCTTCGACACCATAGTTGCTGCTGAAATTGGCGCTATGGCCGTCCTTGTTATTCTCGCCATTGGCCTCGTTATGGCGATCGTTGTAGCTGACCAGGTCGGCAAGCGTGAAACCGTCGTGACTGGTGACCAGGTTAATACTGGCCGAGGGTCGCCGGCCGTTATGCTCGAACAGATCACTCGAGCCATGCAGGCTGCGCGCGAGTTCGGGCAATATCCCGGGGTCGCCACGCCAGAAACGGCGTACGCTATCACGAAAGCGGTCGTTCCATTCCGCCCAACCCGGCGGGAAAGCGCCGAGTTGATAACCCCCTGGCCCGATATCCCAGGGCTCGGCGATGAGCTTCACCTGCGAGAGCACCGGGTCTTTACGCTATTGCCTCGAAAAACGCGCTATTGCTATCGAAACCGTCTGCTTCCCGACCGAGGCTTACCGCAAGATCGAAGCGAAAACCATCAACATGCATTTCGCTCACCCAGTATCGAAGGCTATCGATGACCATCTGTAAAACCTGCGGGTGATTCAGATTGAGGGTATTGCCGCAGCCGCTATCGTTGATATAAACGCGCTTGTCCGCGTCTGCTAGCCGGTAGTAGCTGGCATTGTCGATACCGCGAAAACAGAGTGTCGGCCCCGACTGGTCGCCTTCGGCCGTATGGTTGTAGACAACATCGAGGATGACTTCGATATCGGCCTGGTGCAGCCGTCGCACCATGGCTTTGAATTCGTTGCGATCGCCATTGGAAAGGTAACCTGATTCGAGCGCGAAGAAGCCGATACTGTTGTAGCCCCAGTAATTGGTGAGTCCCTTTTTCACCAGGAAGTGATCATCGATAAACGCGTGGATCGGCATCAATTCGAGCGCGGTTATTCCCAGCGACTTGAGGTAGGAAATAACGCTATCCGATGCCAGCCCGGCAAAACTGCCGCGCTGCTGCTCGTCTATTTCCTGGTTCAGCATGGTAAAGCCTCGCACGTGAGCTTCGTAAATTACCGTGCACGGCCAGGGCATCCGCGGCGGTTGATCGTTGCCCCAGTCGAAAGCCTCGTCGACCACCACGGACCTGGGGACAAAGTCCGCACTATCGATACTGTCAAAGCTCAGGTCCTGCTCAGGGTCATCCAGATCGTAACCGTAAACAGCCTTGTCCCAGCCCAGGTTACCGCTAATCTGCCTGGCATAAGGATCGAGCAACAGTTTATTCGCATTGAAACGGTGACC
>CAWCBX010000144.1:0-7121 GCA_963793595.1 uncultured Gammaproteobacteria bacterium | reverse complement strand
AATATTCTTTAGCGCTTGCCCAGCGAAAGCTCTTCCACGGGTTTTTCATTGGCTTTTACGAGCAGGTGCCTGGTCAGGAGTCTGGCGATCCAGCCGACTACCAGTAACCCGATCAGTTGAAACAGTATGTACCAGCCGCTGATCTGGCCATTGCCGGTCATCTGTTGCCAGATCGACCTTGGCAGGGTGTAAATCTCGTGTTCCTCATTGAACGCGCGCCATAGCGTGTTTCGGGCCTGGTCGAAGCCTTGCGTTCAGTTGGCTGACATAGACGGCTGGATCGCCGGCCTGATCTTGCCCGGCGGCCAGTTTGTCCAGCTGGGAAATCACCAGTTCCCTGACCTGGTCATCGGACAGGCGTGCGATCAGATCGCGCACCTGTTCCTGCGTGAGGTGCTCGGGAATTTCAACGGGTGCGGCAGTCGGTGCGCTGCCCGTGCCTGGCACCATTTGCGCGAGCAGGCTCGAAGGAGCTGCGAACAGTGCCCAGAAAATTACCAGCAGTCCCAGGAATTGCCGGGGCGGAATGAAGTTATATCCTGATAGCCACATAATTATTACTGTTCTTTTTTGCAGAATTCCTGCGATGATACCAAAGTCCGCAAGAATCTGCCTGGGCCTGGGCGATAAGAAATCAGTCGGCAGTAAGCCCGAACCAGTGTGACGGCGATCCTGGTTTGTTAATGGCAGTGTTCATTGAGACAGACTCTTAACCGGGCGCCAGCTATGAATCAGACGGCTGACCGAAAATAAGAAAAAAATGGCCCTTGTGCTATAGTTTTAGGCACATAAAAGAGTAGTCCTAAGTAATGATTAAATTCCGTGTTTTGCTGGTTCCATTGTTTCTATGCCTGAGTAGCACCGCATTCGCGCAGGTCTATAAATCCACCGATGCCGAAGGTAACGTCACTTTCAGCGATACGCCGTCAACCGGTAGCAAGGCGGTTGAAGTAGAACCGACCAATGTGGCAGATCCGGTCGAGGTGCCGGTGAACACGTCACCCGCGCCCGCACCAGAACCCAAAGTTATAAAGACCGAAAGGCCGCCCGAGGCTACGACCCCGAAAGACTATGGTGATGACGATGGAGGATATTACTACGGCAACCGCAGGGTGATTCGCCACCATCACCGGCGAATGGGGCATCGCCGCAGGTAAAATTCAGGCGCCAGTGGCCTGCAAGCTCAAAATAAACCCCCAGAATTATCAGTCATTCCCGCGCAGGCGGGAACCTCGAAATCATGGTAGCTTTGCAAGATTCCCGCCTGCGCGGGAATGACTGAAATTTTGTATTTTATACTGTCCCTGAAATTCCTGTTCTTACAGGCGTGATTAGTTGCGCGGGTAAATCAGCTTCCGTTCTGCCACGTCTGGCGGGGCGACCAGGCGACGACTATCATTCTGCCATTGCAGCAAATACATGCGTTTACCAATTTGACGACCCGTTTCATCGACCTTGTAGTTACCCATCAATGAATGGAATTCCAGCTTCTTCAGCTGTTCGCGGACGGCATCTTTGTCAGTGCTTCCCGCCAGTCGCACCGCCGCCTCTAATACCTGGCCTGCGCTGTAACCGATAACAGCATGTACCCCGGGGTTGTAACCGTACTTCAGGCGATAGCGGTAGGCAAAATCCTGGGACCCGGGCTTTTTCACGCTGCGCAGCCACTGCACCACACCCACGATACCCTCGGCAGCAGGACCCATTTCGTCACCGAACTCCCGTAACGCCGGCCCGACTGTCAAGGCGACCATATCTTTTCTGGCCTTGCCACCAATAGTCCTGAAAGCCCTGCTGATAGCAAGAGCATCCTCGAGATAAGTCGCACCCAGTAAAACATCGCCTTTACTGTCACTAAGCTTCTTCGCCAGTGCGCTAAAGTCCACCTGGTCAAGCTGATACACCTCATCCAGTAATAGCGTCAAACCACGACTGGCAAGTTCCTTGCGTACACCGTCGGCGACATCTCGCGAAAATGCACTATCGGAGGAGATCAGGTCAAATGTTTTGGCACCGTTTTCCTGCGCTACCGCAATGGCAATATCCATATAATTGGCAGCAGGTTTATCAGTGCCGAAGATATTTTTATAACCGCGTTGCCAGATTTGCTCGGCAGAGGCCGCTGAAGCCACCATCGGGAAGTTATGCTGCTCGGCAACGGTGCTCGCCGCCAGTGTGGTACCGGATGAATAGGGTCCTATCAGCAGGTCAACCTTGTCTTTCTCGATTAACTGACGGTAGAGCACGGCGCTGCGATCGGCCTCGGAATAGTCATCGTAATAAACCAGTTCCACATCCTTGCCCAGCAAGGAACCGCGGGCATTGATATCATGCACCCACATCTGTATGCCGCGCAGTTGCTCCTCACCAAAATCCTTGAATTTGCCAGTCAGGGGCTGAGTGGTGCCCACCCGAATGGTGTCTGCCGCATGGCTAACGCCACTGAGCAACGGCACGAAAAAGAGCCAGATAGTAAACGCGTATATTGTCTGTTTCATGGTTTCGTCTTCCCCGGTTTACTTGGCTACGTCTAACTCGCGCTTGGTCGACCACAGCCAGCGCACCATTTCATACTCAAAGGTTGAGCCGGTTTCATAATAGCGAAATTGTGTATTGGATCGCGTCGAAAGTGCATCGAGCACCGAAGCGGCTAATCTAACGTCACTATCAGAAAATATTTCTTCCTTGAGATAGCTGTTCACCATCGTAGTCAGGTATCAGGCCGATACCGTCCCGCAGGCTCGACGGGCCTAAAACAGGCACCATCAGGAAGGGACCAGGGCCGGCACCCCATCGACCTAGGGTCTGCCCAAAATCCTCTTCCGGTCTGTCGATACCAAAAAAGGTAGCCGCGTCGATCAGGCCGAGCAAGCCTACCGTCGTGTTTACCGCCACACGTCCCAGTGACTGTGCCGACTTCTTTGGTGCAAGCTGCAGAACCGAATTCAAAAAGGTGTTCACATCCCTCAGGTTATCGAAGAAATTACTAACGCCCGTCTCGGCAAAGTCCGGGGTGACATTTTGATAACCGCGAGTAGCAGGGAGGAAAACATATCTGTCAAAGTGGTAGTTGAAGTTGTATATACGACGATTCATGCCTTGCCAGGGATCGTAGACATCTGATGCACTGCGCTCCGCGGCATCCTCAGGCAGAATGCGTTCGGCAGAAAAAACGGGTTCCGAGTAGTTCTCCATTTGCATCGCCGGACCAGTGCTACAGGCCGTCATTAAAAACACGGTAATCAACAGGGCAGCATGGGGAAATTTTATTTTCATCTGGCTATCCTCAACGCGTGAACGTGTTGATCATGTGGGCCACGTTATCGCGGTAACTCATATTGCCGCAGTGCCCGCCATAAGGGTAAATTTTTGCTCTATCTCCGAACACCTCACGAAAGAAGTCGATCTCCCCGGGTTCGAGGATAATATCGTTTTCATTGTGCATCACAGTTATTTTGGGACTGTTGCGCAGGTAGTCCTGAATACGAGTCAAGCTCTCGGATTGCACGAACGCATCCCGGCCTGCGGCATTTTCATTATCGCGGTAATAGGGATAGAAATACTCGTGGTAGTAGTCGGTAAAACCCAGCCGATAAACAACCCGGGCCAAGGGTTGCAAATCGGTGTGGCGATTCACCTTCATCTCTTTGGGTTTAACGTATCCATAGTTCGTCATTACATCGGAGGCAAAGACCATCGAGGCGGAAGAAAGTCTGAACGCGACGCCAATCAGAGCGGCGAGCTCTTCATTCTTGAGGTCCAGAGCCCTATAGGCGTCATATAGAAAGTTGTCACCTAGATCGCCGCTAGAGCGCTTGTACACTTCGCCAAAGCCGCGCACCAGATCGTCGAAGAACAAATCAAAGTTGTCTATACCACCTGGAATATTGTCTGCCATCCGGTCCAGTAGAGAAATACTGTTGTACAACGATACCGGTGGGTTAATCAGCAGCACGCGGTCGAAATTGAAGGATTTACGCTGTTCATCCAGTTTTGCCACGTAGGCTGAGTTAAAACCACCCAGGCTGTAGCCGGTGAGGTTGAAGCCGGTAATCTCAATATTGTCTTTGTCTAGCAGGATGGTGTGGATTTTTTCCATCGCCCGGTAAATATCCTCGGCATCGTGTTCAGCATGACCCGGCACGCCGGTAGCGGATGCGGAGATTACGAAATTACTGAAAGTGGGGGAAGACAGAGACACAACATGAAAGCCAGCCTGGTAAAAAGCCTTCGCCTGCTGTTTGTTGGTACCACCATTGTGGGAGGACCCGGTACCCGCAATCAGGAAGATTAATGGTGCCGCCTTGTTCTGCAACGCCACGGAATAGAGCAACGCGCTATCCGCAAAGAAGGCATCTGGTACCACCCTGTCAGGGAAAATGGTAACGCGTCGAGTGTGGAACGGGATCTTTTTTGGCAGATCTGCCCAGTACTCGCTCGGTGTTCCGACGACAGTCGCGACATACTTGTCTTTTATCGGGTAGCCATACTCCTCGGTCGCCCCCCAGCTCGATGTGGCCAGCAGCAGACCCAGCCCGACGACACAACTCCGCAGTAAAGAATGCTTCAACATGCTTTTCCTCCTTTGAACAAGCGGCATTCTAAACAGTACACGCAGGAATTAGAAGGCTTTTCATTGCGGTCTATCGGTTTTAGTAGTAACGCTTCCATCAGAGATACATCGCCAGTGATGCCGGGTTGAGGTTGGTCGGAGCGAACGAGGTTCTAACTATAATCACCTGCAAGCAACTTTGATGTGCATACCTGGTATAGCCCTGCAAAGCTCCAGAATGTTAATTCCTGGTTTTGAACGCGATGCTTTCGAATACCCGACTGGCTTTATTGATGAATTCGGGGTCTCTGTTACCTGGCTGATAGCGATGCGAATAATTCAGCACGACGGCCCTGTCTCTTTCGGTCGGGTGGACACAGACCAGCGTCTGGGTTTCCCGGATCAGGGTTCCTTTTCCCCCTGAATCCAAAAGCAAAGCCTGCTTATCGGCGATGACCTGTCGCGATACGGCGCACATAGCCAGGCTGTTGAAATTGACTGGTATGCTTGCCTTTTTTTTATATGGGACGATCTCGTATTCAATTAGCGTATATCGGTCAGGATCATCGGGGGTATATTCCATAAACCCCCTGGTGGCGTCGACCAGTTCCTGATTCGAATTAATTAATGGAAACCTGTAACGAGTGCTACTCAGGGTGTTTAGCTCGTCAGGACCAGGCCCCTTTTCCAGCATCAACATATCCTCGCCTTCCCGTGGCACGCGCATTTCCCATGCGGCGGTGCCAGGCGGGACGAAGGAGTAGTCCTGCGCAAAAAATCGAAAGCGTTGAAACTCGATATCGTGAGGATCACAGGCTCCCGCTGCCAGCCCATCCTGTTTCAGCAGCAAATACTTGCCAATCATGTTGCCTTCGGCAGGGCGGTCCTGGTGGATGATGTACCAGTCGACTACCTCGGATTTGTTTATAGAAATGTTATCCCCGGGAGCATAAAGCTTCCCCTTGATAGTATGCATTCTACTGATGCGACCATGAATCAGGTTGCCATCAACAGTCCATACAGTGACCTGGCTGGTATATTTTTCATCGTCAAAAACAATTGCTTTAAGCGCTGCTCCTTCAGGCAGGCCACTTTCATAACGATTCAATACTTCAGGGAAACTGTCTCTGGCGAAGTCGATGCATGGCTGCATCGAGGCAACCAGATGAGCCTGCTCGTCGCTAGACGATATACTGTAGCCTCTGCCCGGGAAGTCCCATGGGCTGGGCGTATCACCCGGAATCGACGCACAGGACTGCATAAGGCAGCAGGCGCCTATTACGATGAATTGGTTCAACATTTTCATTTTGAGTTCTTAAACTACAGCGATTCGCATTGCAACAATCTAATGTTTAAGGGGATGGAGGGCAATGGCCGAATTAAGGTGACAGCGAATTAAGGTGACAGTTAACTTAATTCATCGTTACTTCGAGATACGGCAAGAAAAGGGGACTTAAGCTCATCCCAAAGCGGCTACCAACGAAACGGTTGTACAAATTCCATTAACCACTGGGCAATTGTAATACCCGTGGTGCTGCCCGCATCAACCGCTGCTGCACTGGCTGATATAAATCCCAAATAGCCGAAAACTATCAGGTAGGCCACTGCCAAACAGATATTTGTTAAGCGCGGAAAAGGGGAGCTCGACAAGGCACGAACAGGGCCAAGATAAGCGGCCAGGAACCAACTGATTCCACCGATAAGGATCAACGATTCAGCTACAAATATTACATGAAATGATTGGTCAGTAGCATTGGCTTCGAGGGCATCCAGCGAGCCACCTATGGGGGAGAAAAATCCAGCGATGGTGCAGGCAAGCCCCATATACATGAGTATATCGGCTGCCACGATCGACCAGGATGTGCAGGTACCGACTTCATCAAACTCGCTGGAGAAAATGTAGCCAACGATAGCTGCCATGGATACTGGAACTGCCAGTAATAATGAAACGTTAGAACTGGCGTGAAACGGCTCGTGGAGGCCGGGAACATCGACACCGCCTGGCATAAAGCTCAAACGATTCAATTGAAACGAAACCACGGCGATATTAAAACCAATAACGGTCAATCGTGCTCGCATCACGTTGACCGCTATTTTAATGCGTTTTACTTCTATAACGGATTACCTCGACTGATCAGGTGCTGATCGGATGCCGCCATTTACGCCTGTAAATAGCAGCATCCGATTGCAAACGCTTAGGATATCACCATGGCGATATAACCGAGGATCAATACGATCATCGAGGTCAGTGCATAAGGCACAGGATAACCGATAGCCGGCATCTCACTCTGTGATTCGTCGGAAATACCTTTCATTGCCGGCGTGCTGTTACGAGCACCGGCACAGGCACCCGCCAGGATGACAGGATTCATCTTGCGGAAATAGAATCCATACAACCAGGCCAGGAATGGCGGTACCAGGGCAGCCAGCAAACCGAGCGCTGCAATCTTGATCACCACGGTACCCTGGAAGGAGCCAGGATCTTCGGTCCAACGCTCCAAGCCAGCACGGCGACAAACAGACTCAAGCCGATATCCTGCAGAAGCTCTCGCCCTCGCTCATCGAACCA